>NZ_LIQT01000729.1 GCF_001418415.1 Streptomyces hirsutus
CAGGGGAGCGGGGGAGCGGGTACGGCGGTGGGGTGCGGACCCCGTCACGCCTCGAGCTGCCGGCCGGTACGGTCCGGGAGCAGGCGGATCGCCACGGCGGATATCAGGATCGTGAGCAGGCCGTAGGCGGTGATCAGCAGGGTTCCGTTCTCCGAGATCTGCATCAGCCATGTCGCGAGCAGGGGCGCCGGTGCGGCGAACAGCATGTTTCCGCCGGTGAGTCCGAGAGCCGATCCGGTGTACCGGACGGGGGTCGGCAGCGCCTCGGCGTAGAAGGCTCCCTGGCATCCGGTCATGAACTGCACACCGCACAGCGCACCCGTGATGGTGAGCGCGGCCATCCACCAGTTGCCCGTGTCGAGGATGAGGAAGAACGGGACGAGGAAGGCCAGCAGCACCGCGAGACCCGTGAAGAGGACGCGCTTTCGCCCGATCCGGTCGCTGGACCAGCCGCCGAGCAGGCTGGCCCCGATGGAGATCGAGTTCGCGACGACCATCAACCCGAAGGTGGAGCTCTTGTCGAATCCGAGCTGGCCCGTGAGGTAGCTGATGGCGAAGGTGACGGTGATGTAGTACAGCGCTCCCGGCGCGGCCCACGCGAGCACCAGCAGCAGCACGGTCTTCCGGTGCTGCCTCAGCAGCCCGCGTGCCGGCTGCTCGCTCTTGCTCTCGTTGGCGAGGAAGACCGGAGTCTCCTCGACGCGGTGCCGGATGTAGTACCCGATGGCGATGAGCGCCACGCTCATAAGGAAGGGAATCCGCCAGCCCCAGCTGGTGAACTGGTCCTCGGTGAGCCACGCGGCGAGTCCGGTCAGCGTGAGGGTGGCGAGCACCTGGCTGATCGGCGATCCCACCGACATCAGGGCGCCCGCGACACCGCGGCGCCGGCTCGGCGAGTGTTCCATCACCATGAGCTGCGACCCGGTGTGCTCGCCCCCCAGGGCGAAGCCCTGCAGGAAACGCAGGACCACCAGCGCGGCCGGAGCCACCATTCCCACCGTGGCGTAGGTCGGAAGCAGGCCGATCAGTACCGACGCCGCGCCCATGAGTAGCAGCGTGAACATGAGGACGTTCCGGCGGCCGAGCCGGTCGCCCAGCATGCCGAACACGAGGCCGCCCAGGGGCCGTGCCACCAGCCCGACCCCGAAGGTCGCGAACGACGCCAGCAGCGCGGTGCCCGGTGCGAGGTCGGGGAAGAACAGCTGGGGGAACACCGTGGCCGACAACGCGCCGTACACGGAGAAGTCGAACCACTCCAGTGCGGAACCCAGCGCGCCACTGACGACCGCGCGCCGGGCGGTGGGTGTCCCGCTCCCGCCCTCCGGGTCCCCGGAGCCCTCCGGTGCCGTGTCCGGCTGAGTCGCTTCGGTCTGCCCATCGAGTCCACTGACTCTCATTGCTTCACTCTCCTCGGTGTCCTCACTGCGCGGCACGTCACACGAGCTGACGGGCGGTTCACGCCTCAACGGCCACTTACGCCACGGGCAGACAAGGGGGTGATCTCGCGCCCAGGAGTCCGCGCCACGCAAAGACACCCGTTCGAGTGTGCGTTCGCCTGCGGACATCGAGAGAATCCACTATCAGGGAGTGACTAGTCAATCATTCCCTGTATGTGGGAATATCGGGCCGTGAACACTCTTCAAACTGTGGACAGGGCACTTCGACTGCTTGCACTGGCCCAGCAGGAGCCGGTCGTCACCCTCGCCCGTGCCGCCGACGAACTGGGTGTGGGGACCTCCGTCGCCCACCGGCTCCTGGCCACCCTCGAGGCGAACGGCTTCATGCGTCGCTCACTCGACGGCCCCGGCTACCGTCTCGGCCCGGCCATGACCAGTGCCCGCCCCGCCCACGCCGACACGGACTTCACCCACCTCGTCCAGGACGACCTGCTCGAGCTGCAGGCGGCAACCGGCGAGACCGTGGAGTTCGCGGTCCTCGAAGGGCAGGCGGTGCGCTACATCTACGGCATCGCCTCACAGCACCACATGCGCATCGAAGCCCGGGCGGGAACGATCCTCCCCGCGCACACCTCGGCCTGCGGACGAGCCCTCCTCGCCACCCTCACCACCGAGCAGCTCCGCCGGATCTACCCGAACGAACCCCTCCCGCACGCGGCGAAGACCACCACCCCGACCCGCACGGCCCTCGAAGCCGAACTGGAGAACGTCAGGCAGCGCGGCTACGCACGCAACGTCGAGGAGACCCAGCCCGGCATCGCGGCACTCGCGCAGACGCTCCCCACCCCTCAGGGGTACCCGCCCATCGCCATCACCATCTCGGGGCCGCAGGCGCGCCTCTGCTTCACCCGCGAGGACCCCCGCACCCCGTCCGAGACGGCACTCACCCAAGCCCTGCACCAGGCGACACAGAAGATGCAGGCAAAGCTCACCTCGAAGCTCCAGCACTAGCCCGAGCGCCCCTTCATGACGGCCGTCGGGTTCTCTG
>NZ_LIQT01000073.1 GCF_001418415.1 Streptomyces hirsutus
TCCCCCGGGGATCGGGGGATCCCCGGGGGAACCAAGGGGGGAACAAGTAACGGGGGACGCGGAGATGTCGGGGGACGTCGCCGTGGAGCGGGGGAGCCACAAGGGAGCGGGACGGGAAGGCCGGGGGGCCTTCCCGTCCCGCTTCCGTGTGTGCGACGTGTGCCGTGGGTGCGTCGGCGCGGTGCCGGCTACGACCGGGCGGACGTACGCGTCGTGAGCGTTCCGGCGCCGGCCGGAACGCTGCCGCCCCGTGCGGTCGCCAGGCGGGTCAGCGCCTCGTCGCGGTCGCAGGCGTGCGCGCCGAGCGCGGTCTGGCGGGCGACGATCGACCGTTCCAGCCGCATCAGCCGCCAGCCGCGGCGCAGCAGGAACGGCACGGACTTGCGGCCTTCCTCGAGGTCCCGCAGGAAGCGGCGGCGGAAGGTCTTCACCGGGCCCCGGCTCAGGCACAGCGCGTCGGCCAGGAGGCCCAGTTCGCCGCAGCGGGCGACGATCTCCGCGGCGAAGATGCCCTCCGCGATGAACAGCGGTGCGGCGCCGAAGTCCACGTGCGACGCGCCCGTACGGGCACTCAGGCCGATGTCGTAGACGGGCACATCCGTGCGACCCGTACGGCACAGCCGGTCGATCGCGGCGACGGCGGCGTCCGCGTCCCAGGAGCCGGGGTGGTCCCAGTCGATGTCGGAACCGCCCGCCACGAGGGGCAGGGACGGGTCGTCGCCCTCCTTGTAGAAGTCGTCGAGACGCAGCACGGGCAGGCCGGAGCGGGCCGAGAGGAGGGACTTGCCGGAGCCGGAGGGGCCGCAGAGCAGCACGACACGCGCGGAGAAGGGCGACTGGGAACTCACGGGACACCAGTCTGAGGCATCGAACGGGTGGTGTACGACCGTGCGGGTCCGCTTTGAGGCGCGTACCACATCTCCACTACGCTGCGCGTCGTTCCGGTCACTCAGCGGGAGGATCGGCGAAGCCAAGAGGTGGCAGCAGCGATGGCCCGACACGCAGCACCCAAGAAGCCGGCCGCCCGGCGCACCCTGGTCGCTCTGGCGACCGCGGGAGTGGCCCTGGGGGCGGGCGCGACGACGGCGGCAGCGGCGGACTCGGAGGCGCCCCAGGGCCCGCGCACCACGCGTCCCGCATCGCTCGGAGCCGTCGATCCGCAGACCGGTGTGCAGCCCCTGACGGGCACGGTCGGCCATGTCGCGGGCCCGGTCTCCGGCCTGAAGCCCAACCCGCTGGCCGGCACGGGCGTCGACCCGCTCGACAACGGGGTCGGCACCCAGGTCGCCGACTTCAAGCCGGTGGACTCCCGCACGGTGACCCGCCCGGTGGCCCAGGCGGAGTCGGTCGACGGCATTCCGGTGGTCGGCCAGGCGACGGGAATGCTGGGCGGCTGATCCGCGGGGCATCCGCAGGACGTCCCGCGGACCGGCCGGACATCGAGGCGTCCGCCGGACATACGGAGAGCCGCACCCCTCCCGGACGGGGGGCACGGCTCTCCGGGCTGCGGCGCCTCCGTCAGTAGGCGGAGCCCGAGGCGCCCAGGGAGCCGGTCGGGTGCCAGACCGTCTTGGTCTCCAGGAACGCCGTCATGCGGTCGGCGCCCGGCGTCGCCGCCCAGTTGTCCACAGGCTGTGGACGCAGGACGCGCTTGAGGTTGTCGGCCGCGGCGATCTCCAGTTCCTTCGCGAGCGCCTCGTCGGCGCCCGCCAGGTCGATCGCGTTGACGTCCTGGTGCGCGGCCAGCGGCGCGGCGATCTCCGCCGTACGGCCGGACAGGATGTTGACCACACCGCCGGGCACGTCGGAGGTGGCCAGGACCTCGCCGAGCGAGAGCGCCGGGAGCGGGGCCTTCTCCGAGGCGACGACGACCGCGGTGTTGCCGGTCGCGATCACCGGGGCGAGAACCGAGACCAGGCCCAGGAAGGACGACTCCTGGGGTGCCAGGACGGCGACCACGCCGGTCGGCTCGGGGGAGGACAGGTTGAAGAACGGGCCCGCGACCGGGTTTCCGCCGCCGACGATCTGGGCGATCTTGTCCGTCCAGCCCGCGTACCAGACCCAGCGGTCGACCGCGGCGTCCACCTGCGCCGCGGCCTGCGCCTGCGACAGGCCCTCCGCGTCGGCGACCTCCGAGGCGAACTGCTCCCGGCGGCCCTCCAGCATCTCCGCGACGCGGTAGAGGACCTGACCGCGGTTGTACGCCGTCGCCCCGGCCCAGCCGCCGAACGCCTTGCGGGCGGCGACCACCGCGTCACGGGCGTCCTTGCGGGACGACAGCGGGGCGTTCGCCAGCCAGTTTCCCCCTGAATCGGTCACCTCGAACACCCGGCCGCTCTCGGAACGCGGGAACTTCCCGCCGACGTACAGCTTGTAGGTCTTGAAGACGCTCAGCCGCCGCTGCTCGGTCCCGCCGGCCGTGTCGGCGGTCGCGGCCTTGCCGGCCTGCACGTTCTTGTCGGTCTTCTCAGACATCGAGGTACGCCTCCAGGCCGTGGCGGCCGCCCTCGCGGCCGAATCCCGACTCCTTGTAGCCGCCGAACGGCGAGGTGGGGTCGAACTTGTTGAACGTGTTGGACCAGACGACACCCGCACGGAGCTTGTTCGCCACGGCCAGGATGCGGGAGCCCTTCTCCGTCCAGATGCCCGCCGACAGGCCGTACGGCGTGTTGTTGGCCTTGGCGACGGCCTCGTCCGGCGTCCGGAAGGTGAGCACCGACAGCACCGGGCCGAAGATCTCGTCCCGCGCGACGGTGTGCGCCTGGGTGACGCCGGTGAACAGCGTCGGCGCGAACCAGTAGCCGTTCTCGGGGAGTTCGCAGGGCGCCGACCAGCGCTCGGCGCCCTCCGCCTCACCCTGTTCGACGAGCGAGGTGATCCGCGCGAGCTGCTCCGCGGAGTTGATCGCGCCGATGTCGGTGTTCTTGTCCAGCGGGTCGCCCAGGCGCAGTGTGGAGAGCCTGCGCTTGAGGGAGTCGAGCAGCTCGTCGTGGATCGACTCCTGGACCAGCAGGCGGGAGCCCGCGCAGCAGACCTGGCCCTGGTTGAAGAAGATGCCGTTCACGATGCCCTCGACGGCCTGGTCGATCGGGGCGTCGTCGAAGACGATGTTGGCGCCCTTGCCGCCGAGTTCGAGCGTGACCTTCTTGCGGGTCCCGGCGACGGTCCGCGCGATCTGCTTGCCGACCGCCGTGGAGCCGGTGAAGGCGACCTTGTTCACGTCCGGGTGGGCGACCAGCGCGGCGCCCGCGTCGCCGTATCCGGGAAGGATGTTGACGACGCCCCGGGGCAGGCCCGCCTGGCGGCAGACGTCCGCGAAGAAGAGGGCGGAGAGGGGGGTGGTCTCGGCCGGCTTGAGGACGACCGTGTTGCCGGTCGCGAGCGCCGGGGCGATCTTCCACGCGAGCATGAGCAGCGGGAAGTTCCAGGGGATGACCTGGCCGGCCACGCCGAGGGGGCGCGGGCTCGTCCCGTAGCCGGCGTGCTCGAGCTTGTCGGCCCAGCCCGCGTAGTAGAAGAAGTGCGCGGCGACCAGGGGCAGGTCGGCGTCCCGCGTCTCCTTGATCGGCTTGCCGTTGTCCAGCGTCTCCAGGACGGCCAGCTCGCGGCTGCGCTCCTGGATGATCCGGGCGATGCGGAACAGGTACTTGGCCCGCTCGGCGCCGGGCAGCGCCGACCAGCTCGCGAAGGCCTTCCCGGCCGCCTTCACCGCGCGGTCCACGTCCGCCTCACCGGCCTGCGCGATCTCGGAGAGGACCTCCTCGGTGGCGGGGCTGACGGTCTTGAAGACCCGGCCGTCGGCCGCCTCGGTGAACTCGCCGTCGATGAACAGGCCGTAGGACGGGGCGATGTCGACGACCGCGCGGGACTCGGGCGCCGGGGCGTACTCGAACGCGGACGAGCGTGCGGGAGCGGCCCGGACGGTGGCTGCCGCGGCGGCCCCGCCTGCCACGGCGGTCGACGCGTCAGCGGCCTTGTTCTTCTTGTTCTTCTTGGTCATGGTGATCAGTCCACCGTCACGTAGTCGGGACCGGAGTAGCGGCCGGTGGCCAGCTTCTGGCGCTGCATCAGCAGGTCGTTCAGAAGCGAGGAGGCGCCGAAGCGGAACCAGTGGTTGTCCAGCCAGTCCTCACCGACGGTCTCGTTGACCAGGACGAGGAACTTGATCGCGTCCTTGGTGGTGCGGATGCCGCCGGCGGGCTTCACACCGACCTGGACCCCGGTCTGCGCACGGAAGTCGCGGACCGCCTCCAGCATCAGGAGCGTGTTCGCGGGCGTGGCGTTCACCGCCACCTTGCCGGTCGAGGTCTTGATGAAGTCCGCGCCGGCCAGCATGCCGAGCCAGCTCGCCCGGCGGATGTTGTCGTACGTCGACAGCTCGCCCGTCTCGAAGATGACCTTCAGCCGGGCGCTCGCCCCGCAGGCCTCCTTCACGGCGGTGATCTCGTCGAACACCTTCCGGTAGTTCCCCGCGAGGAACGCGCCGCGGTCGATGACCATGTCGATCTCGTCGGCACCGGCGGCGACGGCCTCCCGGACGTCGGCCAGCTTGACGGCGAGCGAGGCGCGGCCGGCCGGGAAGGCGGTCGCGACGGAGGCGACCTTGACCGTGGAGCCGGCGACGGCCTCCTTGGCCGTGGCCACCATGTCGGGGTAGACGCAGACCGCGGCCGTGGCGGGCGCCGTACGGTCGGACGGGTCGGGGCGGACCGCCTTCGCGCCGAGCGCCCGGACCTTGCCCGGGGTGTCCGCGCCTTCCAGCGTCGTCAGGTCGACCATCGAGATGGCGAGGTCGATGGCGTACGCCTTCGCGGTCGTCTTGATCGAGCGGGTGCCGAGCGAGGCGGCACGCGCCTCCAGACCGACCGCGTCGACGCCGGGCAGCCCGTGCAGGAAGCGGCGCAGCGTGCTGTCGGACGCGGTGACGTCGCTCAGCGCGGCGGGAGCACCGCCTCGCTCGGGCGCCGGCGAGGGCTGGGGGGAGGTGGGTGCAGTGGAGGACATGGTCACCAGCCGAGCATATCTACGCGCGTAGCGGCTGTACAGCCCTCCGACCCGTTCAGGAACGGGGGCGGACCCCGTCCTGTTCCTGCCCTGTTCCCGCCCTGTTCCGCCCGGCCCCGCCCACCGCCTGCCCGTGCGGGCGCGAGTGCGGGCGTCGGGCAGAATCGGGAGCATGACGACCCCCGAGCCTCAGCCGTCCGACCGGGAGCCCGCAGAGCCTGCCCAGTCCACCGAGTCCACCGAGCCCGCCGACTCCTCCGAACCGTCGGAGCCTTCGGCGGTGTCGGAGTCCCCGGCGACTTCGGAGCCCGCGGACTCTCCGGCGGCGGCTTCAGCGGCTTCAGTGGCGTCGGAGGGATCGGCGGCGGCCTCGGCGGGCCCGGCGGCCTCGGGGCCCAAGTACGCCGACCGGATCTACCGGTCGACCTCGGGGTTCGTCGGCGGCGCGCTGATCCTCGCCCTCGCCTGCTGGCTCGGTATCGACGCCGTGGCCGTCGGCGAGGGCAACACCCCATGGCTGGCGCTCGCCGCGCTGCTGTTCCTCGTACCCCTGGTGGCCGCGTACACCCTGGTCCCCGCGGTGTTCGCCAACGAGGACCGGCTGCGCGTCCGCAACCCCTTCCGCACGATCACGCTGCCCTGGGGACGGGTGGTCTCGCTGCGCTCCGGTTACACCAACGAGGTCTTCTCGGACGACGGCGGCAAGTACCAGCTGTGGGCCCTGCCCGTCTCGCTGCGGGCCCGCAAACGGGCGACGCGGCGGGACCCGCGGGTCATGGGCGGCCGGACGCCGGGCACCGAGGCCTCCCGGCGCGGGGGCGTCGCCCCGGGCGCCCCGGACCGGTCGGCCGGAGTCGATCGGGCGCCGACGGACCGCTCGATGGACGAACTGCGTGAGCTGCACGAGATCCGTGGGGGCGAGGCGAGCGCGCAGGGCGAGGTGAGCGTGCGGTGGTCCTACGAGATCATCGCCCCGTCGCTGGCCGGCGCCGTGCTGCTGGCGGTCCTGCTGGGGCTCGGCTGAGGGATCTCGACCCCCCTGAGGGGCGGTACGTCGGGAGGGGCTGCCGATCCGGCAGCCCCTCCCGACGCTTTTCCCCGTGCTTTTCCGCGGGTGCTCCGGCGCGGGATCCCCACGCCGGTCGCTCAGATGCCGGCCGCCGCCTTCAGGTCCCGCTTGATCGCGGTCAGCAGGGCCGCCGCCTCGGTGCGGGCCGCGGGAAGGTCGTCCCGCGCGGTGACCGGGACGACGACCTCCAGGTAGCACTTCAGCTTGGGCTCCGTACCGCTCGGGCGGACGATGACGCGGGCGCCCCGGAGGGTGTAGCGCAGGCCGTCGGTGGGCGGCAGGGCGTCCGTGCCCCGGGTCAGGTCCTCGGCCTCGGTGACCGGCAGGCCGGCCAGTTCGGCCGGGGGGTTCTCCCGCAGCCGGCGCATCGCGTCCGCGATGAGGGACAGGTCCTCGACGCGCACGGACAGCTGGTCGGTGGCGTGCAGGCCGTGGGCCACGGCGAGGTCGTCGAGGAGGTCCAGGAGAGTACGGCCCTCCTC
Organism: Streptomyces hirsutus; assembly: GCF_001418415.1. GTDB lineage: Bacteria > Actinomycetota > Actinomycetes > Streptomycetales > Streptomycetaceae > Streptomyces > Streptomyces hirsutus. Next base: position 6,556 of record NZ_LIQT01000073.1, read on the forward strand.
CTTCAGCCCGGAGGCCAGCTCGGCGAGGAGCAGGGCGGCCGTGATGCCGTCCTTGTCGCGTACGCCGTCCGGGTCGACGCAGTAGCCCAGCGCCTCCTCGTAGCCGTAGCGCAGGCCCTCGACCCTGGCGATCCACTTGAAGCCGGTCAGCGTCTCCTCGTGCGGCAGACCCGCCTGCTCGGCGATGCGGGCGAGGAGGGTCGACGAGACGATCGACTCGGCGAACGTGCCGGTCGCCCCGCGGCGGACCAGATGGGCGGCGAGCAGTGCCCCCACCTCGTCGCCGCGCAGCATGCGCCAGTCCCCGTCGGTGCCCTTGACGGCCGCGGCGCAGCGGTCGGCGTCCGGGTCGTTGGCGAGGACCAGGTCCGGCTCCGCCTCGCGGGCCGTCGCGAAGGCCAGGTCCATCGCCCCGGGCTCCTCCGGGTTGGGGAAGGCGACGGTGGGGAAGTCCGGGTCGGGTTCGGCCTGCTCGGCGACCAGGACCGGCTCGGGGAAACCGGCCCGCGCGAAGGCGGCGAGCAGGACGTCCTTGCCGACGCCGTGCATCGCCGTGTAGACCGTGCGGGCGGTACGGGGGGAGTCCTTGGCCAGGACCGCGTCCGTGCGGGCGAGGTAGGCGTCCAGGACGGAGTCGTCGAGGGTCTCCCAGCCGGCGTCGGGACGGGGCACGTCGTTCAGGGACCCGACGGCCGCGATCTCGGCGGCGATCTCCGCGTCGGCCGGGGGGACGATCTGGGAGCCGTCGCCGAGGTACACCTTGTAGCCGTTGTCGCGGGGCGGGTTGTGACTGGCGGTGACCTCGACCCCGGCGACCGCGCCGAGGTGCCGTATGGCGAAGGCGAGCACCGGCGTGGGCAGGGGCCGGGGCAGGACGGCGGCCCGGAGCCCGGCGCCCGTCATGACGGCGGCCGTGTCGCGGGCGAAGTCCGCCGACTTGTGGCGGGCGTCGTAGCCGATCACCACGAGGCCCCCGGTGTGCCCCTGCCCCTTGAGGTACGCGGCGAGGCCGGCGGCCGCGCGGATGACGACGGCGCGGTTCATCCGCATCGGGCCGGCGCCCAGCTCGCCGCGGAGGCCCGCGGTGCCGAACTGGAGGGTGCCGCTGAAACGGGCGGTGAGTTCGGTGACGTCGTCGGCGTCGAGGAGCGCCGCGAGTTCCGCGCGGGTCTCGGGGTCGGGGTCCTCGGCGAGCCAGGTGCGGGCGCGAGTGGTCAGGTCGTCGTGCACGTGTCGGTCAGCCTCTCGAATGGTTCGTTGCGTCGTCCCGCCCCGCGGAGGGGCCCGGGCGGAGGGCCCGGCACGGGTCCTGCGGAAAAGCCACGGGAAGGGGGCCTGCCGGAGGGGTCCCGCGGAGGGTTCCCCTACAGGCGGCCCAGGACCTGGGTCAGGAGGGTGCCCATCCGGGTGGCCGAGTCGCGGCCCGCCTGGAGGACCTCCTCGTGGTTGAGGGGCTCACCGGTCATGCCGGCGGCGAGGTTGGTGACCAGGGAGATGCCGAGCACCTCCGCACCCGCCTCCCGCGCCGCGATGGCCTCGAGCACCGTCGACATGCCCACCAGGTCCGCCCCGATCACCCGCGCCATGCGGATCTCCGCCGGGGTCTCGTAGTGCGGGCCGGGGAACTGGGCGTAGACGCCCTCCTCCAGGCTCGCGTCGATCTCCTTGCACAGGGCCCGCAGACGCGGGGAGTACAGGTCGGTGAGGTCGACGAAGTTGGCGCCGACGATGGGGGAGGTGGCCGTGAGGTTGATGTGGTCGCTGATCAGGACCGGCTGGCCGGGACGCATGCCCTCGCGCAGACCACCGCAGCCGTTGGTCAGGACGACCGTCTTGGCGCCGGCGGCGACGGCGGTGCGGACACCGTGCGCCACGGAGGCCACGCCGCGGCCCTCGTAGTAGTGGGTGCGGCCCAGGAAGACCAGGGCGCGCTTGGCGCCGACCCGGTAGGACCGGATCGTGCCGCCGTGGCCCTCGACCGCGGGCGGCGGGAAACCGGGCAGCTCGGTGACCGGGAACTCGGCGTCGGGGGTGCCGAGGGCGTCCACGGCCGGTGCCCAGCCGGAGCCCATCACGAGGGCCACGTCGTGGGTCTCGGCGCCCGTGAGCTCACGCAGGCGCGCGGCTGCGGCGTCGGCTGCGGCGTGGGGGTCGCCCTGGATGTCGTCCGGAAGAAGAGAAGCGTTCACGCGGATGAGAGTAGCCGGTGTTCGCCTACGCGCGTAGATGTCGTAGCTCACGGGCTCGCGATCGTTGTCCTGTCGTTTCCGACGAGGAGGTGAGCAATGGACCGAATCCGGAGCCCCCGTCGCACACCCACCGTCGTACGGGCGGTTTCGTGCGGGCGGGTTCCTGCGGGGCGGTGCGCGAAGCCGCTCCGCGTGAGCGCCTGCGCACTCAGCAAGGACGCTTGCGCAGCTCCATCACGTAGTCGTGGGGCGCGCCCGCGGATTCCGCCGCGTCCGCCACCTGTCCCAGGTAACGGGCCGAGGGCAGGCCGCCCTCGTAGGCGTTCAGGACGTAGGCCCAGGCGGATTCCTCGCCGTCCAGGGTGTGCACGCGGACGCGGGTGCGCCGGTATATGTCCAGGCCCGTGCCCTCCCAGCGGTCCATGGAGTCCTCGTCCATGGGGGCGATGTCGTACAGCGCGACGAAGACCTGTGCGAAGTGGTCCTCGACGATCGTCGCGAGCGCCCCGGTCCCGCTCTCCTTCGGGCTTCCGGTCCCGCTCTCGATCCCGTTCCCGGTTCCCGTCCCGGTCCGGTCCTCGGCCGACAGGCCGCCGTCCGACCCGTCCGGCCCGCCCGGCCAGGGCAGACCCCAGGTGTCGCCCCCGAAGGTCAGCCGCCACCCGTTCAGCCAGCCGGTGGCGCGCAGCGGCGAATGCGGAGCGCGGCGGGACATCAGCCGCGCGTCGAGGTTGCCGGCGTACGCGGCGTAGAGCGACATGGTGGAGAGCGTACGGCAGCCGCACCGCGGACCACTCCGGTAACAGGGGGGCCACGGCCCGGAGCCCCGGGGCGGTCGCACGGTCAAGTGTGCGGGACAATGGAGTACGTGACTCGGATCGTGATCATTGGTGGCGGACCCGGCGGATACGAAGCGGCGCTGGTCGCCGCGCAGCTCGGCGCGGAGGTGACCGTCGTCGACCGCGACGGCCTGGGCGGTGCGTCGGTGCTCACCGACTGCGTGCCGTCGAAGACCCTGATCGCCACGGCCGAGGTGATGACCACCTTCGACTCCTCCTACGAGGAACTGGGCATCATCGTCGCCGACGACACTCCGCACGTCGAGCAGGCCGCCCGGGTGGTGGGCGTGGACCTGGGCAAGGTGAACCGCCGTGTGAAGCGGCTGGCCCTGGCCCAGTCGCACGACATCACCGCGTCCGTGACGCGGGCCGGCGCCCGGGTGCTGCGCGGCCGCGGACGGCTCGAGGGCATGCAGGCCCTCGACGGGTCGCGCAAGGTCGTCGTGCAGGCCGCCGACGGGACCGAGGAGACGCTGACCGCCGACGCGGTGCTCATCGCCACCGGCGGCCACCCGCGCGAGCTGGCCGACGCCCGGCCGGACGGCGAGCGCATCCTGAACTGGACCCAGGTCTACGACCTCGACGAGCTCCCCGAGGAACTCATCGTGGTCGGTTCCGGTGTCACCGGTGCCGAGTTCGCCGGCGCGTACCAGGCGCTGGGCTCGAAGGTCACGCTCGTGTCGTCGCGCGACCGGGTGCTGCCGGGCGAGGACCCGGACGCCGCCGTGGTGCTGGAGGACGTCTTCCGCCGCCGCGGCATGAACGTCATGGCGCGTTCGCGCGCGCAGTCCGCCAAGCGGGCCGGGGACCGGGTGGAGGTGACCCTCGCCGACGGGCGGGTCATCACCGGGTCGCACTGCCTGATGGCGGTGGGCGCCGTCCCGAACTCCGCGGGCATGGGGCTCGAGGAGGCCGGGGTCAGGCTGCGCGAGTCGGGGCACATCTGGACCGACCGGGTCTCCCGCACCAGCGCCCCCGGCGTGTACGCGGCCGGTGACGTCACCGGGGTCTTCGCACTGGCGTCGGTGGCGGCGATGCAGGGGCGCATCGCCATGTACCACTTCCTGGGCGACGCGGTCGCTCCGCTGAACCTGAAGACCGTCTCGTCGAACGTGTTCACCGACCCCGAGATCGCCACCGTCGGTTACACCCAGGCGGACGTCGACGCGGGCAAGATCGACGCGCGGGTCGTGAAGCTGCCGCTGTTGCGCAACCCCCGCGCGAAGATGCAGGGCATCCGTGACGGGTTCGTCAAGATCTTCTGCCGGCCGGGCACCGAGATCGTGGTGGGCGGCGTCGTGGTCGCACCGCGTGCCTCCGAGCTGATCCACCCCATCTCGCTCGCGGTCGACAACAACCTGACGGTCGAGCAGATCGCGAACGCCTTCACCGTGTACCCCTCGCTGTCGGGTTCGATCGCCGAGGTGGCACGACAGTTGCACACGCGGAAGATGGGCGGGGAAGCCTGACCGGGCGGACCGACCCCGGCTCCCCGCCAGCGCCCCACCGCCGCCCACCGAGTGACCGTCAACTCCCTTTTGGTCACAGGGAGTTGCGGGGCATGCGCGCGGCATGAGCGATGCAACCAGGCCATCACTTGGCGCTTATACCACTTGACGGTCGGGTGTGCGAACAACTTCTGCTATTCAGCGCAAAGTGCTGAAAGCAGACGGTCGCTGGAGTTACTGTCAGTTTCGTGTTCGCTGCAGAACGTCGCCAATTGATCCTCGAAATGGTGCGAGCGAACGGGGCCGTGTCGCTCCGTGAACTCGCCCGCGTCGTCCAGACCTCCGAAGTGACCGTACGGCGGGACGTGCGCGCGCTGGAGGCAGAAGGACTCCTCGACCGCCGGCATGGCGGTGCGGTACTGCCGGGTGGTTTCACGCGAGAGTCCGGCTTCCCGCAGAAGTCCCATCTCGCGACCGCCGAGAAGACCGCCATCGCCGACCTCGCCGCGAGTTTCGTGGAGGAGGGCGAGGCCGTCGTGGTCGGTGCGGGTACCACCACGCAGGAGCTGGCGCGCCGGCTGGCCCGGGTGCCCGGGCTGACCGTCGTCACCAATTCCCTGCTCGTGGCCCAGGCGCTGGCGCACGCCAACCGGGTCGAGGTCGTGATGACCGGCGGTACGCTGCGCGGTTCGAACTACGCCCTCGTCGGCAGCGGCGCCGAACAGTCCCTCCAGGGGCTGAGGGTGTCCAGGGCCTTCCTCTCCGGCAGTGGGCTGACCGCCGAACGCGGGCTGTCCACGTCCAACATGCTGTCGGCCTCCGTCGACCGGGCGCTGGTGCAGGCCGCCGCGGAGGTGGTGGTCCTCGCCGACCACGGCAAGCTCGGCATGGACACCATGTTCCAGACCGTGCCCACGGACCTCATCACCCGCCTGGTGACGGACGAGCCGCCCGCCCACGACGACCGCGCGGCCACCGAGCTGCAGGCACTCGCCGATCAGGGCGTCCAGATCGCCGTGGCCGGAGCGCCGGGAGGCACCGCGGGCCCGGGGGGTGACGGGGCCCCGGCGCGTCAGCAACAGCGCCGGGACATGCCGCTGCCGGGGCCCCGCCGACAGGGTCCGGGGCTGCGGTCGGCGGTGGGCCTGGGAGCGGCCGAACAGGCCCAGAGCGCGGAGCGGGCACGGGTCGCGGACCTGCGCAGACGGTGAGCGCGCGGTAGCCCGCAGACGCGCGGTGGCCCGTCAACGCAAGGCGCCCGGCGGACCTGTCCGGTCCGCCGGGCGCCTTGAAGCGTCGTACGGGTCAGTCCTTGATCTCGCAGATGACCGCCCCGGACGTGACGGACGCGCCGACCTCCGCGCTGAGGCCCTTGACGGTGCCGGAGCGGTGGGCGTTGAGGGGCTGCTCCATCTTCATGGCCTCCAAGACGACGACGAGGTCGCCTTCCTTGACCTCCTGCCCCTCCTCCACCGCGATCTTGACGATGGTGCCCTGCATCGGGGAGGCGAGGGTGTCACCCGAGGCCACGGGACCGGACTTCTTCGCCGCACGGCGCTTGGGCCTGGCCCCGGCCGCGAGACCCGTGCGGGCCAGCGACATGCCGAGCGAGGCGGGCAGGGAGACCTCGAGGCGCTTGCCGCCGACCTCGACGACGACCGTCTCCCGGTCGACCTCCTCGTCCGCCTCGGCGCCCGCGCCGGCCGTGAAGGGCTTGATCTCGTTGACGAACTCGGTCTCGATCCACCGGGTGTGGACCGTGAAAGGATCGGCGGAGCCGGTGAGCTCGGGGGCGAACGCGGGGTCCCTGACCACGGCGCGGTGGAACGGGATGGCGGTGGCCATCCCCTCGACCTGGAACTCGTCCAGGGCGCGGGCCGCCCGCTGGAGCGCTTCCTGGCGGGTGCGGCCGGTGACGATCAGCTTGGCCAGCAGGGAGTCCCAGGCCGGGCCGATGACCGAGCCCGACTCGACGCCCGCGTCCAGGCGCACGCCCGGACCGGACGGCGGGGCGAACGTGGTGACCGTGCCGGGGGCGGGGAGGAAACCGCGTCCCGGGTCCTCGCCGTTGATGCGGAACTCGAACGAGTGACCGCGCAGCGGCGGGTCGTCGTAGCCGAGCGCCTCGCCGTCGGCGATGCGGAACATCTCGCGGACGAGGTCGACGCCGGCGACCTCCTCGGTGACCGGGTGCTCCACCTGGAGGCGAGTGTTGACCTCCAGGAAGGAGATCGTGCCGTCGACGCCGACCAGGAACTCCACCGTGCCGGCGCCGACGTAGCCGGCCTCCTTCAGGATGGCCTTCGACGCCGAGTACAGCTCGGCGACCTGCGCGTCGGACAGGAACGGCGCCGGGGCCTCCTCGACCAGCTTCTGGTGCCGGCGCTGCAGCGAGCAGTCGCGGGTGGAGACGACGACCACGTTGCCGTGGGTGTCGGCCAGGCACTGGGTCTCCACGTGCCGCGGCTTGTCCAGGTACCGCTCGACGAAGCACTCGCCGCGGCCGAAGGCGGCCACCGCCTCGCGGACCGCGGAGTCGTACAGCTCCGGGACCTCTTCGAGGGTGCGGGCGACCTTCAGACCGCGGCCGCCGCCGCCGAACGCGGCCTTGATCGCGATGGGCAGGCCGTGCTCCTTCGCGAAGGCGACGACCTCGTCGGCGCCGGACACCGGGTCGGGCGTGCCCGCGACCAGGGGCGCGCCGGCGCGCTGGGCGATGTGGCGGGCGGCGACCTTGTCACCGAGGTCGCGGATGGCCTGCGGCGGCGGGCCGATCCAGACCAGCCCCGCGTCGAGGACCGCCTGGGCGAAGCCGGCGTTCTCGGAGAGGAAGCCGTAGCCGGGATGGATGGCGTCGGCCCCCGATTCGCGGGCGGCCTTCAGCACCTTGTCGATGTCGAGGTAGCTGGTCGCGGGAGTGTCACCGCCCAGGGCGAACGCCTCGTCCGCGGCGCGGACATGCAGAGCGTCGCGGTCCGGATCCGCGTAGACGGCCACGCTCGAGATACCGGCATCCCGACAGGCTCGGGCCACGCGGACAGCGATTTCGCCACGGTTGGCGATGAGCACCTTGCGCACGATTGAGGCTCCCTCCTTGAAACAAGCCGAGTTTAGGGACTACCGACACGGCACTACGACCCGTCCCCAAGGGTGAGCTTGCCCACACGGAGCGTGATTCGAGGCTCGCTCGACCCGCGAAATCCCATGTCGCACCTTGGTACGCAAGACTCCTCCGGGAAACCCTAGCCGTCCCGTGTGGTCAAGGTCTCTGTGAGAGCGTGCTGCGGCCCACTCCGTTTTTTTGTCGAGTCCCTACGAATGGCCCAATGATTCTTTGCCGTTCGCGGGACCCTTGCCCCTGTCTTTACTTGTCAGTAACGTTCGCGCTGTCTCGAGCGTACTCGGGGTAACCACAGTCGTGCTCGAAAGTGGGTGGGGCCGGTGGTCCGCAGACCGGTGGCGTGGATCGTGGCACTCGTGCTCTTCGCCGAAGGGCTCGGCGTCGCCGCCCTGAACTGGTTGCTCGGGGTCGTCGTCGACCGGCAGGACATGTCGCTGGCCGGCCTCGATCCGCACCTGACGTCGGTGTCCTCGAAGGCCGTCGGCGTCGTCTTCGGGCTCTGCTTCGCCCTGTGCGGCCTCGTCGCGCTGCTGGTCGCCCTGCGCGACCGCGCGCCCTCCGGGGCGGGCCGGGTCCTGCTGATCGGCGCCGCCGTGGTGCACGCGCTGCTGGGCGCCTTCGCGTGGGGACTGGTCGGCGTGTCCGCGTTCCTCTCCATGGTGGTGGTGCTCGCCCTCATCGTGCTGCTCCTGATGACGTACGACCCCGAGAGCCGTCCTGGAGCGCCCGCCGACGCCGCCGGACCCGCCGAGCCCGCCGCTCCCGCCCGCGGGAGCGGCGGGGACGGCGCCGACGGGTCCCCGGTCACCTCTCCGGCGGCGCCCACAGCTCCGTGATGCCCACGCCCAGCCGGGCCAGCAGACGGCGCACCAGCGGCAGGCTGATGCCGATGACGTTCCCGTGGTCGCCGTCGATGCCCTCGATGAACGGGGCCGAGCGGCCGTCCAGGGTGAACGCTCCCGCGACATGGAGCGGTTCGCCGGACGCGACGTAGGCGGCGATCTCCTCGTCCGAGGGATCGCCGAAGCGGACGACGGTGGACGCGGTGGCGGAGGCGTACCGGCTGCCTTCCGCGGTGGTGTCGTAGACGCAGTGGCCGGTCTGGAGGATGCCGGCGCGGCCCCGCATCGACTTCCAGCGCGCGGTGGCCTCCTCGGCGTCCGCGGGCTTGCCGAGGGCCTGGCCGTCCAGCTCGAGCACCGAGTCGCAGCCGATCACCAAGGCGCCTCGGACCTCCGGCTTCGCCGCGACGACGGAGGCCTTCGCTTCGGCGAGGGCGAGGGCCAGCTCGGCCGGGGTGGGTGCGGTGACGGCGTCCTCGTCGACCCCGCTGACGATCACTTCGGGGGTGAGTCCGGCCTGGCGGAGCAGCCCGAGCCGGGCGGGGGACTGGGAGGCGAGCACGAGCCGACGGCGGGGCTGATCTGTCATGCGATCAGCGTATCGGCGGATCCGCCCACCGGCGTGGCGGCCGGATGCCTCCGCCCGGCCGGCCCGACGGAAGTCCGGGCCCGGCCGGTCCGACGCCTCACCGCACGCCGATCACGATCATCGCCAGCACCATGGCCAGTGCCATGAGAACGCCCAGCCGCCGCAGCATCTCCTGCGTGTCCCGCAGTTCCTTCGGCGGCTCGTTCTCGGGGTCGGACCACAGCATGCTCTCCATCGTCCGGCCGCCCGGCCCGGCACCGCCTGAGTACGCGTACTCAACTTCCCGGCACGATCCCGACGACGGACTCGGGCCCTAAGGCCTGTCCGGCGGCTCAGGCCGGAGACGCGGGGTCCGGCACGCACATCTGCCGCGTTGTCGTCACTCGCAGACTCCCCCGAGCTCTCGGCTCCTCCCCCACTCTCGGCTTCGCTCGAGCGGGGGCACCCCCATGAGCAGGGGGGACCCCCATCGCGTCGACGCCCTCCTCCGCCTTGCAGCTGCACGCGCCAGGCCCCGCTCACCCCAGCTCGAAAGATGTCGCCGGCTACCTCCGACTCGATCCGCCGGACAGGCTCTAAGCCCCCGGCCAGTACGTCCGCGACCAGGCCGTCGGCCCCGGCTGGGGCAGGAGACGGCCGGCGATGCGGGCCGGGTCGGACCAGGAGGCGCGGGGAGCGGGCGCGCCGGACGGCACGGCGGACGCCGCCGCGGCGCGCACGCGGACCACCGCCAGTGCGGCGGCCAGCTCCTCCGGGGTCGGGTTGCCCCGTACGACCTTGATCGTCATGGCGTCTTCCAATCGCTCGGCCGGGCCCCGGTGCGCAGAGCCCGGCGGGCAGGGGTCACAGGGGGATGTTGCCGTGCTTCTTCGGAGGCAGGGATTCCCGCTTGGTCCGCAGCTGACGCAGCCCGCGGACGATGTGCCGACGGGTGTCCGACGGCATGATCACCGCGTCGACGTAGCCGCGCTCGGCCGCCACGTAGGGGTTGAGCAGCGCGTCCTCGTACTCCTGGATCAGCCGGGCGCGGGTGGCTTCGGCGTCGCCCGATTCGGTGATGGTGCGGCGGTGCAGGATGTTGACGGCGCCCTGTGCGCCCATCACCGCGATCTGCGCGGTGGGCCACGCCAGGTTGATGTCGGCGCCCAGGTGCTTGGATCCCATGACGTCGTACGCGCCGCCGAACGCCTTGCGGGTGATGACGGTGATCAGCGGGACGGTCGCCTCCGCGTACGCGAAGATCAGCTTGGCGCCGCGCCGGATGATGCCGTCGTGCTCCTGGTCGACACCGGGCAGGAAGCCGGGCACGTCGACGAAGGTCAGGACCGGCACGTTGAAGGCGTCGCAGGTGCGCACGAAGCGGGCCGCCTTCTCGGAGGCGGTGATGTCCAGGCATCCGGCGAACTGCATCGGCTGGTTGGCGACGATGCCGACCGGGCGGCCCTCCACCCGGCCGTATCCGGTGACGATGTTCGGCGCGAACAGCGACTGCGTCTCGAGGAACTCGCCGTCGTCCAGGATGTGCTCGATCACCGTGTGCATGTCGTACGGCTGGTTCGCGCTGTCCGGGACGATCGTGTCCAGCTCGCGGTCCTCGTCGGTGACGGCGAGGTCCGCCTCCTCCGGGTACGCCGGGGGATCGGAGAGGTTGTTGGACGGCAGGTACGACAGCAGCTGCTTGACGTACTCGATGGCGTCCTTCTCGTCACCGGCCATGTGGTGGGCCACGCCCGAGGTGGAGTTGTGGGTGCGGGCGCCGCCCAGCTCCTCGAAGCCGACGTCCTCGCCGGTGACCGTCTTGATGACGTCCGGGCCGGTGATGAACATGTGCGAGGTCTGGTCCACCATGACCGTGAAGTCGGTGATCGCGGGGGAGTAGACCGCGCCGCCCGCGCACGGGCCGACGACCAGGCTGATCTGCGGGATCACGCCGGAGGCGTGGGTGTTGCGGCGGAAGATCTCGCCGTAGGCGCCCAGCGAGGCCACACCCTCCTGGATGCGGGCACCGCCGGAGTCGTTGATCCCGATGACCGGGCAGCCGGTCTTCAGGGCGAAGTCCATGACCTTGACGATCTTCTGCCCGTACACCTCGCCCAGCGCCCCGCCGAAGACTGTGAAGTCCTGCGAGAACACGGCGACCGGGCGGCCGTCGACCGTGCCGTACCCGGTGACGACGCCGTCGCCGTACGGGCGGTTGTCGTCCAGGCCGAAGCTGGTGGAACGGTGCCGGGCGAACTCGTCCAGCTCGACGAACGACCCTTCGTCGAGCAGCAGATCGATCCGCTCACGGGCCGTCAGTTTGCCCTTGGCGTGCTGCTTCTCCACGGCCCGTTCCGAACCGGCGTGCGTCGCCTCGTGAATGCGCCGCTGGAGGTCCGCGATCTTGCCCGCGGTCGTACGAAGGTCGGGCTGCTGCACTTCCGGCTCGGACATCGGGATACGGCTCCCTGCCTGCTCAAAAGGGGGGACGGTTACTCATCCGTAGAGTAGTGGGGGCCCCTGGGATCGGCAGTGCGGTCTTTCCCACACTCCTTTCCCCTTCACAGACCGGTCAACGGGCTGAGAACCGCCCCGGTGACCCGGTCTCGTGATCCGGTCCCCCGACCCGTCCCCGCTGCGCCGCGGAGGACGTCGTACCTAGGGTGGCCGCATGACGAAGTCACCGGATGACGATGGCACGACCGGCCCGGACCTCCCGCCGACGCCGGGACGCTGGACCGACCTCGAACGCCCGCCGCTGAACGCCGCCGGCCTGCGCAGAGGCCTGGTGCGCGGCGGCGGGCTGTGGCAGCAGGTCGACGTGGTGCAGCGCACCGGTTCCACCAACTCCGACCTGGTGGCCCGTGCCGGCGCGGGGACGGCCGGCGAGGGGGCCGTGCTCGTCGCGGAGGAGCAGACCGCCGCGCGGGGTCGCCTGGACCGGCAGTGGACGGCCCCGGCCCGCTCCGGCCTCTTCTTCTCCGTCCTGCTCAGGCCCGCCGAGGTGCCGGTGGCCCGCTGGGGCTGGCTGCCCCTGCTCACCGGCGTCGCGGTGGCCACCGGACTGTCCCGGACGGCGGGCGTCGACACGGCCCTGAAGTGGCCCAACGACCTCCTCGTCACCGTCGGCGGCGAGGAGCGCAAGGCCGCCGGAATCCTCGCGGAGCGGGCCGGGGACGACGGGGTGGTGATCGGCGTCGGCATCAACGTCAGCCTGCACGCCGACGAGTTGCCGGTGCCCACCGCCGGGTCCCTGGCGCTGGCGGGCGCGGTGACCACGGACCGGGACCCGCTGCTGCGGGGCGTGCTGCGGTCGCTGGAGGACTGGTACGGGCGCTGGCGGGCGGCGGGCGGCGACCCGGCCGCGAGCGGCCTGCAGGAGACGTACGCGGCGGGGTGCGCGACCCTCGGGCGGGTGGTGCGGGCCGAGCTGCCGGGCGACCGGGTGCTGGTGGGCGAGGCGGTCGCCGTCGACGGGGACGGGCGCCTGGTGCTGGCCACGGAGGAGGGGGTGCAGGAACCGGTGGGAGCGGGTGACATCGTGCACGTGCGCCCCGTCGTCCCGTAGGTCCCGTCGCCGTCGTCCCGTGGGCCATGCCGCCCCGGGGGGCGGGTGAGGGGCGCACGCGGGCACGGGTGCGGATGCGTACGGTGGGTACCCCGATGCCGGGTGCGCCGGTCGTGCCACCCGTCGACGCGACCGGACGGAGTGAGCTGGCGCACACCTGCCGTAGAGTTGAGGCCGGTCGAGACATGGCCGTGGCAGATCGGAAGGGCAGCAACGCGTGACCGTCGACGACTCGGGCTCCGGAACGGAAGCGCAGGGCCGCGCGGAGCCTCCGCCACCCTCGGCCTCGCGCGAGCGGGGGCGGGGGGACGACTCCCGTCCCGCCGACAACGGCGAGGACCCGCTCGCCCTGCGTCTCGAACAGCTCATTCTGGGCGCCGAGCGCCGTTATACCCCTTTTCAGGCGGCCCGCAGTGCCAGCGTCACCGTGGAAACGGCCACGCGCTTCTGGCGGGCCATGGGGTTCGCCGACGTCGGACAGGCCAAGGCGTTGACCGAGGCCGACGTCCTGGCGCTGCGCCGGCTGTCCGGCCTGGTGGAGGCGGGGCTGCTGAGCGAGGCCATGGCCGTGCAGGTGGCGCGGTCCACGGGACAGACCACCGCGCGACTGGCCGAGTGGCAGATCGACTCCTTCCTGGAAGGGCTGACCGAGCCGCCCGAGCTGGGCATGACCCGCACCGAGGTCACGTATCCCATCATCGAGCTGCTCCTGCCCGAGCTGGAGGAGTTCCTCGTCTACGTCTGGCGGCGGCAGCTCGCCGCCTCGGCCGGGCGGGTGCTCCAGGCCGCCGACGACGAGGAGATGGTGGACCGGCGGCTCGCCGTCGCGTTCGCCGACCTCGTCGGGTTCACGCGACTGACCCGGCGGATGGAGGAGGAGGAGCTCGGCGAACTCGTCGAGGCCTTCGAGACGACCGCCGCCGACCTGGTGGCCGCGCGCGGCGGGCGGCTCATCAAGACCCTCGGTGACGAGGTGCTCTACGCCGCCGACGACGCGGGAACGGCCGCGGAGATCGCCCTACGGCTGATCGAGACCATGGCGAACGACGAGACGATGCCGGAGCTCCGGGTCGGCATGGCGTTCGGCACCGTCACCACCCGCATGGGCGATGTCTTCGGTACGACGGTGAACCTGGCCTCCCGGCTCACCTCGATAGCTCCCCGGGACGCCGTACTCGTCGACCCCGCCTTCGCCGAGGAACTGATCCGCACCGGTGACGCGCCCGCCTCCGAGGCTGCCGCCGCCGAGGCGGCGGCAGCGGCGGAGAAGGAGGGCGAGGAGCCGCCGACGTACCGCTTCGGGCTGCAGCCGATGTGGCAGCGGCCCGTGCGCGGCCTGGGCGTGGTGGAGCCGTGGCTGCTCACCCGCCGGGACACCCCCTAGAGGGTCCGGGAGCTCTGTGGCGGCCTCCGCCGGTTCAGCCCCTGAGGCCGGGGCCGCCGCCCACGCACAGGCCGATGATCGGTACGCAGAGGACGGGGTCGTCGTCCGGTGCGCTCGGCCGGTCCGGTGGCGGGGGAGGCGCCTGCCGGTCCGGGGGCCTGGGCCGCGGCGGTGTGCGGTCCGGAGGCGTCGGCGGGGG
>NZ_LIQT01000730.1 GCF_001418415.1 Streptomyces hirsutus
ACGGGCAGGCCTCCGTGCGGGCTCCCGCACGGAGGCCTGCCCGTGCGTCTGCCCGCGGGCCCACCCGGATGGAGGCGGGGATCACCCCGGATGGAGGCAGGGGCGGCTCCAACGCCGGGCCGGGATCCGACCCGCCCGACGGCCACCTGAGGCCGGGACCGGGAGCCGCGGCCGGACCGCCGGGCGCAGGCAAAGAAAAACGGGCCGGTCCGTGGGGGGGATACGGACCGGCCCGAGGGGGGGAGCTCCACCATAACCCTTTGTGAGTGATGCTGCGTACATCGGCGTGCCACAACTACTCTCCGGAATCGTCCGGCAACGCCCCGACGGCCACGGAAGCACACATTCCGGGCGCCCCTGTGGCCGAAATACAACAGTTTCCCCCGGAAGAAACCGGCAATAGCGGGCCATCTCGACCGCGGCGATCGGTGCACCCTCGACAGAACCCCGCCATGACCACCCTTTCGGCCGTCCCTCCGACGGGTGATCCCGTGAGGAACGCCCACTTGACCCACCGACGAGTCGGAGCCGGGCGACGGCACGACACCTCGGACATCGCGCAGTCCCCTCCACTGCACGATGCCGTCCGCGCAGCTTCGCTCGGGCGAATGATCATGGCTTGAACAGAGCCCGACAGGTGACTGAAAAGCGAGCCACGCCCAGGAATGGCCCCGAAGCGCGGGCCGGGTCACCCATTGCGGACGGAACCTGTCCTCAATCGCCTCTACCGTCGAAGACATGACGAGGCCGAGAACAGGCACGGGTACGGGCACAGGGGCAGGCACAGGCACCGGCGGGGGAGCAGGGGCAGGGTCGGCAACGTCGGCAGGGTCGGGGGCAGAGACAGTGACCGAGACGACCATCACCTGGGCGGAGGCGAGTGCGCGGCGGTTCGAGCGGCAGTTCCTGGCCTCCCCGGCGCCGGGGAGCACGCCGGTCGCCGAGGTGGTGTCCACGATGCTCGGCGCGCACGCCCAGGTCCTGTCGGCGGCCGAGGTGTCGGTGGGGTTGCGCAGGTCCGGCGCGACACGGGCGGACGTACGGGCCGCGCTGTGGGAGGACCACTCCCTGGTGAAGACGTTCGGCCCCCGCGGGACGGTCCATCTCCTCCCCACCCACGAACTGCCCCTGTGGTGCGCCGCACTGAGCGCGGTACCGACGGGACCGAGCGCTTTCGCGCCCGGCGCCCGGCTCACCGAGGAGCA
>NZ_LIQT01000731.1:0-305 GCF_001418415.1 Streptomyces hirsutus
GACGAGCGGCTTCGGTCGGGTGACGGACGGAAGCTCGACGAAGCGCGCCCCGTTCTTGACGAACGGTGCTCGCCAACACGGCCTTGAACCGTTCACCGCGAAGGGCGTGTTGCGGTGTATCAGAAGCTGCGGGCGTCCCGCACGTTCGGGCGTAGCCCGGCCGAGTGACCTGGCTGGTTGAGACAGGGACGCGTGGCGCGCCGGTCCGCCCGCCCGCGACATCGGGTGCTTTCGTCTGGGTGCGGGCATGCGACGGCTCCTGGGCCCGTCCCGGGGCCGACCGACTCCCGGCTTCATGCGCGTCG
>NZ_LIQT01000731.1:317-1135 GCF_001418415.1 Streptomyces hirsutus
GGTAACGGGTGCCAACTCGGGTATCGGCCTGGCGACGGCCGTTGCCTTGGGCCGGGCGGGAGCGGACGTCGTGGTGAACTACGTCGTTGGCGCGGGCGAGGCCGAGGAGGTCGTGAAGAAGATCGAGGGCTTCGGTGTCCGCGCTTACGCCCACGAGGCCGACGTGTCCGACGAGGACCAGGTGGTCGCCATGGTCGCGCGGATGGTCGAGGAGTTCGGCACGATCGACATCATGGTGGCCAACGCGGGCCTTCAGCGGGACGCGGCCGTGACGGAGATGACGCTCGCCCATTGGCAGAAGGTCATCGACGTCAACCTGACCGGCCAGTTCCTCTGCGCTCGGGAGGCCGCCAAGGAGTTCGTGCGGCGCGGTGTGGTGCCGGAGGTGTCCCGATCGGCCGGGAAGATCATCTGTATGAGCTCGGTCCACCAGATCATCCCGTGGTCGGGACACGTGAACTACGCCTCCTCCAAGGGGGGTGTGGGCATGCTGATGCAGACGCTGGCCCAGGAACTGGCCCCTCAGCGGATCAGGGTCAACGCGGTCGCACCCGGCGCCATCCGCACACCGATCAACCGCGACGCCTGGTCCACCCCCGAGGCCGAGGCCGACCTGCTGCGCCTCATTCCGTACCGCCGCGTGGGCGACCCGGACGACATCGCCAACGCTGTCGTCGCCCTGTCGTCCGACCTGCTCGACTACGTCGTCGGCACCACGCTCTACGTCGACGGCGGAATGACGCTCTTCCCCGGCTTCGCCACCGGAGGCTGATCTCCGATGCGGGATCATGTCACGCCCCGCCGGGTGGTGATCCTGG
>NZ_LIQT01000732.1 GCF_001418415.1 Streptomyces hirsutus
CCACAGGCCCACCCCGCGGTGCCCTCCCCCGGTCCTCACCCCTCGGGGGAGGGACACCGTCGCGCCCGAGAGGGTGCCACGCGCGCGAGGGTGCGACTCTCCTGCTGCCGGGCTGGAAGGCACCACCGAGAGCCGAGGCACGGGCACAGAACTGAACGTGCTCTCCCAGGGGCAGCTGCCTGGGGCGAGCACCTCCGCAAGCCTCGGGAAGCCGCTACTGCTAGCCCGCCCGGTGCGATCCTTTGGCGCTCTTGCCGAGCGCGAGGTCCTACGGGTCTCGAAGAAGTAGGTGATCTCCAACTCGTCGAAGGCGGGTATGCCCCTTGTGTCCTGGACGTAGGCGTAGCGTGGGCCGTGGGCGGGCATGCAGCGGATCTTCTCGTCCGGGCCGCGCTCGTCCTTCATGCAGAACATGCCGACAGCCCGGCATTCGATCAGGCATCCGGGAAACGTCGGCTCGCCGACCATGACAAGTGCGTCGAGCGGGTCCCGTCGCGCCCGAGTGTTCCCTCGATGAAGCCGTGGTCGGCCGGGTACTTGGTCGAGGTGAACAGCATGCGGTCCAGCCGGATGTGGTGCAGCTCGTGGTCCCTCTCGCATTCGTTGCGGGATCCCTCGGGGATCTCCACGATCACGTCGAGTTCCACTGCCTCCTCCTGGTCACGCCATGGGGCCGGGGGCCGTCAGCGGCATACTGCCGCGGTTTGCGGTGAGCCCATCGCCGGCACGCTGCGCGTGCATGTCCATAGTGCCCGCTGATCGGCCGTGTCCCGTTTCCACGAGGAAGAAGAGGGGTGAGAAGGCATGGCAACGCTGGTCATCGACCACCTGCACTGCCAGGTCCTGACCGATCACGGTCCGAGGGAGATCCTCCGCGGTGTCGACCTGACCGTGCGGCAGGGCGAGACGCACGCCCTTATGGGGCCCAACGGCTCCGGCAAGACCACCCTCGCCTATGCTCTCGCCGGGCATCCTAAATACCAGGTCACTTCCGGCGCAGCTCTCCTGGACGGAGAGGACCTGCTCGCCATGAAGGTCGACGAGCGGGCGCGGGCCGGCCTGTTCCTCGCCATGCAGTACCCGGTCGAGGTCCCCGGCGTCTCCATGTTCAACTTCCTGCGGTCGGCCGCCACCGCCGTGCGCGGTGAGGCCCCGCGACTGCGCACCTGGCTGAAGGAGGTCCAGGCGGCGATGGAGCGGCTGCAGATCGACCCGTCCTTCGCCGAGCGGAACGTGAACGAGGGTTTCTCCGGGGGCGAGAAGAAGCGCCACGAGATCCTTCAGCTGGAACTCCTGAAGCCGAAGATCGCCATTCTGGACGAGACCGATTCCGGCCTGGACATCGACGCGCTACGCGTCGTCTCCGAGGGCGTCAACCGCGTCCGCGCCACCGGCGCGGTCGCCACCCTGCTGATCACCCACTACACGCGCATTCTGCGCTACGTCCACCCCGATCACGTACACGTCTTCGCGGACGGCCGGATCGTCGACTCCGGCGGCCCGGAACTGGCCGAGCGGCTGGAGGAGGAGGGGTATGAGGCGTACGTGAAGAGCGCCGCAAACCAATGAGCCGGCTGCGGGGCGGCCTGTTGGGTGCCAAAAGTCCCGTACATGAGTTGAGCTGGGCGCTTGCCAGAGCGTCATGATCTTCGTCAGGGTGTGTCGCGGTACTCATGGATGAGTCCGCTGAGGACGTCGTGGCGCTGGATCCGCTGGGCTGGGAAGGGGATGACGTCCGGGTCGTCGGCTGGTGCGCGAAGCTGCAGGGCCCGGTGCGGCCTTCCGGAGTTGTCATGCTCGGCGTACTCGGCGAGGACACGCAGTGCGTGTTGCTCGTTGTAGATCAGCATCTGGTCGGTGCACTCGGCCCGCACGCTGCGGATGAACCTCTCGGCATGGGCGTTCATCGCCACCGCCGAGGGGTCGTGCACGCGGGCTCCCCCTGCAGCGATGACTTTACGAGCCCCACAGGGGTCCGTCCCGACGTCTGGTTTCGAAGGTGTTCATCCGCTGGCTGCCCAGCAGCGGTAGCAGATGGATTGGCATCAGGGAGTCCAGAAGCGCCACCGACGCTGGCCCGGCCCCGCTGCCCGGCCTTCCCCTCACGGGCGTACTCCTCGAACCGCATCGCCCCGTACCTGGCGATCCGTTCCACCCCGGCCTGACCGCGCGGCGCGGCTTTCCTCGCGTTGCAGACCTCCGTCAAAAGCGCAACGCCCGCTCCTGGTTTGCGAACCCGGACTCCTCCACCTGTCTCCCCACCGCAGACCGATAACGGACCATGTACAGGTGCGGACACCTCGACCACTGCGACCGCGGATGCTCACACTCCTTGAAGAACGACCCCGTCCCACGAACCAGGGCAGCGGAGCTCACGGTTGTTGACTCCTCCGGGACCGATGCTGACCGTCGGCGGTCCGGAACGCGGCTGACCTGCGTTTTTGCGCGCATGGTTCGCTATGTTCCGGAACTGGATCGGCCGGACCCAGGAGGAGATCGAGCAGGCCCGCCGGGACTGGATGGAGGGGACGCGGTTCGGCGAGGTGAAGGGGTACGACGGGGAGCCGCTGCCCGCTCCCGAGCTGCCGGTGGTGCCGCTGAAACCGCGAGGAAGGGTCCGTTGACCTGTGGGAATGCCTGAGTCCTGGTGGCTGGTGAGCGGGAGGCGGTCGGGCGCTGCCTCCCGCTTTTCGGTCGCCCGCGGGAGGACGGCTGAGCGGGGCGCGGACCTGCGACGATGCGGTCAGAAGCGTAGCTGACCTGCGTGGGTGAGTCTTTCAGCGTCTTTCGGCATCATGCCGTGTTGCGCAGTCGATCCTCCCCACGCGCTCCCCAGCAGCGCGGATTCTCTCCAGGTTCTCCCCAGAGAGTGCCATTGCCGAAGTCCCCGGTGAGCCCGGAGTCAGCACTGCAGTGAGAACGCTCAGTGACTGCTACAGGAGGACGCCGAGGAGACGTTCACGACGGAGACCAAAAACGGAACACCCCCACGCACGCGGGGGTGTTCCGATCCATTGTCAGGGTGTCCACTCCAAAGGATCAGCCTCAGCCCTGGGCGTCCCCGAGCCCTGCGGCGATCCCCTCTGGCAGCGCGGTTGCGCAGGGGAGTGGTGGGACTGGAGCTGTTCGACACGAAGAGCGGCGTGACCGAGGTCGTGCCGCGTCTTGCTGAGGTCGAGGCGGATGTACAGAACCTCGTCGAGATGCATACGGAGTGCACCGCGGCTGATTTGTGTCGCCGGTGACTTCACCCGAGCCCGGCGTTCCGCAGTTCGACCGGGCCCCCAAGTGCTCAGTCACCGAGGTGTGGCTCCTCGGCCTCCTCTAGGTGGGTCGCGTAGCGCACGGTCACCCGCTTGCCCGCCTCGGCGCAGACCACCGTGACGGCCCGTCCGATCCCGCGCGAGCCCCCGGTCGTCGGGGCCCCCTCACTCCTGGCGTTCCGTCGGTTGCGCCGGCGGGTTCCGTGACGTCGCGGGCCTCGGCGGGACGGGGGGCACGGCCGGGCGGTCCCTTCTGGGGTGTGGGCCCGTACGACGAAGCGGAGGGAGCCGAACTCATTGTCACTGGGGACGCCTAGAGTCTCTCCCACTCGTCACGGTGCGTTGCCGTTGACGGGTTTCATCAGCGTGCCGCCGGTTCGGCGGCCGTCCGGAACAACGGGGAGAACAGCGCATGGGGTGGGTTCCGGCGGGCGACTATGAAGTCGCCCTGGAGGCGGGCAAGGTGGTGTGCCGCAACGGGAAGGGCCGGCGGCTGAAGTCCGTCCCGGCCAGATTGAAGGACGACCCGGCGGTCGTCGGACTCCGGCAGTTGACCGAGTGGCTGGAGCGGCACGAACGCCAGTGCCTGACCGACGTCGAGCAGTGGATGGTGCGTTCGTTGCCCGTCCCCGCTGCCGTGCTCGCCCGGGTCTGGCCCGACCCGGCGTGGCAGGCGGTCCTGCGGGACGTGGTGGTCACCGGCGCGGACGGTGGGGTCGCCGGGTTCCTGCGCGATGTCGACCCCGACCGCGGTCTCGGCCTTGTCGACCTGGACGGCGACACGGTCCGCATCACCCCTGACGTCGTCAGCGTGCCCCACCCCGTCCTCCTCGACGACCTCGACGAGCTGCGGGAGTTCGCGGTCGAACTGGGGGTGCGCCAGAACGTGGAGCAGTTGTTCCGCGAGGTGTGGCACTGCCCGCCGGGCCTCGCCCCGGACACCACCTCCGTGGACACCTACGCCGGCGGGGTGTTCAAGGAACTGCGCTTCCTGCACGGCCGCGTCACCCAACTCGGGTACCGGTCGCGCGGCGGATACGCGGTCTGCCCGGTCGTCGAGGACGGCGCCACCGCCGAGGCGCGCATCTGGATCGGCGAGCACGACGGATACGACGAGTACGGCACCGAGACGGGCCCTCTGGGCTGGACCGACCCTGCGGGGCGCGCGCTGACGGCCGCCGAGGTCGGCCCCGTCGCGTGGTCCGAGGGCATGCGCATGGCGGCGGCGCTCTACGCCGGCCGCGACGTGGAGGACGAGGAGCGGGCGGCATGAGCACCACGACGACGAACACCAACGCGAACACGACGGCAGCGGGCGCGGCGTTCCTCCCCGCCCAGGCCCGGGGCGAGAGCACCCTCACCCCCGCCGCCGAGGCCCGCGTGGCGGCCCTGCTGGACGCGGGCACGATCCTCCCGGTCGGCACCACCGACCGGGACGACGCCGACGCGCTGACCGCCCGCACCTACACGCACACCGCCCTCGGCGACCGCCCCGTGGTCCGGCTCGTGCCCGGCACTCTCGGCGAAGCCGAGGACCTGGCCCTGGAGTTCCTCGGGCTGGCCCGGACCGCCGAGACCCCCGTCGTGGGCCAGGTGCGCCGCGAAACGCTGGGCTTCCCGGCCTGGGCCCTGGTCAACGACCCGGCCAACGGGCACCATGCCCTGGCCCTGGTCAAGGACATCGAGCGGCTGGGCCGGCAGGCCAGGAGCCGCGCCGGAGCGGCCAAGGAGGGCTTCGACGCACTCGGCACCCGGCTCGGCCGGGCCGTGCCCCACTTCCTCCCCACCTACTACGAGCAGGTGGCGCGCCTCTTCCTCCAGGCGGAGAACAGCACCTACGCCGCCTCCTTCTTCGGCAAGGCCCGCGAGGCCGAGCGGGTGCACGGGCTGGTCGTGGACGAGGACCGGCAGCGGGCCGTCTTCCTGGAGTTCGCCTTCGCCGGCGCGCTGACCGTCAAGGCGCTGCGGCAGTACGTGCGGGACTTGGTGGCCCGGCTCGCACCGGCGGACGCCTGGGCTCAGTTCCGCCGTCTGCTGGTCGAGCGCTGTGCGGCCGGCATGCCACCGTACGCGGCGCTGCCGCAGGACGTGCGCGCGCTGGTCAAGGCCGCCGGGCTGGACCGCGAGGCCGCCGAACGCGAGCTGGTGGCCGATCTGATCGGCTCCCCGGGAGTCGTCCGCGCCCCCGCCTCGTTCTGGACGGCCTACCGCTCCGCGCTCATCGCCCTCGCTCGACGGGATGCGGCCGTGCGGGCCCGGCTCCTCGGCTTCTTCCCGGAGACCTTCAGCGAGAGCGGCCGGGACACGGACGGCGAACCCGGCTGGCTCGCGTTGCTGGCCGAGTCCGGCGCCGAGGACCTGCTGACCGCCCTCCCGGACACCTCCGATTCCGCCGCCCCCGGTGACCCGTCCGTCTCCCCGGCGGACTGGATCGCCCGCTGGGAGGCGCACCGACGGCGCAACCGGGTCACCTCGGGCCGCAGCCCGCAGACCCTTGACCTGGCCGCCCGGATGGCAAACCGGCTGCGCGCCGACGGGCGCCCCGTCGAGCTGTTCCAGGGCCGCTGGCAGCGCACCGCCGACCTGGACCTCCTCGACCTCTGCCTGGCCTCCGGCATCCCCGTCGCCGAGCCGGACGACCAGGACACGGGCACCGCGCAGGGCCCCGGTGTCCCGCTCGGCTCCTGGCTCACCGACACCGCGCCTGGAGCGCGGGATCTCACCGCCGTCGCCGAACGGCCGGTCTTCCGCGCCCTGCTGAACCGGACCGTCGGCGGCCTCGGCGGCGGACGCGGTCAGCGGCTGGGCGACACCGGCATGGCGAAACTGGCGGCGCATCCGGTGCTGTCCGGGATCCTGCGGGAGTGGCTGACCGCCTGCGCCGAGGAGTACACGGCCGCGCAAGGGCTTCCTGGGCTGTACGCCGCCCTCAACAAGCTCTCGGCGTACCGCTCCGTGGTCGGAGAGGTCGCCCCGGAGGCGGTGCGGCTCCTCAAGGGCCACGATGTCGTCCCGCTGCTCGCCTCGACCCTGCGCACCGGCGTCCTCGACGAACTGGGCTGGCCCGCGCTGGACGAGACCTACGTCGAACTGGCCACGGAGGCGGCCGCCACGCGTCAGCGGCGTGACCGGTCGGAGGGCGTCGGCGTCACCGGCGCCTGGCCCGCGCTGATCCTGAACACCCAAGAACGCGCCGTCGTCGTCGGCCCGGAAGGCGTTCTGCTGCGGCATACCCTACGGCTGCCCGCCACCGTCGACCACTGGCGGACGCTCGCCTTCCGTTACGTCGACGGCGAGTTGCTGGTCATCTGGTGGGAGGACGGCAAGCAGCGCGGCTACTGGTCGCACCGTCCCGCCGAGGTGTTCACCGTCGGCGGCGAGCAGATCCCTCGCTGGGGCGGCTCCGGCCCCACGGACGAGGTCTGCCTGCCGCTGCCCGGCGGCGGCCGCGCCACCGGCGGCAAGGCCCTGCACGCGGGCGACACCTCCCTCCCGCCTCAGCGCGCCGTCATCTCCGACGGCACCGGTCACTGGCGGGAAGGCCACCAGGGCACGCAGCGGGTGTGGCTGGAGTACGACCCGGTCGGCGGCACGCACGGCCGCGCATCCCTCCCCGCCTTCCTCCGCTCCGGGGTGCAGGACGGCACCCGGCTGCTCACCGAGCACTGCCAGGTGCTGCCGCTCCAGCCCGGTCTGGAGACCACCCCGTTCGGCACGGACGGCACGGTCCTCGGCCGCTGGGTCCGCCGCACGGTCACCGAGCCCGGCACGGCCGCCCCCGCCGACGGGCACCGGATCGCTGCCGGCACCCCCGATGGCCATACGGTCACCCTGCCGCACCCGCTGCCCGGCGGCGGCTCCCCGGTGCCGCTCGGCGCCCTCACCCTGCCCGGCGGGTCACGGCCGGTCGCGGCCCTGCACCACCGCTCCGTCGAAGCGCACCCGGCGGGCACGGACGGTACCGGTGGCAGCTTGTGGTCCGTCACCCCCGACTCCTCCGGTGGGAACGACGCGGCGGGCACCCCCTACGTGCCTCCCGTCGCCTACTGGCACGCCCTGCGCCCGAGGGACGAGCGGGGCTCCACTGCCCTGCGGAACCTGACGGACTCCCGGGCGGGGGAGTTGTTCAAGGAGGTCGCCGCCGCGGTCGCCCGGCACCTGGAGGCGTTCCGGGCTGTCAAGGAGTACACTGGGCCCTCGTCGCGGGAGCTGAGCCAGGAGGCCGTCGCCCGGGTGCTGCCCGAGGTGTCCGACGCACGGCTCCTCGCGGGCGTCACCGCGCTCGTCCGGAACGCGGTGGACCGGGCTGCCGCAGTCGCCCGGTACCTGGAACCGCCCAAGCCCGTGCAGCCGGCCACTCCCCGGAACGCCGCGCGCACCCAGGGCATGTTCTTCGATCACGAGCCCGAGCACGGCGACGACACGACCCTGCGGAACGCCTCCGCCTGGGGCTCCGAGCGGATGCACGGCAGTTGGTGGGGAGCCGGGAGCCGGTGGACCGTGATCCGGCAGATCCTCGCCGTCAACCATGTCCTCGGCGGCGAGCCGGCGTTCGGCCCACCCACGCCTTCCAAGGTCCCGTTCCTTCCCGTGGACGGCTGGCAGCGGGACGAGTACACCGTGCCCGGTGACTCCCTGGCCTGGATCTCCCTCCTCGACAAGCTGCCCGAACTGGCCTACCGGGCCGCCTCGGCGACCACCTCCCTCGAGCACCGCACCGGGCTCCTCGTGCTGCTGGAAACCCTCGCCGCAGGCCCGCTGGCCGATCCGGCGGGCACGGTCCGGCAGGTGGAGCTCGTCGAGCCGTTCGGCGGAGGGGCACCCGGGCCGGGACGCCACGAGGCCGTGCACCGCCTCGGCCAGGTGCTGCGCAAGGGCGCCCGCACCGTCGTGGTCGTCGCCAACCGCGGCCGGAACTCCCGGAACGACGCGGCACGCTGGCTTGCCCTGGACCACGACCCGACCGGCGCCTTCGGCCCCGTCCCCGGCTTCACCCTGGACCACGAGCACGTTCACCGGAAGGGCATCGCCCGCGACCGGCTCACCCGGCTCACCGCCCTGGTACGGGAGCAGGGCCCGGCACCCTGGCGTCCGGAGGCCGCCGAGGCGTTCCACACGGCCACCGGAATCGGTCCCCTCCAGTCCGCCGCCCTGCTGTCGGCAGCCGTCGAGGAGCCCGGCGCCGAGGCGCTCGCGCTGCTCGGGGCGAAGACGCGTGTCTTCGAGGCGGCCCAGGCCAGGCTGGACGCCCTGCCCCGCGACGGCCGGCACGCCCTGCTCCAAGCACTGCTGCCCGCGGACCCGGCCGAGCTGTGGTCCACGGGCCCCGACGTCCGGGCCGCCGCCGAGGTCTGGCAGGAGCGCCTGGCCTCCCTCGTCCGCGTCCCCGAGGAACTGGACCTCGACCTGTCGGGCACCACCTCGGGCGCCGTCGACCTGATCCTCAACGCGGGCTCCCGGACCTGGCTCGCCCACGGCACCGATGTCCAGGACGGCACCGGTCGCCCGGGCCTGCACCGGGTGGGCGCAGGCGGTGCGGTCTCTTCGGCCCTGACCGCCCTGCGCACCCTCGCCTACACGCTGCCGTACGGGCACCCCCTGTGGGCGCACCTGCCCGTCGGGCTCGCGGCCCTGCGTGGCCGCCTCGCCGACCCGGACCTGGTGCTGGACCTCGGTCTGGACTGGACCGAGTCGGGGGGCTCGATCGGCCCCGCGGTCCGCGCCGCCCACGGGCTCCCCGAGTCCGGCGGTGCCGGCGCCGACGGTCTGGTCCGGGCCGGCACGGCGCTGCTCCTCGCCCCCGGCCACGGCAGCAACGAGAAGTTGCTGATTCGCCCGGCCGGTCTGGCAGGCCCCGACGACCCGGCGTTCGGCCTTGTCGAGGGCACCGTCGGCCGTCACGGCACCGGCGATCTGCTCGCTCTGCGCGCACTGCTGGGCGAGGAGACCGATGCGTTGGCCTCGGCGGGAGCCCCCGACGGCTTCCCGCACCACCCGGCCCAGGATCCGACGCGTGCGGTGCCGGACCTGGTGGCAGAGGCCGTCGACACCCTCGGCCTGAGCGCGGACGCCGCCGCCCTTTACCTGATGCTGCTCGCCCTGCCCGACCCGACGGACCGCAACTGCGTCCGCTGGACCGAGTGGAAGCCGGCACGGGTCAAGAAGGCCCGGGCGGAACTCGCCGCCACCGACCTCGTCGTGGAGGCGAAGCGCTCCCGCGCCGGCCGCACCCTGTTCCTCCCCTGCGGCTGGCTCGAACGCGGCGCCCCCGGACTGCCGTTGGAGACCTGGAAGGAACGCCTGTACCCCGTGGCAGGGTCCACCCGGGCCCTGCCCCACCTCCCTGTGCCCGCGCTGTTCGCAGCCGCCTGGGCACGGGTCCGCGGCGGCGACGCCCCCGCCTTCGAAGAACTGGACACCCGCGCACCCCGGAAGGGCCGCCGCCGATGACGAACGACACCACGACCACCATGGACAGCACCACCACGGGCGGCGT
>NZ_LIQT01000733.1 GCF_001418415.1 Streptomyces hirsutus
GTCCGCGGTGGGGGACCGCGGGGCGGTTCCGTCCTCCATGCCGCGGGCGCTCGCGCAGAAGGGACCGCTCACGGCGATGCAGATCCGGCTGACCGTGGTAGATCCGCTGGGTTTGACCTCCCCCGCGCGAGGCCATGTGGTCGTCACCGCCCCCGCCGGTACGGCCCTGGCGGCGGTGGCCGCCGCACTGGTCTCGGCGGTCTCCGGCGGCGACGGCGCCTCCGGTTCCGCGGGCTCCTCCGGCGCCCCGGTGCTGTACGCCGGTGACCAGCGGCTGGACGCCCAACGCTGCACACTCGGCGAGCCCCCGCTGATCGACGGCGCGGTGCTGGCCGTGGGCGCCCCGGGCGAGCCGGAGCCGCACCCCGAACTGGACGACACCCCGACCAGACTCCATGTCGTCGCCGGTCCCGACGCGGGCGGCGTCCATCTGCTGCACGGCGGCGAGATCCGCATCGGGCGCTCGGCCGACGCCGATGTGCCGCTCGACGACCCGGACGTCTCCCGGCTGCACTGCGCGGTGACGGTCGGCCCGGACGGCAGGGTCTCGGTCGCCGACCTCGGCTCCACCAACGGCACGACCCTGGACGGCCGGCGGGTGGGCTCCCGCCCGGTCGGTCTGGCCCCGGGCGCGCTGCTGCGGATCGGCGAGTCGGCGCTGCGGCTCACCCCGGCCGCGGGGCCGGGGGCGCGAGCACGGACGACGCCGGACGGCGAGGGGCACGTCCGCGTGCCGGAACCGCCCGCGGGGACGTACGCGGAGCCTCCCACGAGGGCGGGGGCAGGGTCGGCGGCCGTGCGTCCGCCGGACGGGCCCACGCACCACGGCTACGGTTCCCCGGCGGCCGGGACCACCGGGGAGACCCCGCTGGTGCCCGGCCAGGGGGGCACGCCGGGGATCGAGAACCACGGGACGGGCGGCGCTTCGGAGGCGGGCTCGGGATCCGGCTCCGGCTCCGGCTCCGACACCGGCTTCGGCTCCGGCTCCGACACCGGCTTCGGCTTCGGCTTCGACACCGGCTTCGGCTTCGACACCGGCGCCGGCGCCGGAAGCACGGGCAGCGGCAGCGGCAGCGGCAGGCGTACGGTCCACACGGCTTCCCGGGGTGAGGTGCCACGGGTCCCCAAGGGGCGCCGGGTGTCACAGCCGAGGCCCGCCGACGGCGGGTTCGACCCGGTGTCCGGGACGGAGACCGGTACCCACGCGGGCAGCGCGGGCGCGTCCACCGGCTACGGCGCCGACGACGGGCTCACCGCCCGGCCCGTCGGAGGCCGCAAGGGCACGCCGGTGCG
>NZ_LIQT01000734.1 GCF_001418415.1 Streptomyces hirsutus
GTTGCTCGCGTCCACTGTGTTAGTTCTGAGACAACGAACAGTTGTCGGCTTTGAGCAGAACATAAAAGAAAAGTGTGCTTGTTCGCTCGAAACCATTAGGGTTTCGGTGGTCATAGCGTAGGGGAAACGCCCGGTTACATTCCGAACCCGGAAGCTAAGCCTTATTGCGCCGATGGTACTGCAGGGGGGACCCTGTGGGAGAGTAGGACGCCGCCGAACAATCTTTGGAAGGACCCCTGGTCACCAGCGTTCAGCTGGGGCCAGGGGTCCTTTTTTATTTTCTGGAGCGCGTCGGATGTCCGACCGCGCGAGAATATTTGCAGTACCTAAGACAGGAGTCACCGATGTCCACCAACTCTCCCGACGACCGACCGGAGCGCGACCAGCGGCGACGGGACAGTGGTGACCGTTCGGACCGAGGCGGCCCGCGGAGCGCCGGCCCACGTCGATCCAGCGACCGCGACCGTGGGGTCCGTCGGGACGATCGGCGTGACGACCGAGGTGCCGGCCGACCGGAGCGGGGCGGTTTCCGCGGCCGGGACGACAGCCGCGGTGACAGCCGTGGCGGTGAGCGGGGCGGTTACCGCGGGCGTGATGACAGCCGGGGCGGGGACCGGGGCGCTGACCGTGGTGGCTTCCGTCGCGACGACAGCCGTGGCGACAGCCGTGGCGGTGAGCGGGGCGGCTTCCGGCGTGATGACAACCGCAGTGGTGGCGAGCGGGGCGGATACCGTGGCCGTGATGACAGTCGCGGCGGGGACCGGGGCGCTGACCGTGGTGGGTTCCGTCGGGACGACAGCCGTGGCGACACCCGTGGTGGCGAGCGGGGCGGTTACCGCGGCCGGGACGACCACCGCGGTGGTGACCGTAGTGGGTTCCGTCGGGACGACAGTCGCGGCGGGGACCGGGGCGCTGACCGTGGCGGCTTCCGTCGCGACGACACCCGTGGCGACAGCCGTGGCGGCGAGCGGAGCGGATACCGCGGCCGGGACGACCACCGCGGTGACCGGGGCGGCTTCCGGCGTGATGACAACCGCGGTGGCGGCGAGCGTGGCGGATACCGCGGGCGTGATGACAGCCGTGGCGGGGACCGTGGTGGCTTCCGTCGCGACGACACCCGTGGCGACAGCCGACGTGACGATCGCCGGGACGATCACCGTGGCGAGCGCCGAGATGACCGACGTGATGATCGCCGAGATGACCGACGTGATGATCGTCGGGATGACCGGCGCAGTGACGACCGTGGCGACCGGGGCGGTTTCCGCGGCCGGGACGACCACCGCGGTGGTGACCGCAGTGGGTTCCGTCGGGACGACAGTCGCGGCGGGGACCGG
>NZ_LIQT01000735.1 GCF_001418415.1 Streptomyces hirsutus
TGACTTTCCAAGCGGCACAGGCACGATGAGAACCCGCCCGGGCGACAGGACCGGGCGGAGGCGGTCACGCGCGGCCGGACTCCGGCCCTTCGGCCGTGTCCGGCCGCGCGGTGTCTCCTCGTATCACCGCGTACCGCACCGCGTCCCGCCACTGCCCGTCGCGGAACCCCACGGCGCGCATCACGCCTTCGCGGGTGAACCCGGCCTTCTCCAGGGATCGTTGCTCGGCGACGTTGCCAGTCTCGGTGTCCGCTTCGAGCCGTACGACGGGAGAGTGCGCGAATAGGTAGTCGACCAGGAGGCGCTGCGCGGCGGTGCCGATGCCCCGGCCGCGCGACGGCCGCAGTTGCGCGCCGACGTTCCAGTACGGGGTGCGCCCCGCGCTGGTCCGGCGCCAGGCGACGACGCCGAGCGCGCCGCCGCTGAACATGCCGGCACCTCAGAAGATCTGAATAGATGTGATGTTCGGTGGCCGGTTGGGGTAGGTCACGATGTTCCAGCGACTGATCCTGATGGGAGTGCCGTTGGCGTCGTTCATCTGGATGTCGTTGTTCCCAGTGGAGATCTTGTCCACCCAGGCGCCAGCTCCGAGTCCCATGGTTCCCGCGTTGGCGGCGCAGAATTCGAAGGGCCCTGAAGGGCCGACAATGAGCGGACGACTGTAATGGCCCCATATGTGCAACAAGTCGCCAGTAGTGCAAGGTGTCTGATTCATGGCGAGCGCGGTATTCGCCGGAGTTGCAAGGTTGAGGCCTGCGGTCAGTAACGCTACAGCGAACAGGCGCTGGGCGGTTTTCCTGATGGTGGGCACGATGTGATATCTCCTTGAGGGTTGGGGCCACACTGCGTGAGCCAGGGTTGCTTCCGAACGATGAGGCAACTGCCCGGTCGGGCCTGACAGTCGGCCCTTCTGCGTTTCAATCCTGGCGCAGCGCTGTGTCGGCCAGGAACGACGCGCGGGGTTTGTTGTCTTCCCGTTACACGGACCCTGTGCCGCTCGAAAAGTCATCGTCGCCGGTCAAGCGATATAGCGGTACTCGCTGGTCACGCCGCCGAGGATCCTGGTCCGCAGCACTCGGCGGGCGTTGAGGTCGTGCACTGTGGCGTCGGGCCGTTCCTTGGCATCAGGCGGTAGTTGCTGTCGGGCCTGGTGAGGTCGGTGGGTGTTGTAGTGCCGCTGGTAGGCGGCCAGGACCTGGCGGGTGTGGGCCTCGTTCACGATCAGGACGTGGTCGAGCATCTCGCGCCGGATGCTGCCAATGATCCTCTCGCAGTGGGCGTTCATCCGAGGAACCCGCGGGGCACTCAAGATCACCTCCAGCTCCTCGGCCTCGAAGACCGTGTCGAACGCCGCACCGTACTTGCCGTCGCGGTCACGCAGCAGGAACCGCAGAGGCTCCATGCGCATACCCAGGTAGGCGGCGAGGTTGCGCGCCTGC
>NZ_LIQT01000736.1 GCF_001418415.1 Streptomyces hirsutus
CCGCGTGCGAGGGGGAGGACTGTGTTGCGGAGCGTAGAGCAGCAGCGTGCGACCGGCAGTCGAGAGGACGATCCGCGGGTGACGGAGCTGCGCTCCGCCGTGGCCAGGCTGCGTCGCCAACTGGCGGCCCATCCGGCGGAGTTCCCCGATCGGGTCATCGCGGAGGACGAACTCGCCGCACTGGACGCCCACGCGGCCTGCGGCAATCCCGAGATTCCCCGGTTACGCCGTTCCCTGTTGCTGATCGCCGGCGCGATCGGCTCGGTGAGCGCACTGGGCCGGGGGCTGGGCGAAGTGCGGGACGCGGTGGATCTGTTCGGACCGTCACCCAGGGCTTGACGCACACCTGTTCGCGCGCTCCTCGAAAGGGGGGCGTGCGCGGGCGCTGTGGTCGCGACGAGTGACCGGGTCGAGTCGGGCCGGGGTGGACCGTCGGGCCGGGTCAGACCGTCGGGCCGCCGCCCGGGGTGGTGAGCACTTCGGAGAGTTCCGTCGCCACCTGCTGGAGCACCGGCACGATCCGCTCCGTCGCCGCCTCCGTGACCCGCCCCGCGGGACCGGAGATCGAGAGGGCGGCCGGGGTGGGGGCGTCGGGCACGGAGACGGCGAGGCACCGTACGCCGATCTCCTGCTCGTTGTCGTCCATGGCGTAGCCCTGGCGGCGCACCTCGTCGAGCGCGGCCAGGAAACCCTCCGGCGTGGTGATGGTCCTGTCCGTCGCCGCGGGCATTCCGGTGCGGGCGAGCAGGGCCCGTACGTCCTGTGGCGGGAAGCCGGCCAGCAGGGCCTTGCCCACGCCGGTGGAGTGCGGCAGGACCCGGCGGCCGACCTCGGTGAACATCCGCATGGAGTGCTTGGACGGCACCTGCGCGACGTACACGATCTCGTCCCCGTCGAGCAGCGCCATGTTGGCCGTCTCGCCGGTCTCCTCCACCAGACGGGCCAGATACGGGCGCGCCCAGGTGCCCAGCAGCCGGGAGGAGGACTCGCCGAGCCGGATCAGGCGCGGGCCGAGCGCGTACCGGCGGTTGGGCTGCTGGCGCACGTAACCGCACGCGACCAGGGTGCGCATCAGGCGGTGGATCGTCGGCAGGGGCAGTCCGCTGCTCGTCGACAGTTCGCTGAGGCCGACCTCGCCGCCCGCGTCCGCCATCCGCTCGAGCAGGTCGAAGGCGCGCTCGAGGGACTGCACTCCGCCGCCCGGAGCGGACCGGACGGAGCCGTTGGTGCTGGCGCTGGACGTCGGCACGGCGCGTTCCTTTCGGACTGGCGGGAAGGAGGAAGCCTACCCGGCAGTCGGGTCGACTGATTGTCTGCGCATTCATGCATTCTGCTTCACGGAATTCTAATTCCGCTTTATGGAATAGTCCAGGGGTCGGCCGTCGGTGCCCGTGCGGGCAGGGTGCCCCTTGACGGCATCGGGGTGGGAGTGAAGACTCCTTCAACAGAACGTTGAAATCGGGTGAGGGGGTGCGGGTGTCCGACGCCGGACTGGTACTGCGCTCGACGCGCGTCATCACTCCCGAGGGGACGCGCGCCGCGTCGGTCGCCGTCACCGGCGGCACGATCACGGCGGTCCTGCCGTACGAGGCGCCGGTCCCCGGGACGGCACGTCTGACGGACCTCGGCGACGACGTCCTGCTGCCCGGCCTGGTCGACACCCACGTGCACGTCAACGAACCGGGCCGCAGCGAGTGGGAGGGCTTCTGGACCGCCACCCGCGCGGCGGCGGCCGGCGGCATCACCACGCTCGTCGACATGCCGCTCAACTCCCTCCCGCCGACCACGACAACCGCCCATCTGCGGACCAAGCAGCGGGCCGCCGCCGGCCGGACCCATGTCGACGTCGGCTTCTGGGGCGGCGCCCTGCCCGGCAACGTCGAGGACCTGCGGCCGCTGCACGAGGCCGGCGTCTTCGGCTTCAAGGCCTTCCTGTCACCGTCCGGCGTCGACGAGTTCCCGCACCTCGGACGGGACCGGCTCGCCCGGACCCTGGAGGAGATCGCCGCCTTCGACGGGCTGCTGATCGTGCACGCCGAGGACCCCGACCACCTCGCCGCCGCCCCGCAGCACGGCGGCCCCAGGTACGCCGACTTCCTCGCCTCCCGCCCGCGCGACGCCGAGGACACCGCCATCGCCCTGCTCCTCGCGCAGGCGAAACGCCTCGACGCGCGCGTGCACATCCTGCACCTGTCCTCCAGCGACGCGCTGCCGCTGATCGCCGGGGCCAGGTCCGACGGAGTACGCGTCACCGTCGAGACCTGCCCCCACTACCTGACTCTCGCCGCCGAGGAAGTCCCGGACGGTGCCAGCGAGTTCAAATGCTGCCCGCCCATCCGCGAAGCCGCCAACCAGGGCCCGCTCTGGCAGGCGCTGGCGGACGGCGTCATCGACTGCGTGGTCACCGACCACTCCCCGTCCACCGCCGACCTCAAGACGGCCGACTTCGCCACCGCCTGGGGCGGCATCTCCGGCCTCCAGCTCAGCCTGCCCGCCGTCTGGACCGAGGCC
>NZ_LIQT01000737.1 GCF_001418415.1 Streptomyces hirsutus
GGGTGGCGGTGGCCGGTCAGCGGCAGGCTGGCCGAGTCGGTGCCCGCCAGGTCCGCGGGCCGGTGCGTCGGGGCGGACACACCGGAACCGTCCGGGCGGACGGCGCGCCAGCCCGGCGCGGTCGGTGTCGGTACCGGCGCCCGACGAGCCGCCGGGGGAGCCGGGGGCGCCGGAGGAGCCGGGGGTGCGACCGGGGGCCGGGGTGCCCCGCGTTCCGCCGGACTCGGCGACGGCACCGCGCCGCTCCCGGTGTTCGCGGCGTTCCCTGCGTTCCCGGTGTTCATGGCGTTCCCGGTGTTCATGGTGATCGTCGGATGGTCCGTCGGCGGTGCCGGGACGGCCGACAGGTCGTATCCGCACGCACCGCAGAATCGATCACCCGATTCGAGGGGTTCCTCGCAGCTCGGGCATTTCGACAGAGCGGCCTGCTGGGGCATCTGCGACATCAACTACACCCACGTCCGGGGGCGGTAACGGTTGGCACGTTCCACCAGGTCGATCCTCTCCTCACCGCTCCGCGCCAGCCGGGCCAACGTGCGGTACGAGCGCTCGAGTCCGAAGCGCAGGTCCCGCTCGTCCAGCCCGCTGCCGAGCAGTGTCCTTCCCCCGGCGGCGTTCCGCCGTCCCCGTCCCGGCGGAGCCGGAAGCGGAAGCGGAACGGAACCCTGGCCCCCGGAGAGTACCCAGTCGAGCGCGCAGCCGAGGACCTCGGCCGCCAACTGCTCCCGGCGCGCCGGATCCAGACCGTACGACTCCAAGGCCTCGACCTGGCCCGCCGCAGGGCTCAGGTCGTCGAGGAGCGACAGGTCACCCGCGGTCGGGGTTCGCCCCCGCAGCCGGGCGCGTACGGCCGCCACCCGCGCGGCCGTGTAGTGGATCGACGACTCCGGCACCGACTCCAGCGTCCGTACGGCGCCGCGCCGGTCGCCGGTGGCCAGCCGTACCCGGGCCAGGCCGAACGCCGCGCTCACATGGCTCGGGTCGGTCGACCACACCAGGCGGTAGTACTCGGCGGCGTTGTCGAGCTGGCCCAGCACCTCGGCGCACAGGCCGAGCGCCAGCTTCGGCGCGATCTCGCCGGGGAAGGCGTCGTAGATCGCGTCGAAGGCGAGCGCGGCACCCTCGTGGTCGCCGGTGACCAGGGCGGCGACCCCGCGGTACCAGACCACCCGCCAGGCGTCGGGTTCCTGCTCCTCCAGGGTCCGCAGCGCGGCCAGCGCGGGCTCCGGCTCACCGGTCTCCAGCCAGGCGCGGACCTGCCGCAGCCGGGTTTCGGTCGACGGCGCGGGCGCCGCGGCCAGGGCGTTGACCAGCTCCGCGGGTGCGGAGGTCAGCAGTCCCGCGAGGAAACCGGCGTTGGGGTCGGCCGGGTCGATGCGCGGGACGGGCAGCGCGAGCGCCGCCGCGGCGGTGTCGACGGACTTGACGAGGCCCGGGGCGGCGCCCGAGGGGGTGCCCGGGGGCACGGGGGCGCCGGAGGACACGAGGG
>NZ_LIQT01000738.1:0-2360 GCF_001418415.1 Streptomyces hirsutus
GGATGGCGCGGACGGTCTCGCGGGCGATCACCCGGGAGCCGATGGCGGCCTGGACGGGCACCTCGAAGCCCTGCCGCGGGATCAGCTCCCGCAGCTTGGCGACGAGCCGCACGCCGTACGCGTACGCCTGGTCCTTGTGGGTGATCACCGAGAAGGCGTCCACCTTGTCGCCGTGCAGCAGGATGTCGACCTTGACCAGGCTGGAGGACTGCTCGCCCGTGGGCTCGTAGTCCAGCGAGGCGTAGCCACGGGTCTTGGACTTCAGCTGGTCGAAGAAGTCGAAGACGATCTCCGCGAGCGGCAGCGTGTAGCGGATCTCGACCCGGTCCTCGGAGAGGTAGTCCATGCCGAGGAGGGTGCCGCGCCGGGTCTGGCACAGCTCCATGATCGCGCCGATGAACTCGGTGGGCGCGAGGATCGTGGCCCGCACCACCGGCTCGTAGACCTCGTCGATCTTGCCCTCGGGGAACTCGCTCGGGTTGGTGACGATGTGCTCGGCACCGTCCTCCATGAGCACGCGGTACACCACGTTGGGCGCGGTGGCGATCAGGTCGAGCCCGAACTCGCGCTCGAGGCGCTCACGGATCACGTCGAGGTGCAGCAGGCCCAGGAAGCCCACGCGGAAGCCGAACCCGAGGGCCGCGGACGTCTCCGGCTCGTAGACCAGGGCCGCGTCGTTGAGCTGGAGCTTGTCCAGTGCGTCGCGCAGCAGGGGGTAGTCGGAGCCGTCCATCGGGTACAGGCCGGAGAAGACCATGGGCTTGGGCTCCTTGTAGCCGCCCAGCGCCTCCTCGGCCCCCTTGTGCTGGCTGGTGATGGTGTCACCGACCTTGGACTGGCGGACGTCCTTCACACCGGTGATGAGGTAGCCCACCTCGCCGACGCCGAGACCGTCGGAGGACAGCATCTCCGGCGAGTTCGTACCGATCTCCAGCAGCTCGTGCGTCGCGCCCGTGGACATCATCCGGATGCGCTCGCGCTTGTTGAGCTGGCCGTCGATGACCCTGACGTACGTCACGACCCCGCGGTACGAGTCGTACACCGAGTCGAAGATCATCGCGCGGGCCGGGGCGTCCTTGACGCCGACCGGGGCGGGGACCTCGGCGACCACTCTGTCCAGCAGCGCCTCGACGCCGAGCCCGGTCTTGGCGGACACCTTCAGCACGTCGTCGGGCTCGCAGCCGACCAGGTTGGCGAGCTCCTCGGCGAACTTCTCGGGCTGCGCGGCCGGCAGGTCGATCTTGTTGAGCACCGGGATGATCGTGAGGTCGTTCTCCATCGCCAGGTACAGGTTGGCGAGGGTCTGGGCCTCGATGCCCTGCGCGGCGTCCACCAGGAGGACCGTGCCCTCACAGGCGGCGAGCGACCGCGACACCTCGTAGGTGAAGTCGACGTGCCCCGGCGTGTCGATCATGTTGAGGATGTGCGTGCTGCCCTTGTCGTGAGTGGGCGCCCACGGCAACCGCACCGCCTGGGACTTGATCGTGATGCCGCGTTCGCGCTCGATGTCCATGCGGTCGAGGTACTGGGCACGCATCTGCCGCTGCTCGACCACGCCGGTCAGCTGGAGCATCCGGTCGGCGAGCGTGGACTTGCCGTGGTCGATGTGCGCGATGATGCAGAAGTTGCGGATCAGAGCCGGGTCGGTACGGCTCGGCTCGGGCACGTGGATGGGGGTCGCGGGCACGCAGGGTCCTGATTCTTGAGGCGTCCGCAGTGTCTGCGGTCTCGGGTCGGATCGGATCGATACGTAGCTTCCATGGTCCCACGCGCGGCGAGTATGGCGCCCCGGCCGGGGCCGGGTTTGGGCCGCCCGTCGGGCCGCTGGTAACGTGGGGGGTTGTGTCTCTTGCCCTCTCGGTGCGGGGCACATCTCAAGAAATTCACCGGTCCGGGACCCGCGCGGCCCCGGACCAGAACCTGTAGAGGCTCATTCGTGGCGAACATCAAGTCCCAGATCAAGCGGAACAAGACCAACGAGAAGGCCCGGCTGCGCAACAAGGCCGTCAAGTCCTCTCTGAAGACCGCGATCCGCAAGGCTCGTGAGGCCGCTGCCGCGGGCGACACCGAGAAAGCCACCGAGTACCAGCGCGCTGCCGCGCGTCAGCTCGACAAGGCCGTCTCCAAGGGTGTCATCCACAAGAACCAGGCCGCCAACAAGAAGTCGGCGCTGGCTCGCAAGGTCGTGGCCCTCAAGGGCTGAACCGCTCGCTGAGCTGATCTGACCGGATTCGATCCGATCGCCGGCAGGACCCGGGCGGGCCCTCTCTCTCCGCCCCCGACCGGCACCCCGAGCCTGTACGCGGCCTGCGTTCGCCACGCGGGTACGGGCTCCGAGCTTTCACCGAGGACCCCGCTCC
>NZ_LIQT01000738.1:2377-2602 GCF_001418415.1 Streptomyces hirsutus
ACCGCCTTCTCCAGGGCGTACCCCGGGTCCTCCCCGCCGCCCTTGACGCCGGCGTCCGCCTCGGCCACCGCCCGCAGGGCGACGGACACGCCGTCGGGGGTCCAGCCCCGCATCTGCTGCCGGACCCGGTCGATCTTCCACGGCGGCATGCCCAGTTCCCGCGCCAGATCGGCCGGTCTGCCCCCGCGTGCCGACAACAGTTTCCCGATCCCCCGTACGCCCTGG
>NZ_LIQT01000739.1 GCF_001418415.1 Streptomyces hirsutus
TGCCACCGGCAGATGATCGATCAATGCCACGAAGTTAAGGATTCGGCGGTGGCGTCAAGATGTCGGGGAGGGTGATCTTGTAGGTGCTCGGAGCGGTGCGGACGAGTCGGTCGTTGCGGGCCCAGTAGCACAGTTGCGCAGTGAGACTGCTGAGGGGGCGTCCAGAGGTGGGGAGTCCGAGACGCCGGGCGATATCCCGGGTGTGCATGGCTTGGTTGGAGTTCGCAGCCAGGATCTGGCAGACCTGGCCCCAGCGGCCGGAGAGGGCCCGGCTCGGGTCCTGCGCGCTGGGCAGGGCGGGTGGGTGGACGGTGATCTCGATGCCGGTGATCGGGGTGCTGTCGCGTGGACGCCCGTCGCGGTTCCAGATGTTGTAGCGGGAGGTTCCGCACTTGACGATGCGAGTGGACAGCCGCATCCGGCGCCCGGGAAGCAGTGCGTGCAGGACGCGGGCGCCGATGTGTCCTACCAGGTCGGGGTGGCTGTCCGGCCCTGATGCCGCGGTCGTCCCGGCGAGGCTGACGACCGTGTCACGGGCGGCCTCCAGGGCGATGGTGAAGCCGGCCCGGTCCGGATCGCAGCCGGGCAATGTCTCCACCGCGGTCACCATCACCGAACGCAGGGCCTGGTAGAGGGTGAGTAGTCCCCACATCTCCTGGTTGAGGCCCACCGGGTCCTTCGAGCGTAGGACTCGGCCTTTGAGCAGGGTGTGACGTAGTGCCAGGTAGGTGACCTCGATCTCCCAGCGCTCGTGGTAGAGACGCACCAGGTGGTCTGCGGGATCGGTGCGGTGGTCGCTGAGTGTGGTGAGCAGGCGGTAGGTTCCGCCGAAGTCGCCGCCGTCGGCGGTGCGGGCCCGGATCTCGGCCTCGATCACCCGCAGACGGAGGCCTCCGATCCGGGTCAGGTAGGAGCCGTCGGGCAGCAGCGCCAGCACGGGCGGGCGTCGGGTGCTGGTGGCACGGATCAGGAACTGGGCCCCCTGGGCTGCGATGTCCGCGAGTAGTTCATTGCTGTCGAAGGCGCGGTCCGCCAGCAGGAGCATGTCCGAGGTCAGGTGGCCGGCCAGATCGTGGGCGTAGTCGGTCTCGCCTTTCGAGGCCGGGCCGAAGACGGCGGCGATCAGGCCGCGGGTGCCGGTTTCGCACAGGGTCATGAGCATCAGCCGGGGGTAGCCGGTCGGGCCGTGGCGACGCTCGGTGCGGCCGAGCCATGATCGGTTGCGCTCGTGGTCGGGGACGTTCAGGCTCCCACAGCCATCGAAGGCGACCGTGCGCCAGCGGCGGTAGCGCACTCCGGGCGTGGAGGGCTGGGCCAGCGGGCCGGCAAGTACGTCGAACAGCTGCTTGAGCGGGGCCACGCCGACTCGTCGGCGCAGATCGCGAAGGGCCTTCTCCGAGGGCTGCGGCACCCGGAGGCCCAGTCCGGCCGTGAGTTTGCCCCACACCAGTCCGGTGCCCAGATGCTCGAACAGCCCGAGCGCGAGGACAAGGTACACCCCGACGCGAGAGGGGAGGCTCCGCAGCCGTTGCTCGTGCGCCCCGGTCTCGTCCAGTACCACGTCCACCAACTCGGGTGGGATGACCTGGGTTAACTCACCGATATGACCAGGCGCGAACACGTTGGTTCCGCCCGTGACAGACTGGGCCACTGGGTCTCTGCTTTCTCAGGAAGATCTTGGTCGATCCCCTGGATAGCAGAGGCCCCTCCTCATCTCACCCGCCTTTGACATTCACGGCGAGCGCTTAACTTCGTGGCATTGGATGGTCGACGCGGTCCGCTTCCTCGTCGACAACGGAATCAAGTGGCGGGCGATGCCGGTGGACTTCCCCGTCTGGGACCGGGTTTATGCGTTCTTCCGCCGCTGGCGGGACAAGGGCCTGGTCAAAGAGTTCCACGACCGGCTGCGGGGAAGGACCCGTGCGGCGGCCGGCCGGGATCCGGAGCCGACCGCGGGCATCATCGACGCCCAGTCGGTGAAGGCCGCCGCGTCCGTGCCCACCTCGTCACGGGGCTTCGACGGCGGGAAGAAGATCAACGGCCGTAAGCGGCACATCGTGGTCGACACGGCGGGACTGCTGCTGACGGTCATGGTCACCGGCGCGAACGTGACCGACCGGGAGGCGGCCCAGGTCCTGCTGGCCCGGCTGGCCGAGCGGTTCTTCCTGCTGAGGCTGGTCTGGGCCGACGGCGGCTACACCGGACCCCTGGTCGACTTCGCCGCGAAAGTGCTGCGTCTCGCACTCACGGTCGTCAAACGCAATGCGGACGCCTCGGGCTTTGTGGTGCTGCCCCGCAGATGGGTGGTGGAGCGGACGTTCGGGTGGCTGATGCGCTCCCGCCGCCTGGCCCGCGACTACGAGGGGCGGACCGACACGGCCGAGGCGATGGTGCTGTGGTCGATGACCATGGTCATGAGCCGCCGCCTCGCGAAGCGGCGACGCTGAAGGAGCCCGGGGTTTTCTCGACGAGCCAGCCCCGTGCGGCCAGGCGCTTCGTCTTGGACCGCACCCCTTCGATCTTCGCCGGGACCGGCTCGAGGTCCAGCGCGTCGGCGAGTTGCCGGCAGATCGCCGGTCCTTCGCCGGACCGCTCTCGATCGGTCAGGACGTGCATGATCCGCTGGTAGTCCGGGGGCAGCACCGTCACATCCAGCCCCTCCCGCCGCACCGGCACCACCGAGCCCGGCACCGGCACCCGTGACGGCCCCGATTCCCGCTCCGCCCCGGTTCCGGTCCCGGTCCCGGTCCCGGTCCCGGCAGTGGACTCGGCCGCGGAGGCGGCCAACGCCTCGACCAGCTCCTCCCGCGCGATCACCCGTCGGTCCAGCTCGATCTCCGCGGCCTCCAGCACCTCGGCCAGCCGCGTGACTTCCTCCCGCAGACCCTCCACCCGCACCCGGGCAGCCGCCTCCCGCTCCTCCAGTATTCCCAGCACCGCCGCCACCGCGCCCCCCTCAGCCATCAAACGGACACAAGACGCCGCATCCCTCCCTCACCCCGAACGAAACTATGCCTGACCAGCTAAAACCAAACGATCACGTTCGGTTGAGAGACGGTTTCTCAGCTTGGCGTTTAACGTCGC
>NZ_LIQT01000074.1 GCF_001418415.1 Streptomyces hirsutus
GTCCCTGTCCGCCGGCCGCCGCACCCGTGACCTGACCGCGGCCGTGGGCGGCGACGTCGTCGACGTCCTCGTCGTCGGGCTCGGTGCCACCGGTGCCGGGGTCGCCCTGGACGCGGCGTCCCGCGGGCTGAGCGTGGTCGCCGTCGACGCCCACGACCTGGCCTTCGGCACCTCCCGTTTCAGCAGCAAGCTGGTCCACGGCGGGCTGCGCTACCTCGCCTCAGGCCAGCTCGACGTCGCCCACGAGAGCGCGGTCGAGCGCGGGGTGCTGATGGAGCGCACCGCCCCCCATCTGGTGCGCGCGCAGCCGTTCGTACTGCCCCTCACCCCCTTGGTCTCCCACGGCCGGTCCGCCCTGGCACGGGCCGGTTTCCGGGCCGGCGACGCCCTGCGGCTGGCGGCCCGCACCGCGCGTGCGACCCTGCCCGCGCCGCGCCGGCTCTCGGCGACGGAGACCCGCCATCTGGCCCCCGCCGTACGGGCCGACGGGCTGCGCGGCGGCCTGCTGTCCTGGGACGGCCGGCTCACCGACGACGCCCGGCTGGTGACCGCCCTCGCCCGCACCGCCGCCGCGCACGGGGCGCGGATCCTCACCCGGGTCCGGGCCCTGGACCTGACCGCCTCCGGCGCCCGGGTCCGCGACGAACTCACCGGCGAGGAGGGCGGGATACGCGCCCGCGCGGTGATCAACGCGTCCGGCGTCTGGGCGGGGGGCCTCGTCGACGGCATCCGGATCCGCCCCTCACGCGGAACCCATCTCGTGCTGCGCCCGGACAGCCTCGGCCCGCTTCCGGCCGGCCTGCACATCCCGATCCCCGGGGAGACCAACCGCTTCGTCCTCGTC
Organism: Streptomyces hirsutus; assembly: GCF_001418415.1. Taxonomy (GTDB): domain Bacteria; phylum Actinomycetota; class Actinomycetes; order Streptomycetales; family Streptomycetaceae; genus Streptomyces; species Streptomyces hirsutus. The sequence goes on from NZ_LIQT01000074.1 coordinate 845, forward strand.
CTGCCCCAGGACGACGGCCGGGTCTACGTCGGGCTCACCGACGAACCCGTGGACGGCCCCGTACCCGACGTCGCCGAGGCGCCGGAGACGGACATCGGCTTCCTCCTGGACGTCCTGTGCTCGGTCCTGGACGCCCCGCTGCGCCGCGCCGACGTCGTGGGGGCCTTCGCGGGCCTGCGCCCCCTGCTGGACACCTCGGCGGACGGGTCCGGTACGGCGCCGAGGACCGCCGACGTCTCGAGGCGGCACGCGGTGCTGACCTCGTCCGGGGGCGTCGTCACCGTCGTCGGCGGCAAGCTCACCACGTACCGGCGCATGGCCGAGGACGCCGTCGACATCGCCGTGCGCGTCCGCCGGCTGCCGGCCGACCCGTCGCGCACCGCGTCCCTGCCCCTCGTGGGCGCCGCGCCGCCGCACGTCCTCGCCGCCCTGCCCGCGCCCCGCCGCCTCGTGCGGCACTACGGGACGGAGGCGCCCGCCGTGCACGCCCTCGGCGTGCGCGACGCCCGGCTGGGCGATCCCGTCCTGCCCGGCCATCCGGTGACCGGGGCCGAACTGCTGTGGGCGGTGCGCCACGAGGGGGCACTCGACGAGAGCGACCTGCTCGACCGCCGCACCCGGATCGGCCTCGTTCCCGCGGACCGCGCCGCCGCCCTGGAAGCGGTCCGGGTCCTGTTGAACGAGGCCTTGCCCCAGTGCAGTTGACACCGCCCGGCCGAAACGGTCCGGTGCCGGCGAATCGGTCGGACCGGCGCGGTCGACCCGCGCCGGTCCGTCACCTGCCGTGCACGCCGACCTCGTACAGGGAGTAGCCCCACTCCGTCCCCCGGTCCAGGAACACGACGCGGACGTGGCGGGCCTGCTGCGGGGTGAAGCGGACCGTGTCGAGGCCGCCGTCGCCGGCCGTGACGGACCCGACGGCCCGCCAGTGGGTGCCGTCGACGGACAACTCGACGCGGTACGACGTCCCGTAGGCGCGCTCCCAGTCGAGGGTGACGCGCCCGACCTCGCGCACGGCGCCGAGGTCGATGCGCAGCCACTGGTCGTCGCTCCAGTCGCTGGCCCAGCGGGTGCCCCGGTCACCGTCCACCGCCCGGCCGGGCGCATAGCTCGTGAACGGGTTCCACTCGGCCGAACTCGCCGTCGCCGAAGCTCCCTTGGCGAGGTTGTCCGCAGGCCGGTGCCGCTCGGAGGTGCCCCAGGTGCCGAGGTAGGTCTCGGCGCCCCGGAAGAGGTCGTCCACCACGTCCTGGCCGCCGACGCGCCGGATGTCCTCGATCCAGTCGGGGACGAGTCCGTGGTGCGCGGCTCCGTCGGTGTTCAGGTCCCAGGTGCGCTCGCCGGTCGTCTGCCGGTCGATGAGGGACCCGCCGTCCGCGCTGCGGAAGGGATACGTGACGGGGTCGGGCGCGTCCGCGCCGCGCGGGGCGGGCCAGCCGCCGACGCCGTTCATGTCGGTGCCGTAGCCGTAGCCGGCGCCGTACTCGTCCCGCACCGCCTCGGTGCGCCTCGCCTCCTCGACGAAGTGTTCCGAGCCGTGCATGTACTGGGCGACGAAGCCGCCGAGACCGTAGACCCGCTCGGTCCAGTCGATGTCCATCCAGCTGTGCGAGGAGATGACGCCGGGGTAGGACTCGGCCTCGAAGATGTCGAGCGCCCTGCCCGTGGCCTTGACGCTCATGTGGTCGATCTCGAGCATCATGTTGCGCTTCATCATGCCGCGCACCGCGTACTCGCCGAGGCCGGTGAGCCCCCGCACATTGCACTGGGCGTCCTCGTCGTAGGCGGGGACGTCGACGCCCTCGGGCAGTTCCGCCTCGGCGCCGGGCGCGGCGGCGAGTCCGATGGGGTTGTCGTGCTGGGGGCCGGTGCACCGTTCCGTCCGCCAGAAGGTGCCGGTCGACAGGAACTGGCCGACGTTGATGGCGGTGCCGAGCGCTCCCTCGTCGAAGCGGACTCCGCACAGCGCGTTGTCGAACTTGTGGCACAGGAACATGCTGCGTACGCCGAGGTCGTACAGCTCGTCCAGCCCGGCGTCGATGTCGGCCCGGTCGCACTGGGCGATGTCCAGGACCTGCTTGCAGCCGAAGGGTTCGGAGGTCTCGACGCCCAGGACGACCGCGAGTTTGCCCTGTTCGACGACCCGCCGGGCCTGTGCGCTGTCGGTGACGACGCGGAACCAGCCCTTGCCCGTGCCGCCGTACATCCGGTCGATGTAGGCCTGCATGTCGTACGTCAGCTTCGCCTGCAGCCGGATCGACGTCATCTCGTCGCAGCCGCGGTCCTTGAAGAAGTACACGGAGCAGATCACGCCGTTGGTCACGAGGTCGTTCACCAGGACCCGCTGCCCGCCGCGCCAGGCCCGTTCGACCCAGGCGTAGTAGTTCTGCTGGTGGGTCAGGGAGTCGTGGGCGGGCCAGTCCACGAAGGTGGGCCAGCCGTCCGGATCGTGCCTGCCGTCACCGCCGTTGGTGATGAAGTCGAAGATCGCGAGTGAGCCGTCGGGGTAGTGCTCGGGGCAGTCCTTGAGCGCGTCGGCGATCCCCTTCTCGGAGAAGGGCCTGCCGCAGATGAGCCGGCCGCCGAAGGCCTCGTTGGACATGAGGTGGTTGTGCGCGTCGACGAAGCCGCGGACCTCGCCGCGCGCGTCGGTGCCCGTGAAGGGTTCGCCGGTGACGCCGATGCCGGAGTCCGGAGCCGGCCGCGCGGTCGGCTCCCACCAGTCGCCGTCGGCCGCCGAACTCGGCGTCGGGCCGAGGGACATGGCGAGCAGGAGCAGGAGCAGGGAGACGAGGGCGACATGACGGCGTCCGCCGTACCTGCGTCGAGCGATGGTCACGGCCCACGTCCCTCCGTCGGCAAAACAGCACGGTCGGCCCTTGGCGCGGTCCGGGCCGGTGCCCCGGACCCGCTCGACGGGTTGTCATGACCGGAGCAAGCTATGGGCCGAGGATGACTACTGACACGTAAGGAGTCAAGGGTCCGGAACGACCTGCGGCGCGGCCCCTGGAGGGACCCGAGCCTGTCACGGAGGACCCTGGCAGGAACGGGCTTGCCGGGGGCCCTCCGGCCGCGAGGCGGTGCACCGCGGTCCCGGCGGGAACGGGATCGGCTTCGGCGGCCTCCCGGTCCGAGCGCGCCGTGCCCGTCACCGAGGGGACGGGCACGGCGCGTACCGTCGGTCGCCGATGCGCGGCGAACGCCTACGTCAGCAGCCGGGCGCCGGCCCAGTCGGCATGGTCGGAGTCGACGCCGTCACCTCCGTCGGTGACACGCAGGGTCAGCCGCTCCGCTCCGGTGACGTCGACGTCGATCCGCCGGGCCGGGTCGGCGCCGGTGAGCACCCCGGTGGTGGCCAGGACCCGGCCGTCCGCGAGCACCTCGAAGGCGACGCCGCCCCTGCCGCCGACCTCGTCGTCGACCCCCACCTCTGCGATGAACCGCCGGTAGGCACCGTCGAGTTCGACGACGACCTCACTCGCGGCATGGACGCCGAGCCCTTTGTCGTACCCGGTGCCCCGGATACTCAGGGTGCCGCCGTCGGCCGCGTCGCGCTCGCCGTTGGACCGGTCCCGCTCCACCGGCCCCCAGCCGTTGCTCTCGGCGGCGAACGGCAGGTCGCTCACATGGTCGACACCGGGCGGCGAGACGAACACCCGGACGGTGCGCTCGACTTGGAGTTCACGGGCGCTCTTCCCGTCCGGGGAGCGGTACTTCGCGGTCACCACCAGGTCCCGGCCGCCGTACTCCGCGTCCCGCGGCACGCTCACGGTCCAGTCGCCCTTCAGGTCGCGCCCCGCGGGCAGCCGCCCGGCGTGCGGATCGTCGCCCGTCACCGCCCAGCCCTCGGGGGCCCGCACGGTCAGCGAGACGTCCTCGGCCGGGCCGAACTCCTCCACCGCGAACCGGCCGACGACGTCGACCGACGTGCCCGCGTCCACGTCGGTCCTGGCCGGCTCCACGGTCAGCGAGGTCAGCGGCAGCCGCGACACCGGCCGGTCGCAGCTGTCCCGGCCGGGCGTCGCACGGCAGACGACCCCGGCGAAGCCGCCGTGCTCGGCCGTCGGCACGCTCAGGGTGTCGCGGGCGGTGACGGTCCGCCGTTCCCGGACCAGGCCGTCGTCACCGTCCCGGACGACCTCCACCAGCCAGCGCCCGCCGCCGAGGAAGTCCAGCGGAACGCCCTGGGTGCCGGCCGCGCCGGAACTCACACTGCCGAGGAACCATCGGTCCCCCTGCCGCCGGGCGAACGCCGCCCCCTGGCCCGGTTGCCCGGACAGCAGCCGGGTCTCGTCCCACACGGTGGGCACCTGCTCCAGGAACCGCTCGAGTTCGGGGCGGGCCCGGTAGGCCCGGACCGATCCGGCGTAGTTCTGGAAGCCGGACTCGTAGACCACGGACAGGGCGAGTTCGGCGGCGTCGGAGACGGTACGGGTACCGAACTGGAAGGCCATCGGGGTGTAGTCCATGGACCCGACGACATTGCGGGTGAACGGCAGGGTGGTGATTCCGGCGGCGGGGACGTCGCCCTGTTCCGCGCCGTAGACCGCCTCCAGCGTCATCACATGGGGCCAGGTCCGCTGGATCCCCTTGGGCAGGGTCGCGCCGTGGAAGTTGACGAGCAGTTCGTGCCGGGCGGTGTCCCGCAGGACGTCGTCGTACCAGCGGAAGCGCTCCTGGGAGTCGGAGTCCATGAAGTCGATCTTCAGTCCGGCCGCGCCCCATTTCTTCACCCGGGGCAGGAACTCGGCGCGTTCCGCGGCCGTGTCCAGGTCGGTGTAGTGCGCCCACAGCAGGACCCGTACGCCCCGCTTCCGGGCGTAGTCGATCAGCTCGGGCATCCAGTCGGTGGTCTTCCAGCCGTCGTCGACCAGGGTGTACGGCCAGCCGTGCGCGGCGCTGTAGTCGACGTAGCGCTGCTGGGCGGCGAGGCTGCGCTGGGCCGCGGCGAATCCGTCCAGCCACGACCACGCGACCGGGCCGGGCCTGATCCACGAGGTGTCGGCGATGCGGGAGGCCGGTGCGAGGTCGTCGACCAGGGTGGATTCGGTGACCCCGGCCAGGCTGCCGATGACGGCCGTGCGCCAGGGCGTGGCGAGCGGGCCGGCGGAGGTGACGGTGTCGTCGGCCAGTTCCACCGCGTAGCGTCCGCCGCCCTGTTCGTGGACCAGGCGGCCGGCCGCGTAGCGTCCGTCGACGTCGGCCTCGGTGAGCAGGGCGTAGGTGTCGCCCACGCGGAAGAGGGACGGGTAGCCGTACGTGCCGTCGGCGGCGCCCGCCGCGGTGGCCGGGGCGTACACACGCTCGTAGTTGGGGGTGTAGGGAGCGAGCCAGGCACGCGCGGAGGCGGGGAGCTGGAAGGCCGATGCCTCGCGCTCCACGGTGACGTCACCGCTCTTGTCGCTGCCGCCGCCCGGCAGGACGTAGCGGTAGGCGATGCCGTCGTCCGCGACCCGGACCAGCAGGTCGAGTCGGGCGCCGTCGGTGCCGCTGAAGGAGAACCGGGTCTCGGTCATCCGGACGGTGCGGCGCAACTGCTTGCCGGTGGTCATCGTGTACCGCTCGCTCACCTGGCGTGAAGCACGGGATTCCAGCCGCAGGTTCGAGGTGAGGTCGGCGGTGTCGGTGACGATGCCGACGGGTGCGGGCTCGAGCACGGTGACGCCACCCCTGCGGGCGGCCAGGGTCACCGTGCCGTCCACGGCGTCGACGCGCACCTCGGCGCTCACGCCGTCGCGCGCCGCGCCGGGCTGCCGCACGGTCCAGCTCCCCCCGCCCGGTTCCGCGGCGTGGGCGGGCGCGGCGAGGGTGCCGAGGGCCAGCAGGGCGGCGAGCAGGAGGGTGAAGAGGGTGCGGGGGACGCGAGGGACGGACTGACGCGGTCTGAGCGGGGATCCGAACACCAAAACCTCCGAGAGGTCTGACATCGTTGTCAACCGTGGCTCCGTGGGATCCCTTCCCCTCCGGGGGTCGTTCAACCGTCCGGCGGGCGCCGTCTACCGCTCCGGCCGGGGCTCGTAACGCAGCGAGATGGAGCGCAGGACGTCGGCGGAGGACACGTCGGTGCGGCCGGCGTCGTGCACTTCGGCGAGCTGCACGAAGGCGAAGGTGAGGGCGGAGGTGATGTGCACGATGGCGGGCCCCAGCTTCTCGGTGACGATCTCCGCCACCTCGCGGGGGCTGGCGTCGGCCGGCAACTGGATGTGCGGCAGCATCTCTTCGAGGAGCGCGGAGACCGCTCCGCTTCTGGTCACCTCGGCGTCCGGGTTCTCCCGGAGTTGCCGCCGCATCTCGAGGGCCTCGGTGAGGATGCCGACGCCCCGTTGCATGATCTCGCGCTGCTCCATGGGCACAGCCTAGACGGGTTCGGCGGTGGCCGAGAGCGCCCGCGGGCATGCCACGACTTGGCCGGAAAACGGCGGCAGAACCTGTTTCCTCCACTCCGTGCCGAGGACCGTCACGGGAGCGCCAACGTACGGAACAGGAAGCGTTCCAACGGTACTTCGCACCACCGCCTCATTGCTGGAACGGGTCCCCTTGCGGGTGCTGCCGTGCCGCCGTCGCCCAGCACCTCCGTGCAGGCCGCACCTCCGTGCAGGCCGCACCGCCGCCGCAGTCACCGTCCGACGGCGCGGGGCCCGCCGCGGATCGGGCCCTGCGCCTCGGAGCGGACGGAGCTCCAACTCCTCCCGGGGGCCGTCGGATCCGGCGGCCGGAAGTCCATCGACCGCCCACCGGCGTGGCCGTCGCCGCTCTGCTGGTCTTCGGGCTGCGCTACTGGCCGGGAATCGCCCTCGGCACCCTGGGCGTCGTCCTGTAGCTCACCTCGCCGCGGTCGGGGCGATCACCAGGTAGTGCCGGGGCGCCGGTTCCCGACCGGTTCCGGTGTCCAGGCCGATGGCGGTCAGCGCCGCGTCGACCAGGAGGGCCCCTGCGCAGGGGCCGAGGGCGCGGCCGCTCGCCGCGTCCTGCGCCTCCTTCGACCTCGCGTACGACACCGGGAGCCGGGCGTACGGGTCCGGGATCGCGCCCTGACCGTCGGTCCGAGCACCCGCCCGCCCCGCTGCGAAGCCCCGGATCGGACACGGAGGTCCCGTTCACCTGCTCAGTGACCCGGCGTCCCCCATGACGATCACCGGGTGCTGCTCGGGATCGAGGGCCAGCAGGAGTTGCCTCATGTGCTGTTCCTCAAGGCTCACGCAGCCCTGGGTGGGCCCGTCGTGGTCCACGTGCAGCCAGATGCCGCCGCCCCGGTCGGCGCCGAACGGGCGGGTCCGGTCGAGCGGGGAGGTACCCGGGGTGCGGTTGTAGTCGATCGCCACGACGTAGTCGAAGGACCCGGCGAGCGGCTCCCCCCTGAAGCCCGTCCCGTCGATGGAGAACTCGGGCGACTCGTCGTACGGCAGCAGGGTTCCCGGGTTTGGCAGCAGCCCCCCCGCGTCGCTGAGGGTGAACACACCGATGGGCGAGCGGAGATCGCCCGCCAGGTGGTCGTCGGTCCAGCCGTTGAGGGCGTTGTGGGCGGGCCAGGACGTGCCCGCCTTCCAGTCCGATGCGGTACGCCGGTACAGCACGGCCTCGGAGCGGTTCGCGTCCCGGTCCCTGCCGGTGACGACAACGACCTGGCGGGCGTTCCCGGGGATCAGGGCCAGCGTGCGGGGACCGAGGTTGCCGAGCGGGGCGGGGGTGTCGGGGTACGCTCCGGCGTCGGTCCGGCCCTGGGCGGTGCTCTCCGTGCCGGGCGCTCCGGTACCAGGCGCCGCGTTTCCCGCTGCTGTCTTCCCCGATGCCGTGTTGTCCGGTGCTCCGGCTGCCGGTGGGGCGGCGGACATGGGGATGATCGTTTCGGGCACGGCAGCCGTGGGGGACGACTCCCCCGCCGTGCTGCCGGTGGTCGCAGCACAGCCGGTGAGGAGCACCGCCATCAGGAGGGCGAGGACCGGCATCGGCAGCCGGCCGCGGCACCGGGCGGGGACGGCGGACCGCCGGTCGCCCGGGGACGGAGCTCGTGGGCGCCCGCGGTGCGGGCCTTCGATCGATGAAGCCATGGGGTCAGCCTGACTTCGGCGCAACCAAATCGCCGCGCTCCCCGCGCGAGTCCGGGCAACGTCCCCCATCTGCCCGCAGGGGGACCGGCCTCCGGTGGCCCCGGCGGGGCGGTGGGCGGTCATTCCCCGACGAGGAAAGCGAGGACGACGGCACCCGCACCACTCGCCATGCCCACGACCGCGGCGGCCACGCACCGCACCCGGAGTTGGTGATAGCGCTGGGCGTACATGTCGCGGAGCTCGGTCGCCCGGTCGCAGATCCGGACCAGTGTCCTGCGGGAGGCCTCGATGCGGTCGGCGGTGTAGACGCGTTCCACGTCCTCGCGCTGCGCGGTCGTCAGCCACGGCAGCTGCTCGGTGAACCGCTCGGCCTGGCGCCGGGCGTCCTCGACTTCGGCCGCCCACAGCAGATATCCCTCGAACTGGTCGAGGCCGCGGGCGCTGTCCTGGCTCGGATTCACATGCTCCTCCACACTGGGCTGCGGAATCACTCCGGTCAGGCCTGGTCCCCGGGGGCCTGGACCACGGAGCGCTCGGGGCGGTTCTCCTCCCGGTCGTACGCCGCGACCGCCGGGTGGTGGAGGTCGAAGGCCGGGGATTCGCTGCGGATCCGCGGCAGGGTGAGGAAGTTGTGCCGCGGCGGCGGGCAGGAGGTGGCCCACTCCAGCGAACGGCTGTAGCCCCACGGGTCGTCGACCTCGATCTTCTTGCCGTACTTGGCCGTCTTCCAGACGTTGTAGAGGAACGGCAGCATCGACATGCCGAGCAGGAACGAGGCGATGGTCGAGACGGTGTTCAGCCCGGTGAAGCCGTCGGCCGCCAGGTAGTCCACATACCGGCGCGGCATGCCCTCGGCGCCCAGCCAGTGCTGGACCAGGAAGGTGCCGTGGAAGCCGACGAACAGCGTCCAGAAGGTGATCTTCCCGAGCCGCTCGTCGAGCATCTTGCCGGTGAACTTCGGCCACCAGAAGTGGAAGCCGGCGAACATCGCGAAGACGACCGTGCCGAACACCACGTAGTGGAAGTGCGCCACCACGAAGTAGGAGTCGGTGACGTGGAAGTCCAGCGGCGGCGAGGCCAGGATGACGCCGGTCAGACCGCCGAAGAGGAAGGTCACCAGGAAGCCCGCCGACCAGAGCATCGGGGTCTCGAAGGACAGCGCCCCCTTCCACATGGTGCCGATCCAGTTGAAGAACTTCACCCCGGTGGGGATCGCGATCAGGAAGGTCATGAAGGAGAAGAACGGCAGCAGCACCGCCCCGGTGGCGAACATGTGGTGCGCCCACACCGTCACCGACAGACCCGCGATCGCGATGGTCGCGCCGATCAGGCCCAGATAGCCGAAGATCGGCTTGCGGGAGAAGACCGGGATGATCTCGGAGACGATGCCGAAGAACGGCAGCGCGATGATGTACACCTCGGGGTGGCCGAAGAACCAGAACAGGTGCTGCCACAGCAGCGCCCCGCCGTTGGCGGCCTCGAAGATGAGGCCCCCGAACTTCCGGTCGTACTCGAGGGCCAGCAGTGCCGCCGCGAGCACCGGGAAGGCGAGCAGGACCAGCACACCGGTCAGCAGCACGTTCCAGGTGAAGATCGGCATGCGGAACATCGTCATGCCGGGAGCACGCATGCAGATGATCGTGGTGATGAAGTTGACCGCGCCGAGAATGGTGCCGAACCCCTGGAAGGCCAGGCCCATGATCCACAGATCACCGCCGAGCCCGGGCGAGCGGACCGAGTCCGTCAGCGGGGAGTAGGCGGTCCAGCCGAAGCTGGCCGCGCCGTCCGGGGTGAGGAAACCACTGAGCGCGATCAGCGAGCCGAACAGGAACAGCCAGTAGGAGAACAAGTTCAGCCGGGGGAAGGCGACGTCGGGCGCGCCGATCTGCAGCGGCATGATCCAGTTCGCGAAACCGACGAACAACGGGGTCGCGAACATCAGCAGCATGACCGTGCCGTGCATGGTGAACGCCTGGTTGTACTGCTCGTTCGACACGATCTGCAGGCCCGGCCGGGCCAGCTCGGCGCGGATGACCAGTGCGAGGATGCCGCCGAAGATGAAGAACGCGAACGACGTCGTGAGATACAGCGTGCCGATGGTCTTGTGGTCGGTGGTGGTGAGCCACTTGACGACCACGTTGCCGGGCTGCTTGCGCCGGACCGGCAGCTCGTCCTCGTAGGAGTCCGACTCGACCGAGTCCGGCGCACTGTGAACCGCCACTGTTCCGCTCTCTTTCTATGGGGCCGGTATCTCTACCCTCGGGAAGGATGTCGCACATGCGCCCGCTCGTGTGAGACCCGGGCCCCGCCCGGCGTGTCACGACACGTATCCGCTCGCTTGCACATTGTGACGTATGTGGTGGGGATGTCGCGCCCGGCGGGGAGGCCGTCCGGACGCACCGGGGCCCGTACCCGGGTGGGGTACGGGCCTGTCGCCCGGCGCGGGGCGGTGCGGTGGGGCGGTGCGGTGGGGCTACCGGTTGATCACGAACTGCGAGCCGGGTTCGATCAGCACGTCGCCCTCGGCCGAACCGGTGATGGTGACGTCCGTCAGAGTGGCGCTGCCCCGGGCGCCGCCCATGGCGAGGATGCCGGACCCGTTGTTGGACCTGTCGATCGTGACGTTGTCGATCCGGACGTCCGGCATGGCGCCGCCGCCCGTCTTGAACTGGATGCCGTCGTACGTCGAGTCGTGGATGTCGGTGTCGCGGATCACCACTCCCGGGATGTCCGGCCCCTGCGCGAACAGGGTGATGGCACCGAACTCCTGGTCCTCGTTCCAGAAGGCTCCGCCGGTGCGGTGCAGCGCGTTGTTGGCGATGAGGGTCCGTCCGGAGAAGGGCAGCGGGTCGTGGTCGGTCGCCAGCATGATGCCCGGGTAGTTCATCGTGTCGTGGATCAGGTTGTTCTCGATGGTGTTGCCGTAACCGCCGTAGACCGCGATGCCGTTGGCGCGCCAGGGCAGTTGGACGGTGTTGTTGCGGAAGTGGTTGTCGTGGCCGATGTCGGCGGACGGGTCCTTGACGTATTTGCTCGCCCAGACGGCCAGGGCGTCGTCGCCGGTGTTGCGCAGCGACGAGTTCTCCACGAGTGAGTTGCGGGTTCCGTTGGCGAAGTTGACGCCGTCCGCGTAGGTGTTGCGGATTCTCATCCCGGTGAACTCCAGTCCGTCGGCGGGGCCCCACAGCTCGGGGATGTTGCTGTAGTCGCGGCCCACCCAGGCGCCCACGTTGGCGTGCTCGATCCACACGTTGCTGATTTTCGTGTTCTTGCCGAACCGGCCGTTCAGGCCGACGCCGCCCTCGGCTCCGCCGTCGCCGCCGCGGATGGTTCCCGAGCCGAAGATGGCGATGTCCGAGATCCGGGTGTTGTCGTCGATGTCGAAGCCGAAGTTTCCCTCGTGCGGGTGGTTGATGCCGCCCGACTGGTGCGGCGGGGTGAGGGTGTGGAACTGGGAGTGCCACATGCCGGCGCCCCGGACGGTGACGTCGCGGATGCCGACCTGGTTGTGCTGACCGCGGTCGAGCGGGTCGTCGGTGAGGATCTTCTGCTCCTGCCGCCACTGGCCCGGCGGGATCCACACACAGTCGATCTGCCCGTTCTGGTCGGCGGTCACGGCCCGCTGAAGGGCGTCCGTGTCGTCGATCCCGTCGCCCGGGATCGCGCCGTACTCGGTGATGGAGACGCAGCCCGCGGGCCGGTCGGTGGGCGGTGCGACCTGCTCCAGGTCGATCAGGTCGACGATGTGGAACGCGGCGGTGTCGTCGTTGTCGCGCTGGAGCCGGAAGGTGGTGCCCTTCGGGAAGCTCCGGCCGAGCAGGGCGTGGGACTCGTCGAACAGCCTGCGGGCGTCGGCCTGCGGGGTGTTGGTGAGCCCTTCGGGCTGGTCGGTGTTGCCGTACAGCCAGCTGTGCTTGGAACTGAGGCGGATCTTCTGCACGAACTCGCCGTCCGCGTACAGGCTCAGGGTGGCCTCGGTGCCGCCGCCGCCCGGGGCGTCCGGGATCGAGTTACGCACGACGATCGAGTTGGTCGGGCCCCAGGAGGTGAACTGCACGTACTGGCCGGTGGAGTCGAGGCGGACGGACTTGCGGCCGGAGGACTCGGTGGCGAAGTTGGTGTGGCCGAACGTCCGCTTGGGGTCGGCTGTCAGAAGCGTTCCCCGGTAGGTGCCGTCCTCCGCCTCGTACTCGGTGTACGGCACGGCGGCGCCGCGGCCGACGACGAGGGAGCGGGTGAGGATGTTGTTGTTCTCGTTGGTCTCGGCGACCCGGCCGGTGGCGTCCGCGGTCGCGGTGAGGATGCTCGACCCGCTGGTGGCGGTCCAGGTGCCGTCGACGGTGACCGGGACGCTCGCGCCGGCGGCGACCGCCCCGGTCGTGCCGTCGAGGGTACGGTCGCCCACCTCCAGCCGGGTGACGGAGCCGGCGGGCACGGCCGAGGTGCCCCGGTTGTGCACGGTGACCGTGAAGGAGACGGCGGCGCCGACGGCGGGGCTCGCCGGGTCGGTCGCGATCGCGCGGACCTCCAGGTCGGGTCCGGGGCTCCGGGCCACGGTCAGCCTGTCCGTCGCGGTGCGGCTGTTGTTGGTGTCGTCCTGCTCGAAAACGGTGTTCGTGGGGTCGACCACGGCGGACACCGTGTAGGCGCCCCGGGCCCGCTTGCCCACGTCCACGGCGACGGTCACGGAGGCGCCGGCGGCGAGCGCGCCGACCGGGGCGCTGCCGGCGAGGGCGCCCTCGAGACTGACGTCCAGCGTGGAAGCGGGGGACGCGGCGGTGCCGGCGTTGCGCACGGTCGCACGGACGGTGACGGCGTCGGACTCGGTGGGGGACGCGGGCGTCCAGGTGAGGTCGGTGACGACGAGATCGGGGTGGGGGGCGGCGGTTCCCATGACCTCCAGTTCGGCGATCTGGGCGCCGTATCCGGCGGAGTTGTGGGTGAATCTCAGCTGCACGTCGGCATGGCGTCCGGTGACCGGGATGGTGACCGTGTTGCCGCCCGAGGCGGGGTTGAACGTGTAGTCGGCGCGGGCCTTGATCGAGGTGAAGCCGCTCGCCGCCTGCTCGCGTGCGAGGACTTCGATGCTCTGTGTCCGGGGCTCCCAGGCCGCGGCGGGATTGAGCTTCACGACGACGTCGGAGAGATCGGCGTTCGCACCCAACTGGACCGTGAGCGTGGCGGGATGGCCCGACGACTCCCAGTAGGTGTCCGTCCGCCCGTCGTTGGCGTTCCTCGCCACGAACTGGTGCACGGTGGAGGAGGCCTGGACGGGCTTGTTCAGCGCCAGGTTGGTCCCGTCCACCGGTGGCTGCCCGGGGTCGGTGCCGGCATCGCTGTCGTAGACCTCGATCTCGGACAACTGGGCGGCGTTCCAGCCGGTGTTGGCGGTCACCCGCACACGGATGTGGCGCAGGTCGCGGGAGGCGAAATCCACGGTGACCGTGTTGCCGTCGTCGGGGTCGAAGCCGCGGGCGGCGGAGGCGGACAAGGTGGTGAAGGAGGTGCCGTCGGTGCTGCCCTCGACGGTGAGGGTCTGGGTGCGGGCCTCCCAGCCGGTGGGCAGTTTCAACACCACCCGGTCGGCCTCGACGGTGCCGCCGAGGTCGACGCGTACCGGTTGCGGGAAGGACCCCGCGGGGCCCTCCCAGTAGGTCTGCTGGCTGCCGTCGGTCACGTTGGTGGCGGGATGGCCGGGGTGGGAGCCACCGGCTGTGACGCTTTTGCCGAGCGCCAGGTTGGGCCCGCGGACGGCCGGTTCCGCGGCGACGGCCGGTGCGGGGTGGAGACCGGCGGCGACCAGGCCGGCCAGGAGCAGGCCGGTGATCGTCCGGGGGCCGAATCGCTTCCGTCTCATGAAGTCCTCGTTCCACGGCGGGTGCTGGGGCGTGGTCGGGCGAGTGCGGGACGTACGGCGGAGCGGGGCGTGCGCAGGAGCGGGGCGGAGACGGCCGGGTGCGGACGGGAGGCGCGGGGCATCGGGCATCGGGCATCGGGCAGACAAGGGGCACCTGCCACGGAATGCCGACTGGTCGTACGTGTTTTGCGTCCGTCAGTTCATTTCTTGCGGCTCCTGGAGTGAGAGTTTCGGTCTCCTGCCTCACTTGTCAATGGCATGAACACAACGACCTTCGATGGGACGGGGTCTTGACACGGCAGGGGCGCCGCCCTCCCGGACGGCGCCCCTGCCCTGCACCGGTTCGACACGGACCCGGAGCCCGCCCGGAGTCACTGGTCCGTGTGGCTGACCTCCACCAGGTCGAACGCGATCCGGGTGCGGGCTCCGCCCCCGGCCCACACGACCTCGACCGCGCTCCCTCCGTCCACCCGGACCTCCCGGACCGCCTCCGCCAGGGGCCGCGGGTCGGGTTCGGCGGTCAGACTCGCCAGGCTGACGTGCACGGACGTACCGTGGCAGCGGCCGCTGAGCCGGGGTACCCGGGCCCAGCGGGTGAAGGCCGTGCCCTGGGGGGCGCGGATCGGGTCCGCGGCGGGGGCGTCCCAGCCGTGCAGGCCGTGCAGGGACGAGACCAGCGGTTCGTCGGGGCCGGTGGCCCAGCCGGTGTGCGTGACGAGGGAGTCCGCCGGTGCCCCCACCACCCGGTGCACCCGCAGTTCGTGACGGCCGTGGGCCACCGTGACGCTCTCCACCCGCAGGCCCGGCACCATCGGCGGGCCGTCGGCGAACACCGGCCGGTGCCAGGAGGCCGCCCAGCCCCATCCGTCGCCGTGTCCGGCACCCAGCGGATGGACGCGGCGGCGGACGCTGGGCCGGCCGCCGACCGCCACGGACAGGTGGTTGTCGGCGATGTTCCCGGTCGCGGTCGGACCGGTGCGGGTGGAATAGGCCTGACGCCCGTAGTGCGGGTCGTCCTCGGCGGCCGACTCCGCCTGGTGGGGGCTCACATGGTGGCTGCCGTGGTTGTGCAGACGGACGACTCCGTCGGCCCGGGTCGCCTGGAGGAGCAGTCCGGGCGCGGGCAGGGCGAGCACCCGGTCGGCCTCCTCCACCGGCGCGGGCTCCTCGCGGTCCGTCCAGAGGGCGTGACCGGCCGGGGCGAGCAGGGCGACGAAGGCCTTCGACGCCCAGTAGGGGGACGCGGGGCCCGAGTAGGTCTGCAGTACGGCGTCGTGCGGGCCGTGCCAGCCCAGGCTCAGCAGTCCGTCGTCGGTCAACGCGCCCTGGTCGAGGAAGTGTCGCAGGCTGCCGTCGGCGATGCGGCGCGAGGCCCCGGGGGTCAGCGGGCTGTGACCGGTCACCGCGCCCAGCGCGACGGCCGACGCGGCGGCGAAGCGGTAGGTGAGCGACCGCCCGTAGTGCATCGGCGCCCCGTCCGCGCCGAACATCAGGGCGAAGCCCTCCAGATGGGCGCGCAGCCGGGCGCCGTAGTGGGCCAGCGCGTCGGCGTCACCGGAGAGGTGGGCGTCGAGGACCGGGTAGAGGTGCAGGGCCCAGCCGTTGTAGTGGTCGAAGGCCGGCATCTCCCCGTCGGTGTACCAGCCGTCGCCCCGGTACCAGTTCTCGAGATGTTCCACCGCGCGCTGCCGGGCCGCGGCCGTCTCGCGGTCGCCCCGGCCGACGGACTCGAGGAACCCGGCGACGGTGTACGGGAAGAGGTACCAGTTGTTCGGCGCGGGGGTGTGACGCAGCGCGCCCCGCAGCCATTCCTCGGCGCGGTCCTGCACGCCCGGGTCGAGGTTCTTCCACAGCCAGGGGGCGGTCAGGCGCAGGCCGAGGGCGATCGACGCCGACTCGACCATGGGCTGGCCCTGCACCATGAAGTCGAGGATCAGCGGCCAGGACTCGGTGTCGTCGCGGCCCGGGGTGCGGGTGCCGGCGGCGAGTCCGCCCGCATAGCGCTCGAGCAGGTCGTGCGGGTCGTCCCCGTCCGCGCCGGCCACCCGGAAGGCGGCGGCGAGGAACGTCCTCGCGTACCCCTCGAGGCCGTCGGAGCGCACGCCCGAGCGGGAGGGGCGTCCCGGCAGGTCCAGCAGGGCGTGGCCGGGGGTGCTCCATCGCCAGGCCGCGGTGAGGAGCCCGTCCGCGGCGGCCTCCCAGTGGGCGCGGGTGTAGCCGGTGTGCGGGCTCAGGTCGCGGTTCTCCGGGGGCAGTTCGAAGGGGATGCTCATGCGAGGAAGGCCAGCCTTTCGCGTCGTACGGGGTGGAGGAAGCCGTCGCCGGCGGCCCAGCGCCGGATCTCGGCGAGCGCGAGATCGGCCAGGCGGCGCAGCTCGTTGCCCTGGGAACCGGCGAGGTGGGGGGTGAGCAGGACGTTCTCGCAACTCCACAACGGGTGGTCGGACGGCAGGACTTCGGGCTCGGTGACGTCGAGCACGGCACGGATGCGGCCGGCCAGCGCCGCGTCGGTGAGCGCGTCCTGGTCGACGACGGCGCCGCGGGCGGTGTTGACGAGTACGGCGTCGGGCCGCATGGAGTCGATCAGTTCGCGGCCGACCAGGCCACGGGTCTCGGGCAGCAGCGGGGTGTGCACGCTGACCGTGTCGGACTGCCGGAACAGCTCCGCCAGTTCCACCCGGCGCACACCGAGTCCGGCCGCTTCCTTGTCGTCGACGTACGGGTCGTGGAGCAGGATGTCGATGTCGTGCGGGCGCAGCAGGTCGATGACGCGACGGCCGATGAGGGAGGCGGACAGGATACCCACGGTGCGGCGGTGGTTGCCGGTGGAGCGGTCGGGGCGCAGCCGGTCGGGCCGGGCGCGGGCGCTGCGGTAGTCGCGCGCGCTCTCCAGGACCCGTTTTCCGGTGAGAAGGATCATGGCGAGGGTGTACTCGGCGACCGGCACGGCGTTGGCCGCGGCGGCGGAGGAGACCTCGATGCCGCGTTCCCAGCAGGCGTCGGTGACATGGCCGCGTACGCTGCCCGCGGCGTGCACGACGGCGCGCAGGCGGGGTGCGGCCCGCAGGACCTCGGCGTCCAGGGGCGGGCAGCCCCAGCCGGTGACCAGCAGGTCGACGTCGGCCAGCACGGCGCGCGCCCGGGGCGTGGTGAAGTCGTCCAGTAACGGGAGTGGTACCGGATCGCACAGCGCGGCGAGGGCCGCGTGCGCCTCGGCGTCGAGGACGGCCGGGGCGACGTCCGGGTGCATGGCCAGTGCGGCACGGGGTCGGAAGGCGGATCCGGGCGGGTGCTCGGTCATGGTGGGGTCGGAACTCCTTCTGTGAGCGGGTCACTTCACGGCGCCGGCGGTCGGACTGCTGCGCCGGAAGCTCTGGAGCAGGGCGAAGGCGAGAATGAGGGGCACGACCGTCAGGAGCAAGCCCATGGTGACCACGGGGTGGCACTCGGGCGCAACGGACGCCGGACCGTTCCTTGTGCGGAGGCCGGGACCGGCAGGGGCACGGGTCCTGGTCGGACAGCGTCACCATGGGCGGGAAGAAGAGGTGCCGGATCGCGGTGGGCCGGAAGAGGAACAGGGCGGCCGGGCGGGGGCCCGGTATCCGCAGCGCCCCGGAAGCAGGTGGTCGGGACGAGGGCGGGCGGGGCGGGACACGCGAGACCCGCCCCGGCCGTGTGCGGCTCGGCCACACGGCCGGGGCGGGCGGCGGACGGTTCAGTGCGCGGCGGTCACTTCGACGGCGAGGTCGTTGTCGACGGTGTAGTACGGGCGCACGGCGGCTTCGCCGACGGTGAGCGCCGGGTACACGCACACCGTCTTGCGGTCGGCCACGTCGTCGAGGAGCCGGCCGATCCGGACCGGCGGGACACCGGCGGCGGGCCGGAGGAAGGCGTCCCAGACCTGGTCGCCGGGCGCTTTGCCGGTCAGTTCCCCGAAGGGAGCGGTGAAGGAGAAGGCGCTGCCGTCGGTCCGCAGCGGGAAGGAGCGCGTGGTGCCCTTGTCGCTGCGCAGCCGGAGCAACGCGGTGGCGTCGTCGGACAGTTCGGCGCCGTGCAGGCGTGCGTGGACCGTCATCGCACCGTCCGCGAGGTCGAGGCGGCCGGCCTCGGCGTGGGCGGGGCGCAGCCAGGTCCGGACCGCCAGGAACCCGTCCTTCGTGGCGTAGGGGACCCGGACGGCCACCGGGGACGGCCACTCCCGCAGGTTTCCGTCGACGAGGGCGCGCAGGTCCCGCAGCCCCGGGCGCAGCCGTTCCCGTACGGCGTCCGGTTCCCTCATCAGGTACGCGTCCCAGCGGCCCTCGGCGAGGGCCGGCAGCGGTTCGAGCACCGCGCGGAGGTCGCCGTCGTCGCCGTGGGGTTCGAGGTCGAGGAGGCGCGTGGGCTGCTGCGGCACGTTCTTCTTCGGTCTCGGCACCAGGGCCAGCCGGGGGCGCCCGGCCGAGCGGAGGTCGACGCGGAAGAGGGTCCGGCCGTCGGTGTCGACCGTGCAGTGGGCGCGTGGTGCGCCCGTGTCCTGTGCGGCGGTGCTCATCGGCGTCCCTTCCGTAGGGTGCGCAGCGCCTCGGAGGCGGCGGCGAGGGCGAGGTCGGCGGCGGCGTGGCCCTGGCCGGACAGGTTCCGGTGGGCCCGGCCGCCGTCCGGCGCGGGGCGCCGGCCGGTGCTTCGGGCCGCCACGGCCTCCTCGGCGAGGCGTTCGGCCTGTGCCACGACGGGTCCGGGGGCGTACCGGCGGGCGTTGTCGAGGGCGGCCCTGCCCATGCGGCGGCGCCGTTCGTCGTCGCCGACGAGGTCCAGCAGTGCCTCGCCGAGGGCGTCGGCGTCATCGACGGGCACGAGCCGGCCGTCGACCCCGTCCTTGATGATCTCGCCGGGTCCGTAGGGGCAGTCGGTGCTCACGACGGGCAGTCCGCAGCGCATCGCCTCGACGATGGTCATGCCGAACGGCTCGAAGTTGGACGCGGCCACGCCGATGGAGCCCTTGACCCACTCGGCCTCCATGGGAGTCGCCGCGCCCATGAGGAAGGCGTTGTTCCACAGGCCGAGCGACTCGATCAGGCGGCGCAGCGCGGGCTGTTCCTCGCCTTTGCCGTAAATGCGCAGCTGCCAGTCCGGATGGGCCGCCGCGACCCGGGCGAACGCCTTGACGATCAGGTCGTAGCGCTTGACCGGGACCAGCCGGCCGGCCGCGACGATCACCTTGGCGGTGCCGTCCGCGGCGGGCAGCACGGGGTCGGGGACGCTGTTCGGGAGGGCCTCCACACGCACACCGGGCAGCCTCGTCTTGCGCCGGTAGGAGTCGGCGTCCGCCTCCGTGACGGTGGTGAGCACGTCGAGGCGGCGGTAGGCACGGCGCAGCGCGGTACGCAGCCGGGGCGGATGGTTGTCCAGGGTGAGGTGCTCCTGGCCGACGCGTGCGACGTGCTCAGGGGCCTGGAGCGCGAGGTGCACGTTGAGTCCCGGCCGGGTCCCGATGACCACGTCGGCGTCGATGGACTCCAGGCATTCGGCGATCCGCTGATCCGTCAACTCGCTGTACTGGTGGTAGCGGTACTCGGCCGCCGGGAACACCTTGGCCGGTCTTCGGTGCCGGGGGTCGTCCTTCTCCGTCCTGAGATCCACCAGGGGCCGCAGCCGCACGTCGGGGTGCGGGGTGAGGTTGGGGTGCTCCCGGTGCCGCAGCACGGAGACGATCTCCACGTCGTGCCGTTCGGCCAGCGCGGCGGCGAGGTTGAACGTGGTGGTGATCGTGCCTCCGATGCCATAGGCGTTGTGGATCAGGAAAGAGATCTTCATGGCGGACTAGACCGCCTAAAGCGTTCAGAAGTTGTCTGCTGTTATCACTTCGTTGGCTCGAGTTACGCCTTCTGGACGAAAGTTTCGCCTGGTCACCTCTACTGGGGCCGGTCGGCCGAAGGTGCCGTCACGTCCGGCGACTTGATCTGCATGCCGGGGCGGCGGCGGTGCACGGTCAGGTAGGTCAGTCCTTGCCCGCCGGCGGCGAGAGCGCGTGTGGAGCCGTGCGGAAGCCACATCAGGGCGCCCGCGCGCAGGGCCCGCGTTCCGTCGGGCGCGGTCAGCGAGCCCTCGCCGGCCAGGACGAGGAGCAGCACGTCGAGGTCGGGCTCGCGGTGGGTGTCGACCTGCCGGCCGGGCGGAATGCGTACGACGTTGGCGTCGAGTTGCCGGCCGGACTCCGCGAGCCGCCACAGGGCGCCGGCCGGCGCGTCCGCGAGCGCCGCCAGCGCGTCCGTGTCGCACAGCATCCGGGGCAGCGGGACGTCGCCCCCGCGCCCAATAGTGACGTCGCCGTCGTCTGCCGTCATCGGGTGTCACCGTCCTGTGCGTCCTGTGAGCGGGATCCCTCAAATAGGAATTTAGCATGCATATTTGAAGCCCGGTCGCCCGCTCCGGTGCGCCGCGGCGCACCCTGCTCCCGGACGGCGGGCAGTGCCGCGAGCCAGTCCGTGAGGATCGCGTTGGTCTCCTCGGGCCGTTCCTGCTGGACCCAGTGGCCGCAGCCGTCGAGGATGCGGGAGCCCCACAGCCCGGGAAGTGTGCCGGGGAAGGCCTTGATGGCGTCGCCCATCCAGGCCGTGGACGCGTCCAGGGCACCGCCGATGAACAGGGACGGCTGCGTGAGGGGCGCGCCGGTGTGGCCGGCGAGGTCCTCCCAGTCCCGGTCCATGGTCCGGTAGCGGGCCAGGGCTCCGCTCATGCCGGTGCGTTCGAACTCCGCGGCGTAGACGTCGAGGTCGGTCTCACCCAGCCAGGCGGGCCGCCGGCCGGTGGGGAACCGGTCGCGCAGGGTACCGCCCGGACTCACGAAGTACGGTCCCGGGGCGTCCGGAGCGGGCATGGTGTCGGCGGACAGCGCCGCGTAGAAGCCGGCCAGCCAGCCGCGTACGTCCGGTTCGATCTCGGCCTCGGCCCGGCCGGGCTGCTGGAAGTAGGAGACGTAGAACTCCTCGTCGCCGCCCATCGAGGCGAAGACGGTGCTCGGTTTCGGGCCGCCGGGTGGGGCGTAGGGCACGCCGAGCATGCCCACCGCGCGGAAGACGTCCGGCCTGAGCAGGGCGCAGTGGGCGGCGATCGTCGATCCCCAGTCGTGCCCGACGATCACGGCGGACCGCTCCCCCAGGGCGTGCACGACCGCGACGTTGTCCGCCACCAGTTCCGTCATGCGGTAGGCGTCCGTGGCGGTGGGCCGGGAGGAACGGCCGTAGCCGCGGACGTCGACGGCCACCGCGCGGTACCCGGCCGCCGCCAGGGCGGGCAGTTGGTGGCGCCAGGAGTACCAGAACTCGGGAAACCCGTGCACGAGCAGGACCAGCGGGCCGGTGCCCTGCTCCACCAGATGGATGCGGCCCGCGGGCGAGGGGACCAGCCGGTGGGTGGCGTCGTGCTGGGGCTGCTGCGGTGGCATACGTGCTCCGTGACTCGTGATCCGTCCCGCACCGGGACCGTGCTCCGAGCATGGAGGCAGGGGCGGGTGGGGGTGGAGCCTTGTTGCCGCTTCGGCAAATCGGCGCTTCGGCCGGATCACTTCCGCGGAGCGCCTCCGTCCTCGGCGGGCAGGCCGGGCGGGCGGAGCCGCGGGGCGTCCGAGTGCTGCGGGCCCTCCGGGGCGTCCGGAGCCGGTGGCTCGCCGCCTGCCTCGTTGAACGCGGTGAGTGCTTCGACGAGCGCCACCCGTTCCCCTGGAGTGAGCCGTTCGACGATGGCGGCGATCTCGGCGCGACGCCGCGCGGTGACGTCCTCGACGGTCCGCCGGCCCTCGTCGGTCAGCCGCAGCAGTGTCTCGCGGCGGTTGGCCCGATTGGTGTGCCGTACGACGAGTCCGGCCGCGATCAGCCGGTCCACCATGCGCATCGCGGTGGACGGGGCGACGTGGAGCAGTCCGGCGAGGGCGACCAGCTTGGTGTCACCGCGGGTGGACAGGACCGTCAGCATGCGGAACTGCGGCAGGGTCACCCGGTCCCCGACCGCGCCCAGGGACCGCGCGGAGACCGCCACGAGCAACCGTGAGGCGGTCAGGACCGCACGGGTGACGGCGTCGACGTCGTCACCCGTCCCGGCGGGAATCTCACGCTCCGGCATGGATCCTTTGTACCTCGTCATCGTCATCGCCCGGCCCGTGCGGCGGAGCCACGGTTCAGCCGCCGGGCGGGGGCGGGTTCCCGTCGCCGTGCCGTTGGTGGCGCAGCAGCAGCATCGCGGCGTCGTCACCGGGCGGCCCGCCGGCATGCCGGACCAGGTCCTCGCGCAGGGCCTCGAGGGCGCGGTGCATGTCGGGCTCCTTCAGCAGGTGGGTGCGCTCGCCCAGCGGATAGAAGCGGCCCTCCTCGTCACGCGCCTCGGTGACCCCGTCGGTGTACAGCAGCAGTTGTTCGCCGGGCTCGAACCCGACCGTGAAGGGCTCCGGCCCTTCGGTGCCGTGCGCGGTCAGGCCCAGCGGCAGGGCGTACGAGGGCGGCTCCGGGAAGTCGACGCCGCCGTCGCGCCGTACGAGCAGGGGAGGCGGGTGCCCGTAGTTCAGAAGGACGAGGTCCCGGCCCACGTCGATCTCGGCGAGGACGGCGGTGACGAACCGCTCGCCCTCCAGTTCCCGGGCCACGCTGCGTTCCACCCGCTCGCCGACTCCGGCCAGGTCCTGCTCGTCGTAGGCGGCCTCCCGGAAGGCACCGAGCACCACGGCGGCCGTCTCCACCGCGGCCAGCCCTTTGCCCTGGACATCGCCGACGATCACCCGGACCCCGTGCGGTGAGGCCACCACCTCGTACAGGTCGCCGCCGATACGGGCCTCGGCGACGGCGGACGTGTAGGAGACCGCCACCTGGAACGCCCCGGCGTTCAGCGGCACCGGCCGCAGCAGCACGCGCTGCGCGACCTCCGCGATCGACCGCATGCTCGCCAGTTCCGCCTCCCGGCGGGAGCGCATGACCGCGGCCGCGATACCGACGCCGGTGACCCCCGCCACGGACACCATGGCGG
Organism: Streptomyces hirsutus; assembly: GCF_001418415.1. Classification (GTDB taxonomy): domain Bacteria; phylum Actinomycetota; class Actinomycetes; order Streptomycetales; family Streptomycetaceae; genus Streptomyces; species Streptomyces hirsutus. Next base: position 23,744 of record NZ_LIQT01000074.1, read on the forward strand.
TGTACCCGCGGCGCTCCGCGAACAGCCCGTTGTACAGGCCCAGCCCCACGCACAGCAGCAGGGCCAGTACGCCGATCACCGCGGTACGGCGCCAGCCGCCGACGAGTCCGGCGAAGGCGGGGCCGACCGCCACCAGGGGCAGCAGGCCCACCCCCGGTCCGACCAGGACGTCCATGATCGCGATCACTGCCATCACCACGAACGGCATCCAGGACAGCGCCGTCTGGCTCGATGGCGGTTTCTCGTCGGTCATGACCTGCTCCAGCGGTGTCGAGGCACTCGAGAGCCGTCCGATTCCTCCGCAGACGCCCCTCCCCCACCGTTAGACTATGCAATGGCCGTGGGCGCGTTCCGGCCCCCGCCTCGGACCTTCACGCAATCGAGTCCCCGGCCCGGACGACGACATCCGGGGCTCCGGGCCCCTGGCCCGACGATTTCGTGCTGTGGGATGATCCTGCCCGGGGTCCTGGTGCGAGTGAGCTGAGGTGTGTTCGACGGGCTCCCTCACCGGAGAGGAACGAACGGACGTGACCGCGCAGCGACCTGACGGCGAGACGCCGGAGGACAGGGACAGGACGCCGTCGGTGCCGGACGAGGTCTGGCAGCGGTTCCTCACGGACAACGAACGTGCCATCCGCGCCACCGCCCCCGTCGAACCCTCCGCCCTGCAACGGGCGTCGGGGTGGCAGCCGGCCGGCACGGACGCGCGCGACCGCACGGAGGGTCAGGCCACCGACACCACGGGCGCCGTCGGTGACCTGTGGCACCCCGACGATCCGTGGGAGGGCCCGTCGTGGCGGAACCTGGACGGGCGGGCCAGGGCGCGCCGGGTCTGCCGGGTCATCGGCACGGCCGCCGCGATCGCGCTGGTCCTGGGTGCCTGGTCCCAGCTGTCCACCGGCGCGGGCAGTGCGGACCAGGGGCCCGCCGACACGGTGCTGCAGCAGTCGGAGGACGTCCCCGCGGAGCTGCCCACGGCGACGTCCGCCCCGTCCGGCCTCGCCTCCCCGTCCCCGGCCACGTCGGCGGTACAGGCGGGCTGACGCGCCGCCGGCCGCACGCCGGGCGCGATACGCGGCCCGGGTGCGACCCTCGGCCGACGTCGCACCCGCGCCGGGCGGTCGGCGGCAGCCGGACGGTACGGGACCGGTCAGCCGCCCAGTGCCGACAGCACCACCGTCCTGGCCTCCTCCTGCACCCGGCGGAGGTGGCCGGGGCCCTGGAAGGACTCGGCGTAGATCTTGTACACGTCCTCGGTGCCCGAAGGGCGGGCCGCGAACCAGGCGTTGGCCGTGGTCACCTTGATGCCGCCGATGGACGCGCCGTTGCCGGGGGCCTCGGTGAGCACCCCGGTGACCGCCTCCCCGGCGAGGGTGTCGGCGGTGACCTGCGCGGGAGAGAGCTTCGCCAGGCGGGCCTTCTCCTCCCGGGTCGCCGGGGCGTCGATCCGCTCGTAGGCGGGCTCGCCGAAGCGGGCGGTGAGCGCGGCGTAGTGCTCGGAGGGTGTCCTCCCGGTGACCGCGGTGATCTCGGAGGCGAGCAGCGCGAGGAGGATGCCGTCCTTGTCGGTGGTCCACACCGAACCGTCACGGCGCAGGAAGGAGGCGCCGGCGGACTCCTCACCGCCGAAGCCGAGGGTGCCGCCCGCCAGTCCGTCGACGAACCACTTGAAGCCGACGGGCACCTCGACCAGTTCGCGCTTCAGATCGGCGGCGACCCGGTCGATCATCGCGGAGGACACCAGCGTCTTGCCGACACCGGCCCCGGCGGGCCACTGCTCGCGGTGCGCGTAGAGGTACTGGATGGCCGTGGCGAGGTAGTGGTTCGGGTTCATCAGGCCGGCGTCCGGGGTGACGATGCCGTGCCGGTCGGCGTCCGCGTCGTTGCCGGTGGCGATGTCGAAGCGGTCGCGCCGCTCGATGAGGGACGCCATGGCGTGCGGAGACGAGCAGTCCATGCGGATTTTGCCGTCCCAGTCCAGGGTCATGAACCGCCAGGTGGGATCGGTGAGGGGGTTGACCACCGTGAGGTCGATGCCGTGCTGTTCGGCGATCCGGCCCCAGTAGTCGACGGACGCCCCGCCCAGCGGGTCGGCCCCGATACGGACGCCTGCCGTACGGATCGCCTCCAGGTCCAGCACGCTCGGCAGGTCGGCGACGTAGGTGCCGAGGAAGTCGTAGCGGCCGGTGCCGGGGGCGGTGAGTGCGCGGGCGTAGGGAATGCGCCGGACATCCTCGAGGCCGCCCCGGATGATCTCGTTGGCCCGGTCCTGGATCCAGCCGGTCGCCTCCGAGCCCGCGGGGCCGCCGCTGGGCGGGTTGTACTTGAAGCCGCCGTCGGCGGGCGGGTTGTGGGACGGGGTGACGACGACGCCGTCCGCGAGGCCGGTGGTGCGGCCCCGGTTGTGGGTGAGGATCGCGTGCGAGACCGCGGGGGTCGGCGTGTAGCCGTCGGCGCTGTCGATGAGCACCGTGACTCCGTTGGCCGCGAACACCTCCAGGGCGGTGACCCGCGCGGGCTCGGACAGCGCGTGGGTGTCGGCGCCCAGGAAGAGCGGGCCGTCGGTGCCCTGGCCGTCGCGGTACTCGCAGATGGCCTGGCTGATCGCGGCGATGTGGTCCTCGTTGAACGCGCCCGCCAGGGACGATCCCCGGTGCCCCGACGTCCCGAACGCGACACGTTGTCCCGCGTCCTGGGGGTCCGGGTGCACCGCGTAATACGCCGTGACCAGCCGAGCGACGTCGACGAGGTCCTCGGGGCGGGCCGGGCCGCCCGCTCGCTCGTGCTGCATGTGCCCACTCCTTGGCAGGGGTTGATTCTGCGCTTGTGGACACATCTTTCCTCTTCGAGGCCGCACCGCGCGAGTGGAACCGCCCGGCCCCGCACCGCCCCCGCGTCAGATGCGTCCGCCGGTCATCCGCGTGAAAGGACCGTGGCTGTGGCGTTCCGCGCGGCGCCCCACCGCGTAGGACGCGGCGCTCAGCACGGTCAGGCCCGCCCCGACGCTGGCGGCGACGAGCTTGCGGTGGGTGAGGACCGTCCAGGCGGTCACGGCGGTGGCGGCGACCTGTCCCGAGGTGGCGACGACCGCCCGGCGGCCCGCCTCGACGCCCTTGGCCGCGCTCTGCACGGCACCGTTCGCCACTCCGGCCGCGCGCTCGGCGCCCGACTTGGCCGCTGACGCCGCGTCACCCGCCTTGGTGGCAACGCCACCGGCGGCCCGCTCCGCGGGAGCGGTCGCCTTCTCCGTGGCGTTCCGGGCCTTGGACGCGGCGGTCCGGGTGGAGGTGGTCTTCTGATTCGCGCTCTTGTTCTGTTCACTCATGGACACCGACTTGCCGCTGAACCCCTCGGCAAACCCGCCCGGTCCCGGAAGTCCCGCCCCGCGGGCGACACCGGGATGCGTTCCAGGACACCGCCCGCGAACACGTCGTACAGCGGCAGCGTCTCCAGGTGGACATAGCCGATGTGGCAGTCGCACCTGGTGAGGGGGCAGGCCCGCGGCCGCAGGGCCACCCGGTAGCTGCCGTCGTAGAGGTTGCCCAGCTCGTCGGGGACGAAGTGGCAGCGGCGGACCGTGCCCTCGCCGTCGACGGAGATCACGGACTCCCCGGTGCGGCAGGGCGCACCCGCGCTGGCGTGGGGACGGCGGCTGTAGGGGAAGAGCGGGTCCAACGCGGTCCACACCTCGGCCTCCGCGTCGTCGTAGGTGTGGCCCTCGGCGGCGTTGACCCACAGGTACACCTGGTCCGGCAGTTCCGCACGCAGCCGCCGGGCCGCTTCCAGGTGCTCGGGCAGGCCGACGATGCCGACGCTGAACCGGACACCGAGGCGGGCCAGTTCGTGGCACTTGGCCGAAAAGCGGTCGTACGGGGTCTGCCCCGGATGGTAGGTGCACCACAGGGCGAGGGTGTCGAGGTCGGCGTCGGCGAGCCAGTCGGTGCGGCAGCTGAGGTTGGTCTGGATGGCGACCCGCCGGATGTGCGGCCGGTGGGAGAGTTCCGTCAGGGCGCGCCGGTACCAGGAGCGGACCAGGCCCTCGCCCCAGGGGGTGAAGAGGAGCGAGAGGCGGTCGCCGGTCTGCGCGGTGGCCCAGTCGGTGAACCGCTCCAGGGCGGCCCGGTCGGCGCGCAGCTGCTCCCGGCTGTCGCGGCGCTTGGCGAAGGGGCAGTACGGGCAGTCGTAGTCGCACGAGGCAAGCGGGCCCCGGTAGAGCACGGTCAGGTCCATGGGGCTGGTCGGGAAGCCGGTCATGGGGCGGGTCTCACTTCCGCTCGTAGGCGGCCATGGCGGCCCGGACGGCCGGCGAGAACAGCTCCGGACCGATGGCGTCGGAGTGGGCGAGCCCTTCCGGGGTCAGCCGCGTCGACGGGGCGTGCGGGCCGTCGTCCGCCAGCCAGCCGCGCTCGGCGAACCGGGACAGTTCGGTGCCGAAGTCGTCCTGGGGCATGCTGCCGAACCGGGTCCGGTAGTCGGCGGTGTCGAGGCCGTCCGCCTGGAGCAGCGACTGGATGAGGTGCCGGCGGCGGGCCTCGTCGGCGTCGATGGTCCGGCCGTACTCGGCGTGGGCGAAGTCGGCGGCCGGGCGGGAGACGTAGTCGTCGATGATGCCGCGGATCTCGTGCATGCCGACGGCGTAGTCGAAGGAGTAGTGCAGACCGGCGGTGTACGAACGGGCGCCGCAGCCGAGGCCGATCATGCCGTCGGTCTGGCAGGCGTAGTCGTCGGCCCCCTGAGGCGGAGCGTCGGCACGGCGGAACATGCGCATGGACTGCTGGCCGTAGCCGCGGGCGAGGAGGTGGTCGCGGCCCAGCCGGTACAGGCGCAGCCGCTGCTCGTCCCAGGCCGGGTCGGTGGCCGGTGCGCGGCGGCCGAGGCCGGTCAGGGGGCGTATGTAGAGCGGGTAGAGGTAGAGCTCCTCGGGCTGCCAGGCCAGGGCGGCGTCCAGGGAGCGCAGCCAGGTCCGCTCGGTCTGGCCGTCGATGCCGTAGATCAGGTCGATGTTGAGGACGGGGATCCGGGCCTCGCGGATGCGGCCGAGGGCCGCCTCGACGTCGGCGCGGCGCTGTGGCCGTACGGCGGCGCGGGCCTCGGTGTCGTCGAAGCTCTGGACGCCGAGGCTCAGCCGGGTGGTGCCGCGCGCGGCGAGGACCTCCAGCCGGTCGGCGGTGACCGTGGCCGGCGAGGCCTCCACGGACAGGGGGACGGCGCGCAGATCGGCGCCCATGCGGTGTTCGGCGATGTCGCACAGCCGCTCGAGTTCGGCGGCGGTGAGGAAGGTGGGGGTGCCGCCGCCGAAGGCCGCCGTGGCGAAGCGCAGGCCGTCCTGCTCGCCCAGGGCCTCCCGCACGGCGCCCGCCTGCCGGTCCAGGGCGTCCAGGTAGGCGCCGGTGAGGCCGTCCGGGGCGCCGATGCGGGTGAAGAGGTTGCAGAAGCCGCAGCGGACCTCGCAGAACGGGATGTGGAGATAGAGGGAGAGGGCGTCCTTGGGTTCGGCGGCCCACAGGTCACGCAGGAGCGGGCGGTCGGGGAGCTGCCGGTAGGCGGTCTTGTGCGGGTAGGCGTAGACGTAGCTCTGGTAGGGGCTCGCCGGGTGTGCGCCGGCGATGTGGGGGTGAGGGCTGGTGGCGGTGGTCATCGGGCGGCCTCGGCGGGGGTGTGGCCCAGGAGGAAGTGGGCGTAGGGCACGGTCCACACGGACGGGTGGCCGATGCGATGACCGGTGTAGCCGTCGTCGCCGTACGCGGTGCCGTGGTCGGAGCAGACGACGGCGAAGCAGCGGCGCCTGCTGCTCGCGGCGGCGAAGAGGCGGCCGATGTGCCGGTCGACGTACTCCAGGGCGGCGGCGTGCGTCGCGCGGCTGTCGCCGTCGGCCGGGATGGCGCCGGGCAGGTGGAACCAGTTGGGCTGGTGCAGGGCGGCCACGTTGACGAAGAGGAACAGGCGCTGCTCGTCGGGCAGTTCCCGTACGACTTCCTCCGCGCGGGTCACCTGGGCCTCGAAGGAGGTGGGCGAGGCGACGCCGAACTCCGGTTCCCAGTGGGACTCCTGGAACAGGCCGGGGAGTACCGAGCCGAGAGGTCCCTGCCGGTTGAAGAAGCCGACTCCGCCGATGCACACCGTGCGGTAGCCCTCCTTCGCCAGGCCCGACACCAGGTCCGGGGTGTCGTACACGAAGGTGCCGTCGGCCGTGGTCTCGCTGCCGGCGAAGCGGGCCGCGAACAGGCGGGGGTGCGGGC
>NZ_LIQT01000740.1 GCF_001418415.1 Streptomyces hirsutus
CCAACGGCTGCTGCCCGCCCCTTCTTGGGGCGGGCAGCAGCCGTTGGCGGTGCTTCGCGTCGCGTGCTCCGAGTCACTCCTTCTCGGCGGACTCGTTCTCCAACGCCTTCAGCGCCGGGTCGAGGACGATGTCCTCGCCACGGGCCTCCGTGGTCGGGTCCTCCGGGAAGTGGCAGGCAGTCAGGTGGCCCTCACTGTTGCCGGAGATCCGGACGAGCGGCGGCTCCTCGGTGGCGCACTTGTCCTGCGCCTTCCAGCAGCGCGTGCGGAAGCGGCAGCCGGACGGCGGCATGATCGGCGAGGGCACGTCCCCGGCAAGCCGGATGCGCTCCCGGTTCTCGCTCTCGTCGTCCATGGCCACCTCGGGCACGGCCGACAGCAGGGCGTGCGTGTAGGGGTGCCGGGGCCGGTTGTAGATGGAGTCCCGGTCACCGACCTCGACCACCTTGCCGAGGTACATCACGGCCAGGCGCTGCGAGAAGTGCCGGACCACCGCCAGGTCGTGGGCGATGAACAGGAAGGCGATGCCCAGCTCTTCCTGGACCTTCTGCAGCAGGTTGACGACCTGGGCCTGGATCGACACGTCCAGCGCGGAGACCGGCTCGTCCGCCACGATGAGCTTCGGGTTGAGCGCGAGGGCACGGGCGACGCCGATGCGCTGGCGCTGGCCGCCGGAGAACTCGTGCGGGAAGCGGTTGTAGTGCTCGGGGTTGAGGCCGACGAGCTCGAGCAGCTCACGGACCCTCTTCTCCCGGCCGCCCGCCGGGTCGATCCCGTTGACCTCCATCGGCGACCTGATGATGGTGCCGACGGTCTGCCGCGGGTTCAGCGACGAGTACGGGTCCTGGAAGATCATCTGGATCTCGGACCGCACCGGGGCCAGCTGCCTGCGGGAGGCGTGCGTGATGTCCTGGCCCCGGTACTCGATCTTCCCGCCGGTCGGTTCCAGGAGCCGCGTGATGAGCCGGCCCGTGGTCGACTTGCCGCAGCCCGACTCACCCACCAGACCGACGCTCTCTCCGACGCCGACGGTCAGGTCGACCTTGTCGACGGCCTGCACGGCGCCGACCTTCCGTTTGATCGGAAAGCCGCCGTAGATCGGGAAGTGTTTGGTGAGGCCCTCGACCTTCAGCAGCGTCTCGGTCGACGCGCCGGCGGAGCCCTGCTGTGCGGGGAGGGTGAGGTTGTCGCTCATGTCTCGGATCTCCCTAGCGCAGCCGGGGCTGGATCTTGTCGATGAAGATGGTCTGCTTCTGCTCCGCCGTCAGGTGGCACGCGGTGGCACGGCCTTCGCCGAGCGGCGGACGCTCGGTGCTGCACAGGTCGCCCGGCACCTCGCCCGTGAAGGCGCAGCGCGGGTGGAAGGGGCAGCCGGAGGGCGGGTTCAGCAGGCTGGGCGGCGATCCGGGGATCGGGTTGAGCGCCTGCGAGGTGTCGCCGCCGAGGCGGGGCATCGAGCTGAGCAGGCCCCAGGTGTAGGGGTGCCTGGGCGCGCGCAGCACCTCACGGACGCTGCCGCGCTCCACGGCCCTGCCCGAGTACATTACCAGCAGGTCGTCGGCCATGTCGGAGATGACGCCGAGGTCGTGGGTGATGAAGATGATGGCCGAGCCGAACTCCTGCTGGAGTTCCTTGAGCAGGTCGAGGATCTGCGCCTGGACGGTCACGTCCAGGGCCGTGGTCGGCTCGTCGGCGATCAGCAGGTCGGGGTCGCAGATCAGTGCCATGGCGATCATGGCGCGCTGGCGCATACCGCCGGAGA
>NZ_LIQT01000741.1 GCF_001418415.1 Streptomyces hirsutus
AGGCCTGCGCGGACACCGGCCTCCCGGGCGGCCGGTGTCCGCGCAGGCCTCTGCGCCAGCTTCCGTTCCAGGGCGTGGGCGAGGCGGAGCGGGGCGTACATCAGTTCCTCGAAACCGAGGACGAGGACGCGGCGGGCGCCGTCGGGCAGCACGTCGGCGATCCGGCCGGCCATGGCGGGCAGGGCGTCGTCCAGGCGGGCGCGGTGCGCGGGCGCGAACCCGTGCCGCCCGCCGTCGGGCAGCCCGTCCGGCCAGCCCAGCTCGACGCGCGCGACCCGGCCGGTCCGCGCCTTCGTCCCGGCCGCCGCCTGCGACGCCGCCTCCGCCTCCTGGCGGGCCACGAGCTCCCGGCCCTTCTCCAGTACGCCCTCCGGGAGCCGTACCGTGCCCGAGAGGGTCGTCACCAGGTCGACCCGGGCGCCGATCCCTCGGGCGAAGTCGTCCAGCCGGCCGGTGTCGGCGGGTGAGCGCATGTCGACCAGGGCGACCACCACGTACCGCCGCCGGGGGTGGCGTGCGTGCAGGTCGCGGATGGTGTTCAGGATCGTGTTGCCGGTGGAGAACTCGTCGTCGACCAGGACCAGCGGCCCGTCCCCGGCCAGCAGCCCGGGGTCCTCGGGGAGCAGCAGGTGCGAGGTGGCGTGGGAGTGGGACTCCTCGAAGCCGCCCGCCGTGGCGACCCCGGGGACCGGGCGGCGGGTGGAGTGCAGGCAGGGGGCGACGCCCAGGCCGTCGGCGACCGAGTGGCCGAGGCCGGTGGCGGTCTCGGCGTACCCGAGGACCACCGCCCGGTGCGCCTGCTCGCCGAGCAGTTCGCGGACCCGGCGGCCCAGGGCGAGGCCGTGGCCGTACACGACGGCGGGCGACTGCGGTACGTGCTTGCCGAGGACGTGGGACACCAGCAGATGCGCCCGCTTGGGGTTGCGGCGCAGCGCCAGCCCGAGCAGCCCGGTCAGCCGGTCGTCGCCCGCCAGCTCGACGCCCAGCCGCTCGGCGACCCAGCTCCCGGACCAGACGCCCCCGGCGGGTATGCCCCCGGCCGGTATGTCCCCGCCGGTCGGCGATCCGTCGCGCGCCTCGCGGCGCACTCCCTCGTTCACTGCCTTCTCCATGAATTCCTTGCCGTCGGTCGGGTCGGTCAGGTCGGTCGGGTCACTTGGCCAGGCCGGCCGCGAGCAGCTCCACGAACCCGATGTCCTCGTTCGCGACGCCGAACACCTCGGCGCGCAGCAGGGTCCGCTCGGCCCAGGCGCGGTGCGGCTTCACCTCGTTCATCTTGTTCGTGTACGCCGACCTCATGACACCGCCGCCGCCGCGTTCCGGCCGCAGGATGTCCTGGGCGTCGCTGTACTCCTCGTGGCTGACGACGGACAGCGCGTGCACGGGCAGGACGTGGGAGGGGTGGATGCAGGTCTTGCCCTGCAGTCCGTTGGCCCGGTCCAGGGAGATCTCCCGCAGCAGGCCGTCCATGGCGTGCTCGATCAGCGACTGGCGCAGCTCCACGGCCTGCACCTCGAGGAACGGGCTCTGCCGCAGCTGCGGCTTGAACATGCGCTCCTGGACCCGGAAGTACTCCCAGACCGGCCCGGTCACGGTGAATCCGGTGCCGTCGACCCGGGCCAGCATGTTCACCACGTCGGCGATCACGGAGGCGACGATCTGGAGGTCGTAGGCCGTCATGTCGGGCCCGCGGCGCAGCCCGTACGGGGAGCAGAAGTCGGTCACGCCGAGGCGCAGGGCGAGGACCCGGTCGCGGTACTTGTCGACCGCGCGGAGGATGCCTTCGAGGGTCTCCACACGGCTCTCGCGGTAGAGCAGTTCCGGCGACTCCAGCACCGGCATCGCGAAGAGGCGGTGGCCGCCGGTGGCCTCGGCCACGGTGAGGGCCTCGAGGAAGGGCATGCCGCGTTCCTCGGTGAACTTCGGCAGGACGAACCCGGACAGCAGCCCGAGGGCGGGGCCGAGGCGCCGGACGAGGTCGGGTATCTGCTCGGGGGTGCGGACCCGGATGAACAGCAGCGGCAGATCGGCCCCCGGCCGGCCGGCCAGGTCGGCGAACTGGGCCACGAGGTTCTCCTCGCCGGCGGCCACGTCGCCGTCGCCTATGGAGTCCTCGAGGCACAGCACCATCGAGACCACGCCGTTCCCGGCCTGCTTGACGATGTCGTCGGCGAGCCGGGGGCGGGTCGCGGGGCTGTACAGCGTGGCGCCGAGGGCCATGGAGAGCAGACGGGCGGGCGACTCGGCCGTGAACAGGCCCGGCTCCCGGTAGAAGAGACGTTTCCGCACCGCAGGGGTGATCTGTCCGAAATGATGCATTGAACTCCCCCGGGACCGTTGGGCATGCTGAGGAACGACTGGCTGAGGAATGACTGTGGAATGTCGGAAGGTGGCCGGTAATAGTACGTACGTATCGATGTCGGCGGTTCCCGCCGGGCGTGAACTTCGGGTGACCCGGTCATGTCGGTGCCGGGCGGCGTCGGCGCGCACCGGCACCCCGCATTGTCGTGACCAGGACGGAGAGGGCAGGATGACCGCATGACGCACGCCATGCTGAAGGGGTCGAACGTCCCGCTCCGGACCACCACGGTACGCGCAGTCCTGCGCTGGTCGCCCGGCCAGGGGGTACCCGACGTGGACGCGTCCGCTCTGCTCCTCGGGCTCGACGACCGGGTCCGGTCGGACGAGGACTTCGTCTTCTACAACCAGCCC
>NZ_LIQT01000742.1 GCF_001418415.1 Streptomyces hirsutus
CGCCCACCGCGGAGGGCGTGCTCCCGGTGCCGGGCGCACGCCCTCCGCGGTGGGCGACCGGGCCCTGCGGTACGCGGTGGAGCAGATCGGGAAGCCGTACGAGTGGGGCGCCGAGGGCCCCGAGGCGTACGACTGCTCGGGGCTGACCTCCGAGGCGTGGCGGGCGGCCGGGACGCCGGTGCCCCGGACCAGTCAGGAGCAGTGGGCGCAGCTGGACCGGGTGCCGCTGGACGAACTGCGACCGGGTGACCTCGTCGTGTACTTCCCCGACGCCACGCATGTCGCCGTCTACCTCGGCGACGGCATGGTGGTGCAGGCGCCGCGGCCCGGCACGCGGGTGAAGGTCTCCCCGATCGCGGCCAACCCGGTCCTGGGCGCCGTACGCCCCGACCCGGGCCGGGCCCCCTTGCGGCGCTATGTGCCGCCCGAGCTCCCCGAGGGGGCGACGGAGGGGCCCGACCAGGGGTACCGGGGCTACGCGCCGGACTACGCCTCCACGGCCCCCGAGACCTCCGCCAGGTAGGCGCCGGCCTTCTCCGGGTCGTAGAAGAAGTTCTCGAGGTCGGCCGGGTCGTCGAAGCAGTTGACGAACCGGTCGGCGACGGGCTGGAGGCCACCGGCGGCACCGAGGACGTCGAGGACGTGCGGGGGCGGCGGGGCCAGCATGGCGTTGGTCCACTTGGTGACGTGCTGGGCGGTGTCCCAGTAGCGGTCGAAGGTCTGCCGCATCCACGCCTCGTCGAACGGCGCCTCGCCGTGCTCGACGATCGAGGCGAGGTAGGAGGCGGCGCACTTGGACGCGGAGTTGGAGCCCTGGCCGGTGATCGGGTCGTTGGCCACGACCACGTCGGCGACGCCGAGGACCAGGCCGCCGCCGGGCAGTGTGCCGACGGGGTTGCGGACGGTCGGGGCGTAGCGGCCGGCGAGGGTGCCGCCGGCGTCGGTCAGTTCGACCTTGGTGGCCCGCGCGTATTCCCAGGGGAGAAACTTCTCCATGAGTTCCAGGGTCAGGGAGAGGTGCTCCGCCGGGTCCTTGACGTCCTTGAAGACGTCCAGCGGGCCGCCGGGTATGCCCTCCCAGAACAGGATGTCGGCGCGGCCCGACGTGGTGAGCGTCGGCATGATGAACATCTCGCCGACGCCGGGGACGATGTTGCAGCGGACCGCCTCGGTGTCCGGGTGCTCCGGACGCGGGTCCATCCCGTGGACGTAGGCCACCGCGAGCGCGCGCTGCGGCTCGGCGTACGGGGAGCGCGAGGCGTCGCGGCCGAACATCTGCACGAGCTCGCCCTTGCCGGCGGCGACGAGCACGAGGTCGTACGTACGGGAGAAGTAGTCCAGGTCGCCGACGGCCGCGCCGTGGATGACCAGCTGGCCGCCGCGCTGGGCGAACGTGTCCATCCAGCCCGCCATCTTCACCCGCTGGTCGACCGACTGCGCGAACCCGTCGAGCCTGCCCAGCCAGTTGATCGCGCGCTGCGTCGGGCCCGGGTCGTGCGAGCCGGGGGCCACGACCGAGACACCGAGCCCCTGGATCTTCGGGGCCTGGGACTCCCAGAAGTTCAGCTGGAGATCACGCTCGTGCTGCAGGGCCGTGTGGAACATGCACTGCGTCGACATCACCCGTCCGGTGCGGATCTCGTCCGCGGTCCGGTTGGACATCAGGGTGACCTCGTACCCGTGCGACTGAAGGCCGAGGGCGAGCTGGAGACCGGACTGGCCGGCTCCGACGACGAGTATCTTCCGCATACGGGGTTCTCCTAGCTGGACGAGGGCTTCCGGTGGCCGGGCAAGGGCTTCCGGGCAGGGGCTTCCGGGTTACTCCGGGGTTTCCTCGAGCGCGTGACCCACCAGGGACAGGAGGGTCTCGATGACCGAGATCCGGCGCCGCGCGTCCATGATCATGACAGGTATGTGGGAGGGGATGGTGAGCGCCTCCCGCACGTCGTCCGGCTCGAACAGCTCGGTCTCGTCGAAGTGGTTGACCGCGACGACGTACGGCAGTCCGCAGCTCTCGAAGTAGTCGAGCGCCGGGAAGCAGTCCTTGAGCCGGCGGGTGTCGGCCATGACGACCGCGCCGATCGCCCCGCGCACCAGGTCGTCCCACATGAACCAGAACCGCTGCTGACCGGGGGTGCCGAAGACGTAGAGCACCAGGTCGTCGTCGAGCGTGATCCGGCCGAAGTCCATCGCCACGGTGGTGGTGAGCTTGTCCGGCGTGGCGGTGAGGTCGTCGGTCTCCGCGCTCGCCTCGGTCATCAGCGCCTCGGTCTCCAGCGGCCTGATCTCGGAGACGGTGCTGACCAGCGTGGTCTTGCCGACGCCGAACCCGCCGGCCACCACTATCTTCGTGGCGATCGGGGCGCGGGTACGGTCCGTCTGCCAGGGCAGCAACGGCTCGTAGTCCTCGTCGAGCGGGGTGACGCCTTGAACGGCCTCAGAGACGGCGGAGTCCACTCAGCACCCTTTCCAGCAGCGCGCGGTCCGGGCGGCCCGTGCCGTGGCCGGTTCCCGTTCCGTAGACACGGATCTTTCCCTGGTCCGCGAGATCGCTCAGGAGAACGCGGACCACGCCGAGCGGCATCTTCAGCAGCGCGGCGATCTCGGCCACCGTTCTCATACGGCGGCACAGTTCAACAATGGCCCGCAGCTCCGGCATCAACGCCGACTTCAGCGAGCCCTTCGACAGCTCCTTGCGCTCCTCGGCGGCCTCCAGCTCGGCGGTGCTCGCCACGAACGTCTCGACGAGGAGAACGTGCCCGAAGCGGGTACGGCCGCCGGTGAGCGAGTAGGGGCGGACCCTGGAGGGTTTGCGGTCGCCGCCGCGGACCGGGAGGTTCTTCCTGGTTTTACCGCTCAACGGGGACTCCCGGTGGACTTGTTCTCCAGGGCTGTCTTCTCCATGGACATGCGCAGTTCGCTGCGGAGTTCGGGGGTCAGGACATGGCCGGCCCTGCCCACGAACAGCGCCATGTGGTACGCCACCACGCTCATGTCGACGTCCGCGGAGCCGTGCACACCGAGCAGTGAGCCGTCACTGATCGACATCACGAACAGGCTGCCCTCGTCCATCGCCACCATGGTGTGCCGGACCTGGCCGTAGTCCATCAGCTTGGCGGCGCCGACGGTGAGGCTGCCGATGCCCGAGACGACGGTGGCCAGATCGGCGGCGGAGCCACGCGGGCCGGCGCGTTTCCCGGCCCGCACCGCCGGGGCACCCGGGGTGCGGGCGCCCTCGCCCGAGTCCGTCCGGGCCTTCGCGAGATCGGGGTCCGAGGAAAGCAGCAGCAGACCGTCGGAGGAGACCACCGCGACCGAGAGGATGCCGGGCACCTCCTCGACGAGATTCGTCAGCAGCCAGTGCAGATTGCGGGCTTCACTGCTCAGTCCGAAGGTACTCGGCGCGGTCAACTGGTTGCCTCCTCGACGGTGCCCCCCGTGGCTTCTTCGGATGTGGCGGTGACCGCGGTGGACGGCGTTCGGGGCGGGCCCGTCTCCTCGGTGATCTGCACCTCGACGTCCCGGCGTCCGGCTTCCGCCCCCCGGCGGAAGCCGCCGAGGCGGCGGCGCAGGACTTCGGCGTCCACCGAGCCGCTGCGCTGCCGGGGTGCCTCGACGGGTGCGGTGATCTTCGGTGTGCGCTTGGGCAGTCCCTTGGCGGTGACCGGCTCCGGGGCCTCCGGATCCGGTCACCGCCAAGGGACTG
>NZ_LIQT01000743.1 GCF_001418415.1 Streptomyces hirsutus
CCCCTACGTGTCGCACTCCAGCACCGTCCGGCACAACGTGCACCGCGCTCGTACCCGCCCCCGCACCGGGACCCTGATCCGCTGATGGCACGTAGGACACGGGAACGACACCCGCAGCGGCTCCTCACGGCCACCGCCCCGCGTGAAGCTGTACGGCACATCCGTGCGGGCCGTCCGGTCCGAGGGGAAGGGGAGGACCCCCCGCTGCCCCTGCTGGGCATACCGGCGCTCCCGCGCGTACCGCCTGCGCCCCGTCCAGCCGGCAGCCGTCAGCGGCGGCTGCCGCCCGTCGAGCCGGGCCAGCTCCATCCCGCTCACGTACGCACGGTGAGCCTGCTCGCTGGTGAACCACACCGACGGATCCTCGCCGAACGCCAGCGACCGCTTCGCCAGCACATAGCCGAACTCCTCCGGCGTGAGATACCCCAGCTTCTGCGACGACACCTCGTCCTGACGGAACGCGTCCAGCAGCAGCCACCCCGCCCCCAGATACGTCGCCGCCGTATCCGTCAGCAGCTCGTTGTCGCGCGCACCGGGAAACGACAGCCCCAGACGATGCAGATAGACATGCGTCACCTCGTGAGCCAGCGCCGCCCCTATGTCCCGCCGATGCGTCCGGAACCGATCGTTCAGCTCCACGAAGTACTCAGGACCCGCCGCCAGCTCGACATACGCCGCATGCCTCATCTCGCGAAAACTGACGATCAACCGCTCATCCGGCAACCGGTAGTGCCGGACCATCTCCCGCGCCACCCGCTGCGCCCCCATATGAAGATCATCCGTGTCGCAGAACGCCACATCGACAGGCGCCACACTCACCGAGAACGACCGGACCGTGTCATACGACAAACGCCGGTACAACGCGGTCACCGCCGACCGCACCGTCCCCAGATGCGGGTAGCCCCGCTCCACCGCCCCGTCGCTCGTCACGCCTCACCCCCAAGACGTCCCACCACCGATTCCACTGTACGAGTCCACCCCGGCACCTGTCCCGACCGCGGACACCCGCCACCCCGCCACCGCCCCGTAGGCTGACTTCCCATGACCACCAGCAGCACCGGTACCGGTGACGTCGACCCCGCAGTCCGCGAGGAACTCGCCAGGCTGCGCGACAGCATCGACAACATCGACGCGGCCGTCGTCCACATGCTCGCCGAACGCTTCAAATGCACCCAGCAGGTCGGCCGCCTCAAAGCCGAACACCGGCTGCCCCCCGCCGACCCGGCCCGCGAAGCCCGCCAGATCACCCGGCTGCGCACCCTCGCCGAGAACGCCAAACTCGACCCGGCCTTCGCCGAGAAGTTCCTGAACTTCATCATCGCCGAAGTGATCCGCCACCACGAACACATCGCCGACGGCGCCACCAAGAGCACCGTCGGCGATGTGTTCGTGG
>NZ_LIQT01000744.1 GCF_001418415.1 Streptomyces hirsutus
GGGCAGGTGACCGAGGGCGATGGGCGGGGGCCGATGGTCGAGGACCGAGGAGAAACAGTGGTCGAGGAGCGGATCCGCCAGGTCTTCGCCGAGGCGGGGGCCGAAGGCCGGCTGCACGCGATACCGGTCCACGGGCCTGCGAGGGCGCTCGGGGAGATGGGTGCCGGGGCGGGTGCGAAGTCCGTCGCAGGGGACGGCGCGGCGGCCGGTGCGGGAGCCGGGGCGGAGGAGCCGGGCGGGTGTGAGGTCGGCATCGGGGCCGACGACCCCGTCGTGATCGCCTCGATCTTCAAGGTGCTGCTGGTCCTGGAGTTCGCCCGACAGGTCGCCGCCGGCCAGCTGGACCCGCGGGAGCGGGTGCGGGTGACCGCGGCCGACCGGCTCGGCGGCTGGGGGACCGCCGGCTGTCTGGACGACGTCGAGCTGTCGCTGCGCGACCTGGCCCACTTCGCGATGTCGGTCAGCGACAACTCGGCGGCCGACCTGCTGCTGGCCCGCGTGGGCCTGGACACCGTACGGCTGCTCGCGGCGGAACTCGGCCTGCAGCGGACCCGGATCGTGGGCGGACCGCGAGACCTGCTGGAGTCGATGCTCGCGGAGGTCGGGGCGCGCGACGAGCGGGACTTCGCCGTCCGCTACCCCGCTCTGCCGGACGACCGCAAGAGACGGCTGGCCGTGCTGGATCCCCGCCGCACCACGGCGAGCACACCCCGCGAGATCACGCGGCTGCTCCGGCTCATCTGGACCGACGCCGCCGGCCCACCCGAAGCCTGCTCGTTCGTACGCGACCTGATGCTCCGGCAAGTCTTCCGGCACCGGTTGGTGTCGGGCTTCCCGGACGACGTCACGGTCGCGGCCAAGACCGGAACCCTGCCGGGACTGCACATGGAGGCGGGCGTCGTCCGCTACCCCGACGGCGGGTGCTACGCGGTCGCCGTCTTCGCCCGCACGCACGCCCTGGCCGCTTCACGTCCCACGGTGGACGCCGCGGCGGGCAGGGCGGCCGGAATCGCGGTCGGCTTCCTGCGCGGTGAGGGCCGGTGACCGGAGCGCATATGCGTTCGCATATCGACGTAGCCGAATTATGGTCTTGGACACGGGAGTTGACGTCCTGATCTTCTGACGCCATGACCCAGGACACACGTGCCACAGACCGAACGGACCGAGCAGACCGACCGGACGCGCCTTTCCGACGGGGCTTCGACCGTCGTACGGTGCTGCGCGGTGCCGCGCTCGGCGCGGCCTCCCCGCTGATCCCGGCCACGGCCGCCACGGCCGCCACCGCCACGGCCGCCAC
>NZ_LIQT01000745.1:0-508 GCF_001418415.1 Streptomyces hirsutus
CGGGCAGCAGCCGTTGGCGGTCCCGCGGTCGTACGCGTGGCCGACCTGGTCATGCGCACGTACATACGGTGGGAGTTGTCCCCGTACAGGTGTCGTACACGTGCGGCCCGTGCTTTTTGCGCCGATATTGGCGTAAAGCGTCAGCGCGCCACTGCGTACGTACGAGGAGGCACTCCATGCGCGGAGCCACGCACGCCGGATGGATCGTCTGCGCGGTGGCGGTCGCCCTCGCGGCGACGGCCTGCGGAGGCGGGGACAGCGGCGGCAGCGGTGACGCCGGCGCGGTGCTGAGTGCCTCCTGGGGCGACCCGCAGAACCCGCTGGAGCCGGCCAACACCAACGAGGTGCAGGGCGGCAAGGTCCTCGACATGATCTTCCGGGGCCTCAAGCGCTACGACCCGGAGACCGGTGAGGCCCAGAACATGCTCGCCGAGTCCATCGAGACCACGGACTCGCAGAACTTCACCGTCAAGGTCAAGGACGGCTGGACCTTCTCCAACGGTGAGAA
>NZ_LIQT01000745.1:555-1657 GCF_001418415.1 Streptomyces hirsutus
GACAAGGCCTGGAACAAGTCCGGCTCGGAGAAGGTCCGCAAGGGCCTGTCCATGGCGATCAACCGGGACCAGATCACCGAGACCCTCTTCGTGAAGACCCGCACCCCCGCCACCGACTGGACCTCCCCGGTCCTCGGCAAGGACGGCGGCTTCCAGGACGGACTGTGCGGGGACGCCTGCGAGTACCGGCCCGACCAGGCGAAGAAGCTTATTCAGGAGGGCGGCGGCCTGCCCGGCGGCAAGGTCACCCTCACCTACAACGCGGACACCGGCTCCCACAAGGACTGGGTCGACGCCGTCTGCAACTCCATCAACAACGCGCTGGACAACGAGCGCGCCTGTGCCGGAAACCCGGTCGGCACCTTCGCCGACTTCCGCAGCCAGATCACCCAGCAGAAGATGAGCGGCCCGTTCCGCGCCGGCTGGCAGATGGACTACCCGCTCATCCAGAACTTCCTCCAGCCGCTCTACTACACCAACGCCTCCTCCAACGACGGCAAGTGGTCCAACAACGACTTCGACGAGTTCGTCGACCAGGCCAACCAGGAGACCGACACCGCCAAGGCCGTCGGCCTGTTCCAGCAGGCCGAGAAGGTCGTCCGCGACAACATGGCCGCCATCCCGCTGTGGTACCAGAACGGCAGCGCGGGCTGGTCCGAGCGGCTGTCCGACGTGAAGCTCAACCCCTTCAGCGTCCCCGTGTACGACCAGATCAAGGTGAGCTGATCCGCCGTGGGACGCTACGTCGTCCGGCGCCTGCTCCAGATGATCCCGGTGTTCATCGGGGCCACGCTGCTGATCTTCCTCATGGTGAACGTGATGGGCGACCCCATCGCGGGCCTCTGCGGCGAGCGGCAGTGCGACCCGGCGACGGCCGCCCAGCTGGAGAAGGAGTTCGGCCTCGACAAGCCCGTCTGGCAGCAGTACCTGACCTACATGGGGAACGTCTTCACCGGGGATTTCGGTACGGCGTTCAACGGCCAGAAGGTCACCGAGCTGATGGCGACCGCGTTCCCCGTGACCATCCGGCTCACGATCATCGCGATCCTCTTCGAGATCGTCATCGGCATCGCCCTCGGCGTGGTCACCGGACTGCGCCGGG
>NZ_LIQT01000746.1 GCF_001418415.1 Streptomyces hirsutus
GGCGGGGTCGGTCCAGTGGCCGGGGACGTGGGCCTCGACCGGGGCGGCGAAGGGCAAGGGATCACCCGTGCCGTTCAGG
Source organism: Streptomyces hirsutus (assembly GCF_001418415.1). GTDB lineage: Bacteria > Actinomycetota > Actinomycetes > Streptomycetales > Streptomycetaceae > Streptomyces > Streptomyces hirsutus. Next base: position 80 of record NZ_LIQT01000746.1, read on the forward strand.
CGGACGCGGCGGGCCGGGGTACGCGCGACGATCTCCAGGTACAGGTCGTGGAACGCGGCGATGTTCTGCTCGACGGTGAAGAGTTCGAGTGCGCGGGCGCGCGCGGCGGCACCGAGGCGCGCGCGCCGCTCGGGATCGCGCAGCAGCGACACGCACGCCTCCGCGAGCGCCTGCGGATCGCGCGGCGGTACGACGAGTCCGGTGCCGCCGACGACCTCGACCACCGCGCCGACGTCCGTGGACACCGTCGCGCGGCCGGCGAGCATCGCCTCGACGAGTCCGGTGGGGAAGCCTTCGACCACGCTGGACAGAACGGTCACGGCGGCTGCGGCGTACGCGTCGGCGGGGCCGGCGAGTCCCGGGCCGCCGATCTCCTCGAAGGACACCGGACCGGCGCCGTCGGCGTGCGGGACTCCGGTCCCGTCCGGGAAGAACCGCGCGGCCAGTTCCCGGCAGTGCTCGAGGTAGGCGGCGCCCTCGGGGCCGGCCGGGCCGCCGATGATCCGCAGGCGGGCCCCGGGCTCGGCGGTGCGGATCCCGGCGAACGCGTGCAGCAGCGAGACCAGGTCCTTGGCGGGCTCCACCCGGCCGGTCCAGACCAGGGTGTGCGGATCGGCGCGCTCCGGGGACTCGCCCACCTCCGCGAAGGGCGCCGCGTCCATCCCGGGGTGGACCGTGCGGACCTTCGCCCGGTCGGCGCCGCAGCGCTCCTGCCAGCGGCGGGCATGGGTGTTGCCCGGAGTGATGAAAGCGGCCCGCCGGTAGGTCTCGGCGGCGAGCCGGCCGTGGAAGGCCGCGAGGAGGGACCGGACGGCGGGTGAGGAGTCCGGCCGGGTCAGATAGTGCGTGCGCAGCCGTACGCCGTACTCGGTCACCAGCAGGGGGACGTCGAAGAAGTGGCCGGCGAGCAGGCCCGGAAGGGCGGCCGTGCCGCCGGAGGCGGCGTGGCACAGGTCGACCGCGCCGAGCCCGTCCTCCTCGTACCAGTCGAGCGAGAGGGGGCGCAGGGCCTCGTGCAGGTGCGCTGCCACAGCCAGCAGGTCCGACACCCGGGCCTCCCGCGCGGCGGGCAGCACGCGGGGCGCACGACAGGCGCGTTCCAGGGCGCGTACGGCGGTCTCGGAGCGGAGGGCGGCCACGAGACCGCCCTCGTCGCGGGCGAGTTCGGCGAGGCCGTACAGAGCTCCGGTGAAACGGTCCGCCTCGGCCGGGGCACGGGTCGTCCCTCCCGTCCCGGGGTCCGCGTCGGGGTCCGCGGGGTCCGACGCGGGCCCCGGGTCCGACGTGCAGAGGACGGCGGCGAGTTCGCCGTAGTGCTCGGCGAAGCGCCGGCGCGCGCGCCTGCCGTACACCACCCCGTCGTCCTCGGCCGTCCACAGCGGCGCGGTGCGCACCCGTCCGACCTGGGGCGGCAGCGGCACCCAGCCGCCGTCCTCCTGGGCCTCGCTGCGGCTGAACGCGTAGACGTCGAACTCGTGGTGCCCGAGTCCGCGCACGAGACGGTCGCACCAGAGTCCGGCGTCACCGCTCACATACGGATAACCACCCTCCGTAAGCAGTCCGATGCGCACGAGTGCACCCCCGATCTCCCGTATGGGGAGCCGCCGTTGGCCCGGCGGCTCGCAGCGGGACGAACGTAGACGGTCAAGGGGGTGGCGTGATGGACGGTTGTCCGTCGCACCACCGGAAGGGGTGAACGGTCGTAACTTTCCGGCGCGGGGCGCGTTTGGTCGCGCCAAGAGATCGGATGACCATGCGGACGGCGGCGGACACGGCACGGGCGCCCACGGCCCGTGCCGGCCCCGACGCGTCCGTCAGTCCTTCGGGTACGGCCAGGCGTTGGGCAGGCAGCTGATTCCGTCGTGGTCGAGGAACTTGGTCTGCTGCTGCATGACCGGGGCCAGATCGCCGTCCTTGTCACAGCTGAGGTGGTTGTACCCGAGGCGGTGGCCGACCTCGTGGTTGATCAGCATCTGGCGGTAGGCGAGCATCTCGTCGCCGTACGTCTCGGCGCCCTGCGCCCAGCGGAACGCGTTGATCATGACGCGTTCGGTGGCGGCCGAGTCGCAGGAGACGTTGTCGACCGTGGTGTCCAGGCCGGACTTGGCGCACCAGTCGGCGGTCGTCCCGGGACTGGCGAGGGTGATGACGAAGTCGGGACTGCCGGAATGGATCCGTTCGAAGGCGCGGGCGCCGTTGTGCGCCCAGCTGCGGTTGTCGTTGAGCGTCCTGTGCACCGCATCGGCGAAGAGCACGCCGTCCAGACCGAGCCCCCGCTCCACGTCCACGCGATAGGTGACCCTCTGCCCCTTGCCCGGCGCGTCGGCGATGCCGGGGACCGCGTCGAACTTCCCCGAGCCCTCGGCCGTGGCGCCGAGCGGGTACTTCTTGTCCATCTTCTGGGCGTACGTCAGCGGCCCGGCGGCGCGGGGGGCGTCCGGGGACGTGTTCCGCTCATCACCCGCGCCCCCGTTCACGCCGGGGTCCCGGGCGTCGCGCGCCGCCTGTTCGGGGGCGGACTGCGCCTGGAGGTCGTCGGAACCGTCCCCTCCCTCGGCGACCTGGCCGGCCACGACGACCGCCAGCACGGTGGTGACGGCGGCGGCCGCGATCCCGGTGAACGCGCGCCCCTTGGCGCCCTTGGCCTGTGCCGGTGTCCCGGTGGGTGGCGCGGCGTCGTCGGTGCCGGCCGGGGGCCGGGCGGCCGAGGCGGCGCGCCAGTCGGTGACGGCGTCGTAGTCGTAGGGGTCCACGGGACGCGCGGGGTCCACGGGATGCACGGAGTCCGCGGGGTGTACGGAGGCCGGGCAGGTCGCCGCGGACTCCGTGCATCCCGTGGAC
>NZ_LIQT01000747.1 GCF_001418415.1 Streptomyces hirsutus
GGGGGTGGAAGCGGCGGAGGCATCGGGCGCGTCGGGCCCGGCGGCCGGGGCGGGCGTCACGCCGGGCTCGGGGCCGTCCCGGCTCTCCCGTTCCATCGCGGCGCGGCGTTCCTCCAACCGCCTGCTCACCTCGGTCAGTCCGGCTCCGATCCGGCCGAGCCATCCTGGCACGTGCGACATGGTGCGTCCTTTTCCCCCGGTTCTCCTCATCACTCCCCCTGCTTCCCCCGGGGGCGTCGATCAGACCGTACAGGGCGAAAGCCCCGCACCGTNNCTGCCGTAGCGCTCGTTCATGTAGCCGAGGCCCCACTTGATCTGGGTGGCCGGGTTGGTCTGCCAGTCGGCGCCGGCCGACGCCATCTTGGTTCCCGGCAGTGCCTGGACGAGACCGTAGGCGCCGGAGGAAGGGTTCACGGCCTTGTAGTTCCAGGTGGACTCGTGGTCCACGATGTTGCTGAAGCACTGGAACTGGGCGGCCGGAATCATCTGCCGGGCCATCGCCTGGACCTCGGCGACGCTGTACGAGCTCTGGACCGCGAAGTCGGAGGCGGACGCGGCGGCCGTCTTGGAACGGCTGGCGGCCTTATCGGCCTCCTCGCGCTCCTTGGCTTCCTTGGCCGCCTTGGCTTCCTTGGCCGCCTGCTCGGCGGCTTCCTTCTTCTTGGCGATCGCGGTCTCTGCGGCGGCCTTGCGGGCCGCTTCCTCCGCGTCCTTCTTGGCGCTCGTGTCCGCGGCGATGGCCATGGTTTCGGCCTGCTGCGTCAGGGACGCGGTCTGCACCTCGACCTGCTGACCCGCGGGGATGTCCGCAAGCAGCGTGGTGCCGGCTGCCGTCGCCTCGAGGTCGTTGTTGGTCTGCGCAGTACTGCCCGACGCAACACCGACGACGCTTCCGACAGCGGTGACCGCCGTGGCCGAAGCCACTGCGAATCCCCGGACCGAGATCCGGCTCACACGGTTTCCTTCCAGCATCGACCGCTTCGGTGACCCTCGCGGACGCAATCGTGCCCTCGACACTGGCCTCCCCAACTCGGGTCACGGGAGGCACGGGCCCGGTGGGCAACTCCCGAACGGGAGCGCCGCGTGATGCTCGGGCGGCATACGACAACGCTATGCAGTTGATGCTGGTACTCGTGTGGCGCTCTACCGCTGGGGGTAAGGCTGCGTCGTATGCGGGGCCTGACAGGAGTGAGACTCTGCCGTAATACGGAGCCGGGAGGCAATTCCCTCGCGGGTGTGAAAGCTCACATCCCGTTTGGCTCAGGCGATTACCGGAAAGCCCCACGCACGCCGGCGCCGCCCGGTTAGGCTCTTCAGCCTTTCCGGACGGCGCCGACCATCAGACCTCACAGACCGCTCAGATCTGCCCGTCCTCCAGCATTTCGGTCACAAGGGCGGCGATCCGGGACCTCTCGGACCGGTTCAGGGTCACGTGGGCGAAGAGCGGATGGCCCTTCAGTTTCTCGACGACGGCGACCACTCCGTCGTACCGGCCCACCCTGAGGTTGTCCCGCTGGGCGACGTCGTGGGTCAGGACGACCCGCGAATTGGCGCCGATCCGGGACAGGACGGTCAGCAGTACGTTCCGTTCCAGCGACTGGGCCTCGTCCACGATCACGAACGCGTCGTGCAGCGAGCGGCCCCGGATGTGCGTGAGCGGCAGGACCTCCAGCATGCCGCGCGCGGTGACCTCCTCGATGACCTCGCGGCTGGTGACCGCCGACAGCGTGTCGAAGACGGCCTGCGCCCAGGGGCTCATCTTCTCGGCCTCGCTGCCGGGAAGATAGCCGAGCTCCTGTCCGCCCACCGCGTACAGCGGGCGGAAGACCATCACCTTCTGGTGCTGACGGCGCTCGAGCACCGCTTCCAGGCCCGCGCACAGCGCCAGCGCCGACTTGCCGGTGCCGGCCCGGCCGCCGAGGGAGAGGATTCCCACGTCGGGGTCGAGCAGCAGGTCGAGCGCGATCCGCTGCTCGGCGCTCCGGCCCTTGATGCCGAACGCCTCCCGGTCGCCGCGCACCAGCCGGACGTTGCCCTCGGGGGTGACCCGGCCGAGCGCCTTGCCGCGCTCCGACTGGATGGTCAGCCCCGTGTGCACGGGCAGGTCGGCCGCTTCGGGCACGTAGACGTGGCCCTCCTCGAAGAGGACGTCCACCTGCTCGCCGGGCAGGGTCAGTTCGGACATCCCGGTCCAGCCGGAGGCGTCCGTGACGGCGAGCTCGGCGCGGTACTCCTCGGCGAGGAGTCCCACGGAGGACGCCTTGATCCTGAGCGGGAGATCCTTCGACACGACGGTGACGTCGAATCCCTCGGCCTGCAGATTGCGGGCGACCGCGAGGATGCGGGAGTCGTTGTCCCCCAGGCGGTAGCCGCTGGGCAGCAGGCCGGGGTCCGAGTGGTTGAGTTCGACACGCAGGGTTCCGCCGAGGTCCCCGATCGGGAGGGGAGCATCGAGGCGGCCGTACCGCACCCGGAAATCGTCGAGCAGGCGCAGCGCCTGCCGGGCGAAGTAGCCGAGTTCGGGATGGTGCCGCTTGGCCTCCAACTCCGTCACCACGACGACGGGAAGCACGACCTCGTGCTCGTCGAAGCGGCTCAGGGCGTTGGGATCGGCCAGCAGGACGCTGGTGTCGATGACATAGGTGCGCCGGTCGGGCTTGTGGCGCTTTGTGCTGGTCACCACGGAAGGACGTACCCCCTCGGAAGAGGTCGGGGAGCGACGGAGCGGAGCTGGACCGGTTGACGGCGCCGATGCACGGGCCGAGAACCGGCCCTCCGCTGCTTCGTCCGTGCCGTGACCGCACGGTCGGGCTGGTGCAAAGGGCCTCCCGGGCGGACGACCTCGGGCCGCCCGCTGAGATCCGACACCCGTGGTTCGGGTGTCGACCTGTCTGACTTATGCCCTCGAACCATCGCGCCCATGCCCGAGTACCCGGCGGCACCCCGGTGAACTCCTCGTTACGTCCGTTCCTCCGAACGGCTGACCGACCCCACCCGGGGCCCCTCGGCCGCCGGACGGTGCCGCAGGCCGTGGCCTCAGCCGCCGTAACGCCGGTGGCGGGCCGCGTAGTCGCGCAGGGCGCGCAGGAAGTCGACCTTGCGGAAGGCCGGCCAGAAGACCTCGCAGAAGTAGTACTCCGAGTGCGCGGTCTGCCACAGCATGAATCCGGACAACCGCTGCTCGCCACTCGTTCGGATGACAAGGTCGGGGTCGGGCTGGGCGCGGGTGTAGAGATGACGTCCGATCATGTCGACGTCGACGGCCTCGGCGAGCGCCTCCATCGAGGTGCCCTTCTCGTGGGCGTCGAGGATCATGGAGCGCACCGCGTCGGCGATCTCCTGGCGACCGCCGTACCCGATGGCGACGTTGACCACTATGCCGTCCACCTGCGCGGTGACCGTCTCGGCCTCCTTGAGGGTGGTCTGCATCCCGGCAGGCAGCAGGTCGGGGGTACCGACGTGGTGCACCCGCCAGCGGCCGTCGGCCGCGAGACTGCGGACGACGTCCTCGATGATGCCGAGCAGCGGAACGAGTTCGTCCTTCGGCCGGTCGAAGTTGTCCGTCGACAGCAGCCACAGGGTGACCACCTCGACGTCCGTCTCGGAGCACCAGCCGAGGAACTCACCGATCTTGTCCGCGCCGACCCGGTGGCCGTGGACGGTACTGGAACCCGAGGCCTTCGCCCAACGACGGTTGCCATCCATGATGACGCCGATGTGCTTCGGCACCTGAGCGTGGTCCAGGCGGCCTCCCACCCGGCGCGTGTACAGCCTGAGCAGCAGGCCGCGCAGCTTGTCGCGCAGGTTCACGTGATCGTCAGCCCCTCCGTACGGATCGGACAGGGACGGCACCCGCCGCGATCCGCGCCATGCGGCCCGGTACTCCTCGGCCGCGGGCGGGCCCTGTCTCCCTGTGGCAGTCCCCGGGGGCGAAGCCTACCCCTGCGGGGGCAGAGGGCTTCAACGTCGGGGGTGGGGACGGTCCGGGGGCGCGC
>NZ_LIQT01000748.1 GCF_001418415.1 Streptomyces hirsutus
CCGCGGGCGACGCCGCCGCCGGAGACGTACAGCTCGCCGACGGTGCCGGGCGGGACGAGCCGGCCCCAGGGGTCGAGGACGTAGCCGTGCTGTCCGGCCAGTGGTCGGCCGATGGGCGAGCGGACGGTGCCGTGGACGTCGTCCTCGGTGATGGTGCGGAGGGTGACGTGCACGCAGGTCTCGGTGATGCCGTACATGTTCACCAGGGCGGGCCGGTGCCCGGGGGCGGTGAACCAGTCGCGGTAGTCCCGCACGTCGAAGGCGTCGCCGCCGAAGACGACCGTGCGCAGGGCCAGGTCGCCGAAGCCGGCTCCGGCGTCCTTCAGGTGGGCGCGCAGGCCCTTGAAGGCGGCGGGGGTCTGGTTGAGGACGGTGACGCGCTCCTCGCGCAGCACGCGGTGCACGGCCGCCGGGTCGCGCACCTCGTCCGAGGTGAGCACCACGACGCGTCCGCCGGTGGCGAGCGGCGCCCACAGCTCCCACACGGAGAAGTCGAAGGCGGGCGAGTGCATGAGCGTCCACACGTCGGCGGGGCCGAAGCCGAAGTGCCGGTCGGCGGCGCCCAGCAGCCAGGCCAGGTTGGCGTGGGTGACCTCCACGCCCTTCGGGCGGCCGGTGGAGCCGGAGGTGTAGATGACGNNTCGTCGGACCCGTGCTCGTCGTCGGAGTCGTCGAGCAGCACGAGCCGGGCGGGCAGGGAGTCGACGGCGGTGCGCGTGGCGGTGTCGGTGACGATCCAGTCGATGCCCGCGTCGGTGACGGTGAACTCGCGCCGGGCCTGCGGGTGGGAGGGGTCGAGCGGCAGATGGGCGGCGCCGGCCCGCCAGATGGCGAGCAGGGCCACCGCCAGGTCGGGGGTGCGGTCGAGGCAGACGCCGACGAGTGAGCCGCGGGCCACGCCGGCGGCACGCAGTCTCCGCGCCAGCGCGGAGGCGCGGGCGTCGAGCCGGGCGTAGGTCAGGGAGCGGCCCGATCCGCTGACGGCGACCGCGTGCGGGGCGCGGGCCGCGTGCTCGGCGAACCGGTCGGGTGCGGTCCGCGGGGCGGGGGCGGTTCCGGTGCCGGTGTTGGCGGGACCGTCCGGGCCGAGGAGGCGGCCGCGTTCGGCGGGGGTGAGCGGGTCGATGGTGCTGAGCGGGGTGTCGGGGGTGGCGCAGAACGCCTCCAGGAGGGTGACGGTGTGCCGGGCGAGGGCGGCGACGGAGGCTTCCTCGAACAGGTCGGGCCGGTAGACGAGGGACAGCTCGGTGCGGTCCTCGCCGGCGCGCAGGTCCAGGGTGAGATCGAACTTGGCGGTGGTGAGGCCGATCCGGTACGGGGTCACGACCGCCTCCCCGAGGGTGAGGCCGCCGGTGGCGGCGGTGCCGGACNNGCGGCCGGGGTCGGGTCGTCGGAGAGGTCGCCGCGCAGCACGAGGGTGTTGGCGAAGAAGCCGACGAGCTGCTCGGTCTCGACGCGTTCCCGGTTGGCGACGACGGTGCCGACGGCGATGTCGCGCTGTCCGGTGTGGAAGGCCAGCGCGGCCTGGAAGGCGGCCAGCACGGTCATGTAGGGGGTCGTGCCGACGCGCTGCCCCAGTGCGGCGAGCGCGTCGGTGAGGGAGGGCGGCAGGGTGACCTGGTGGACGGCCCCCCGGCTGCCGGGGGTTTCGGGGCGGGGGTGGTCGGCCGGCAGCTCCAGCGGGGTGAGTCCGGCCAGGCGGGTGCGCCAGTGCTCCAGCGCGGCGGACCGGTCGCT
>NZ_LIQT01000749.1 GCF_001418415.1 Streptomyces hirsutus
GAGAGTAGGACGCCGCCGAACTCCTTTTAGAGCTCTGGCTCTTGGGCACGCAGCCCGAGAGCCAGAGCTTTTTTGTTTTGAGGTAAGGTCAATGAGCATCATCAATACGTTTCCCCCAGGAGGTCCCCGGGTGGAGGTCCAGGAGACTCGCGTCCAGACGGACCGTGTCCTCACCATCCCGAACATCCTCAGCATGGCGCGGCTTCTCGGCGTGCCTCTCTTCCTGTGGCTGATCCTCCGACCGGAGTTCGGTGGCCCGAAGAGCGACGGCTGGGCGCTCCTGGTGCTCGCTCTGAGCGGTGTCAGTGATTATCTGGACGGCAAGCTCGCGCGCCGCTGGANNTCCAGCGGCGGACCGGCTCTACATTCTTTCGACCCTTGTCGGTCTCACCTGGCGCGAGATTCTTCCGCTTTGGTTGACGGCCGTACTGTTGGCCCGTGAGCTGGTTCTCCTGGTGATGGTGGGCATCCTCCGGCGTCACGGCTATCCGCCCCCGCAGGTGAACTTCCTTGGGAAGGCAGCCACCTTCAACCTGATGTACGCTTTCCCGTTGCTTCTGCTCAGTGACGGTAGTGGTTGGATCTCGTCACTCGCTGCTATTTTCGGATGGGCGTTCGCCGGATGGGGTACAACCCTCTATTGGTGGGCAGGAGTCCTCTACGTGGTGCAGGTCCGCCGCCTGGTTCGTGCGGACGCCATGGCCGGCTGAACTCGCTGATTGGCACGCGCAACGTCGCGCGATGGCCCGCAGTGGAAAAGTGCGGGACAATCTTGACGGGTGAAGTCGGCTAGACCGTCGTCTCTTAGAGGAGGACGCTTCCGACATGAAGGCCGTCGTGATGGCCGGGGGCGAAGGCACGCGCCTTCGGCCTATGACCTCAAGCATGCCCAAGCCGCTCCTGCCGGTGGCCAACCAGCCGATCATGGAGCACGTTCTGCGGCTGCTCAAAAGGCACGGGCTCAACGAAACCGTTGTGACTGTCCAGTTCCTGGCGTCGCTCGTCAAGAACTATTTCGGTGACGGCGAAGAGCTCGGAATGGAGCTCACCTATGCCAATGAGGAGAAGCCACTCGGTACCGCAGGGAGCGTGAAGAACGCCGAGGAGGCACTGAAGGACGACACCTTCCTCGTCATCTCCGGCGACGCGCTGACGGATTTCGACCTGACCGAGCTGATCAACTTCCACAAGGAGAAGGGTGCGCTGGTCACGGTCTGTCTGACCCGGGTGCCCAATCCGCTGGAATTCGGTATCACCATCGTGGACGAGGAAGGCAAGGTCGAGCGCTTCCTGGAGAAGCCGACCTGGGGACAGGTCTTCTCCGACACGGTGAACACCGGGATCTACGTCATGGAGCCCGAGGTCTTCGACTACGTCGAGCCCGACGTGCCCGTCGACTGGTCCGGGGATGTCTTCCCGCAGCTGATGAAGGAAGGCAAGCCCATCTACGGCTTCATCGCCGAGGGCTACTGGGAGGACGTCGGC
>NZ_LIQT01000075.1 GCF_001418415.1 Streptomyces hirsutus
CCAGCCCCACGACATGTGCATGGTGGCCAGCGCCACCGGGATCTGCAGCCGCGCCTTCAGCGACAGACCCTTGCCCGCGGGTATCGAGCCGAGCACGATCGCCGCGAGGTAGCCGCCGGGCACGACGAAACCCCACGGGGTGAGCAGACCGCCGACCAGGATCCCGGCCGCGGTGTGCGCGATCGCGGCCGGGATCCTGGTCGGCGGTCTGCTCACCCCGTGGGGTTTCGTCGTGCCCGGCGGCTACCTCGCGGCGATCGTGCTCGGCTCGATACCCGCGGGCAAGGGTCTGTCGCTGAAGGCGCGGCTGCAGATCCCGGTGGCGCTGGCCACCATGCACATGTCGTGGGGCTGGGGCTTCCTGACCAGCCCGCGCTCGCTCGCGAAGAAGGTCATCGCCTCCCGCCGGCCCGCGGTCCACTCCGCCGCGGACGCGGACGCCGGCACCCCGGCCTCCTGACCCGCGCTCAGCAGCGCGACAGACCCCTCCCGGACACGAGAAGACCGAAGGGCGCCCGAGTACGCGTACTCGGGCGCCCTTCGGCTGTCCGTGCCCCAGGGGCCGGGGTCAGGGAAGGTTCCTGGCCATCACTATCCGCTGGACCTGGTTCGTGCCCTCGTAGATCTGTGTGATCTTCGCGTCGCGCATCATGCGCTCCACCGGGTAGTCGCGGGTGTAGCCGTAGCCGCCGAGGAGTTGGACGGCGTCGGTGGTGACCTCCATGGCGACGTCGGAGGCGAAGCACTTGGCGGCGGCGCCCTGGAAGGTCAGGTCGGCGTCGCCGCGCTCGGACTTGGCGGCGGCGGCGTAGGTCAGCTGGCGGGCGGCCTCGATCTTCATGGCCATGTCGGCGAGCATGAACTGGATGCCCTGGAAGTCGGCGATCGGCTTGCCGAACTGCTTGCGCTCCTTGACGTAGCCCTTGGCGTAGTCGAGGGCGCCCTGGGCGATGCCGAGGGCCTGGGCGGCGATGGTGATGCGGGTGTGGTCGAGGGTCTGCATCGCGGTGGCGAAGCCGGTGCCCTCCTCGCCGATCATGCGGTCCGCCGGGATGCGGACGTTGTCCAGGTAGACCTCGCGGGTCGGGGAGCCCTTGATGCCGAGCTTCTTCTCGGGGGCGCCGAAGGAGACGCCCTCGTCGGACTTCTCGACGACGAACGCCGAGATGCCCTTGGAGCGCTTGGACGGGTCGGTGACGGCCATCACCGTGTAGTACTCGGAGACGCCGGCGTTGGTGATCCAGCGCTTCACGCCGTTGAGGACGTAGTGGTCGCCGTCGCGGACCGCCTTGGTCTTCATGCCGGCCGCGTCGGAACCGGCGTCCGGCTCGGAGAGGCAGTACGAGAACATCCCGTCGCCCTTGGCGAGCGGGGTCAGGTACTTCTTCTTCAGCGCCTCGGAACCGGAGAGGATCACCGGGAGGGAGCCGAGCTTGTTCACGGCGGGGATGAGGGAGGAGGACGCGCAGACGCGGGCCACTTCCTCGATCACGATGACGGTGGCGAGCGCGTCGGCGCCCGCGCCGCCGTACTCCTCGGGCACGTGCACGGCGTGCAGGTCGTTCGCGAGGAGCGCGTCGAGCGCCTCCTGCGGGAAGCGGGCGTCCTCGTCCACCGCCGCGGCGTACGGCAAGATCTTCGCCTCGGCCAGCGAGCGGACGGCGTCGCGGAGCATGTCGTGCTCCTCGGACGGGCGGTACAGGTCGAAATCAGCCGATCCGGCCAAGGTCTCTCACTCCAAAGACGACGAGGTGCGACGAGAAGCGACGCTCTGATGATGCTAACTACTGTTAAGTAACTCCCATTTTAGAACTCCCGCCCTCTCCGGCAGTACGTGAGTTTGGTGACAACCGGACGGCCACGGGCCGCAATGAGCGGGAACGAGCGGGATCGCCCTGTGCGGCGTGCCCGGAAGCCCCGGATATGCTCAGCCCGCACTGGCTTCCGTATACCCCTGGAGCACGCATGGCCCTCAAGATCACCGTGATCGGCACCGGTTATCTCGGTGCGACCCACGCGGCGGCCATGGCGGAGCTCGGGTTCGAGGTGCTGGGCCTCGACGTCGTACCGGAGAAGGTCGACATGCTCCGGCGGGGCGAGGTCCCGATGTACGAACCGGGGCTCGAGGAGCTGCTGCGCCGGCACGTGGCGGGGATCGAGGGGTCCACCGGCCGGCTCCGGTTCACCATGGACTGGGCCGAGGTCGGCGCGTTCGGCGACGTCCACTTCGTCTGCGTGAACACTCCGCAGCGGCACGGCGAGTACGCCTGCGACATGTCGTACGTCGACTCCGCGATCGCCTCGCTGGCCCCGCACCTGACCGGCCCCGCGCTGGTCGTCGGCAAGTCGACCGTGCCCGTGGGCTCGGCCGACCGGCTGGCCGCCTACCTGGCCGAGCACGCGCCGGCCGGCGGGGACGCCGAGCTGGCCTGGAACCCGGAGTTCCTGCGCGAGGGCTTCGCCGTCCAGGACACGCTGCACCCGGACCGGGTCGTGGTGGGGGTCCGGAGCGAGCGGGCGGAGAAGCTGCTGCGGGAGGTGTACGCGACGCCGGTCGCCGAGGGCACCCCGTTCGTGGTGACCGACTTCCCGACCGCGGAGCTGGTGAAGACCTCCGCCAACTCCTTCCTCGCCACCAAGATCTCCTTCATCAACGCCATGGCCGAGCTGTGCGAGGCCACGGGCGGTGACGTGGCCCGGCTGGCCGAGGCCATCGGGTACGACGACCGGATCGGCCCGAAGTTCCTGCGCGCCGGGATCGGCTTCGGCGGCGGGTGCCTGCCGAAGGACATCCGGGCGTTCATGGCGCGCGCCGGCGAGCTGGGCGCGGACCAGGCGCTGACGTTCCTGCGGGAGATCGACTCGATCAACATGCGCCAGCGCGGCCGCATGGTAGAGCTGACCCGGCAGGCGCTCGGCGACGGGGCCTTCCTGGGCAAGCGGGTCGCGGTCCTCGGCGCCACCTTCAAGCCGGACTCGGACGACGTACGGGACTCGCCGGCGCTGAACGTCGCGGGCCAGATACACCTCCAGGGCGGCCAGGTCACCGTGTACGACCCGAAGGGCATGGACAACGCCCGGCGGCTCTTCCCGACCCTCGGGTACGCGGACTCGGCGCTCGACGCGGTGCGGGGCGCGGACGTGGTGCTGCACCTGACGGAGTGGCGGGAGTTCCGCGAGCTGGACCCGGCGGCGCTGGGCGAGGTCGTGGCCCAGCGGCTGGTCCTGGACGGGCGCAACGCGCTCGACGCCGAGGTGTGGCGCCGGGCCGGCTGGCGCTACCGCGCGATGGGACGCCCCACCGCCTGACGGAACGGGTGACGCCGGTTCGGCCGAGGCTCAGTCGGCCGAACCGGCGTCTGTCTGCATTCTGCCCCACGGGGCGGGCCCGGTGGGGCCGCTGTGACGCCTACGACCCTCCCGGCCCCGGCTGCGGCCCCGTCGCCCGCTCCGGTTCCTGCCGCGTCCCGGCCCGCTCCGGCTCCGGCTGCGGCCGCTTCGAGCGGTAGCGGCGCATCTTGGCGCGGGCTCCGCACACCTGCATGGAGCACCAGCGGCCGCGTCCCGCGGGGCTGCGGTCGTAGTACGCCCAGTGGCAGTCGGCGGCCTCGCAGGCCTTCAGCCTGATCCACGTACCCGCCGCGACCCCTTCCGCCACGGCCGTCGCGACCCGGGAGAGCAGGGCGCCCCGGTCGACGGGTGCGAGTGCGGCGGAGCCGTCCGCCGGGTCGACGGTGACCACCAGGGGGGCCTTCGCGAGCAGCGTGCCGAGCGGGAGGGCCCCGCGGTGCGGCGGATGGCCGGCGTGGGCGAGCAGGGCCGCGCGCAGCGCTTCGCGCAGGGTGCGCGCCGACTCGACGCCGGCGGCGTCGCCCTCCGGAAGCCCGAAGCGGGCACGGCCGTCCGCCGTGTCCAGGGTGTCGGCGCCCGACTCCAGGTCGAGGGTGTTGACCAGGTCCTGGACCAGGACCAGCGCACCGGGCGCGGCCGATCTCTCACTCATGTCCGGACGGTACCTCCCGCGTCCCCTGCATTCCCCCTTGCGACGTTACCCCCCATGCGGCAGCATGCAGTAACGGTTACTGGTTTCTCGCTCATGGCGGTAACCAGAAGAATGAGGGATCGGGACATCAGGGATTCGAGGAGGAAGTCATGTCCGTTGCCAAGGTGGGCGCCGTCGTCCTGGACTGCGCCGATCCGCGTGCGCTGGCCGGTTTCTACGCCGGACTGGTGGGCGGCACGATCAAGGACGAGGGCGACTGGGTGGACCTCCGGGTGCCCGGCGGGCCGGTGCTCGCGTTCCAGGAGGCCCCCGGACACGTACCGCCGCACTGGCCGGCGCCGGACCACTCGCAGCAGTTCCACCTGGACCTGACCGTCGAGGACCTGGACGCCGCCGAGAAGGAGGTGCTGGCACTCGGCGCGAAGCCGCTGGAGGCGGAGGACCGCTCGCGGAGCTTCCGGGTTTACGCGGACCCGGCGGGGCACCCCTCCTGTCTGTGCGCCTGCTGAGACCGGGAGGACCCATGGCCGCCGTGGCCCGTCTGCGCTCCGTCGTCGTCGACTGTCCCGAGCCGCGCGAGCTGGCCCGCTTCTACGCGGCCGTCGGGGGCGGCATGCCCGAGGAGGAGGACCCGGACCGGGTGGTGCTCCAGATCCCCGCCGGGCCCCGGCTGGCCTTCCAGCGGGCGCCCGGGTACAGCCCGCCCGACTGGCCGCGGGCCGACCACGGCTCGCAGCAGTTCCACCTCGACTTCGACGCGGGCGGCACCTGGGAGGAGGTCGACGAGGCCGAGCAGAAGGTGCTGGCGCTGGGGGCGCGGGCGCTGGACCGGGAGGACTCCGAGGAGAAGGATTTCCGGGTGTACGCCGATCCGGCAGGGCATCCGTTCTGCCTCTGCCGGATCGAGCAGCCGTAGGGGTCGGTCCGTCCCAGCCGTAGGGGTCCGTCCGTCCCAGCCGTAGGGGTCCGTCCGGCGGATCCCGCCGGACCGACCCCGGCCGGGCCGCCGCGGCTCTCGTGTCGGTGACGACCGGGCGGCCTCAGCCGTCGAGGGACTCCAGGGTCGCGTTCGACGGGGCGGTGGTCGCCCTGAGCTCGCGGGCGGTGTCCTCGGCGGCGCCCAGCACCCGTACCGCGTTCTGCCAGGTCAGCTTGGCCAGATCGGTCCTGGACCAGCCGCGGTCGTGCAGCTCGGCGATGAGGTTCGGGTAGCCGGAGACGTCGCGCAGACCGTCGGGGGTGAAGGCGGTGCCGTCGTAGTCGCCGCCGATGCCGAGGTGGTCGATGCCGGCGGCCTCGCGCATGTGGTCCAGGTGGTCGGCCACCGTGGACACGGTGGCGACGGGACGCGGGTGGGCCTCCTCGAAGGCGGCGTGCACCTTCATCGCCTCCGCGGTGGTGTCCAGGTGGTGGAAACCGTGGGCGCGCATGTTGTCGTCGGCCTCGTTCGTCCAGTCGACGGCCGCCTGGAGCACGAACTTCGGTACGAACGTCACCATCGCGACACCACCGTTGGCGGGCAGCCGTTCCAGCACGTCGTCCGGGATGTTGCGCGGGTGGTCGCAGACCGCGCGGGCCGAGGAGTGGGAGAAGATCACCGGCGTGGACGTGGTGTCCAGCGCGTCCCGCATCGTCGTGGCGGCGACGTGCGAGAGGTCGACCAGCATGCCGAGCCGGTTCATCTCCCGGACCACCTCGCGGCCGAACGCCGACAGGCCGCCCACGCCGGGCTCGTCCGTCGCCGAGTCCGCCCAGGCCACGTTGTAGTTGTGGGTGAGGGTCAGGTAGCGCACCCCGAGCTCGTACAACCCGCGCAGGGTACCGAGGGAGTTGGCGATGGAGTGGCCGCCCTCCGCCCCCATCAGGGAGGCGATACGGCCCTGTCCGCGCGCCGCCTCCATGTCGGCGGCGGTCAGCGCGGGCGCCAGGTCCTCGGGATGACGGGCCAGCAACTGCCGTACGCAGTCGATCTGTTCGAGGGTGGCCGGCACCGCGTCGGGCAGGTCCGCGCGGACGTACACCGACCAGAACTGCGCGCCGACGCCGCCCGCGCGCAGGCGCGGGATGTCGGTGTGCAGATGGGCGGTCTGGTCACCGGCGATGTCCAGGGCGTCGAGGTCGTAGCGGACCTTCTCGCGCAGCGCCCAGGGCAGGTCGTTGTGCCCGTCGACGACGGGGAACTCGGCCAGCAGCGCGCGGGCGGCCTCGAGTGACGCGGAGTCGCGGGACCCGGAGTCGGAGGACGTCATGGGGCTCACTTCCCGAAGCCGAAGCCGTTGCCGGAGCCTTCGACCCTGGCCCGCAGGCGTTTGCCCTTCTCCGTGGCCTGGTCGTTCAGCTCCTGCTGGAACTCCCGCATCCGGACCAGGAGTTCGTCGTCGTGGGCGGCGAGCATGCGGACCGCGAGCAGGCCCGCGTTGCGGGCGCCGGCCACCGAGACGGTGGCGACCGGGACACCGGCCGGCATCTGCACGATGGAGAGCAGGCTGTCCATGCCGTCGAGGTGCTTCAGCGGCACGGGGACGCCGATGACGGGCAGCGGGGTGACCGAGGCGAGCATGCCGGGCAGATGGGCGGCACCGCCCGCACCCGCGATGATCACCTTCAGCCCGCGGTCCGCGGCCTGCTCGCCGTACGCGATCATCTCGCGGGGCATGCGGTGCGCGGAGACGACGTCGACCTCGTGGCCGATCTCGAACTCGTCGAGGGCCTGGGCCGCGGCCTCCATGACGGGCCAGTCGGAGTCCGATCCCATGACGATGCCGACTACGGGGCTGGGGCTCATTCGGTGATCGTGCCTCTCAGGTAGCCGGCTGCGTGACGGGCGCGTTCCAGCACGTCGTCCAGGTCGTCGCCGTAGGTGTTGACGTGGCCGACCTTGCGGCCGGGCTTCACGTCCTTGCCGTACATGTGGATCTTCAGCTGGGGGTCGCGGGCCATGCAGTGCAGGTACGCGGAGTACATGTCGGGGTAGTCGCCGCCCAGGACGTTGGCCATCACCGTCCACGGGGCGCGCGGGCGGGGGTCGCCGAGCGGCAGGTCGAGGACGGCGCGGACGTGGTTGGCGAACTGCGAGGTGATCGCGCCGTCCATGGTCCAGTGGCCGGAGTTGTGCGGGCGCATGGCGAGCTCGTTGACGAGGATGCGGCCGTCGCGGGTCTGGAACAGCTCCACGGCGAGATGGCCGACGACGCCGAGTTCCTTGGCGATGGTGAGCGCCATCTCCTCCGCGCGCAGGGCGAGGTCCTCGTCGAGGCCGGGCGCGGGTGCGATGACCGTGTCGCAGACGCCGTTCACCTGCTGCGACTCGACGACCGGGTAGGCGACGGCCTGGCCGTGCGGGGAGCGGACCACGTTGGCGGCCAGCTCGCGCACGAAGTCGACCTTCTCCTCGGCCAGCACCGGGACCCCGGCCCGGAACGGCTCGGCGGCCTCCTCCACGGAGTCGACGACCCACACGCCCTTGCCGTCGTAGCCACCGCGGACGGTCTTGAGAACGACCGGGAACCCCTCGCCCTCGGCCGCGAAGGCGGCCACGTCCGCGGGATCCGTGACGATGCGGTGCCGCGGGCAGGGCACGCCGATCGCGTCGAGCCGGGCACGCATCACGCCCTTGTCCTGGGCGTGCACCAGCGCCTCGGGGCCGGGGCGGACGGGGATGCCGTCCGCCTCCAGGGCCCGGAGGTGCTCGGTGGGCACGTGCTCGTGGTCGAAGGTGATCACGTCGCAGCCGCGGGCGAACGCGCGCAGCGTGTCCAGGTCGCGGTAGTCGCCGACGACGACATCACCGACGACCTGCGCCGCGGAATCCTGCGGAGTGTCACTGAGGAGCTTGAACCTGATGCCGAGCGGGATGCCCGCCTCGTGTGTCATACGAGCGAGCTGCCCCCCGCCGACCATGCCGACTACCGGGAACGTCACGCCCCCAGGGTATCGGTCGAGCCATGGTGGCCGGTTCCACGGCCGTTCCCGGCCTGTCCGCGACCGTTCCCGGACAGGCGTGCGAACCCGGGGCCCATCCGCAGGAAGATCGCGCGGACGGGTGGTTAGCATGGTCTGGTTGACGCCATCTCGGCGTCGCATCGACGCCACTCCACGGACGGGGGCCGGCACGACCATGGGACGCGGTTCCTCGGGGCCCTCGACGGGCGCCCCGGCCCCGCGCGGCTCCATGCGGCAGCGCCTCGACCGGCTCGTCCGTGAAGCCGTGAAGTTCGGCGCGGTCGGCGGGGCGGGGCTGCTGGTCAATCTCCTCGTGTTCAACCTGGTCCGGCAGGTGACCGATCTCCAGGTGGTGCGGGCGAGCGTCATCGCGACCGTCGTCGCGATCGTCTTCAACTACCTGGGCTTCCGCTACTTCACGTACCGGGACCGCGAGAAGTCCGGACGCACCAAGGAGATGTCGCTGTTCCTGCTGTTCAGCGCGGTCGGTCTGGTGATCGAGAACGGCCTGCTGTACACGGCGACCTACGGGTTCGGCTGGGACAGCCCGCTGCAGAGCAACATCTTCAAGTTCCTCGGCATCGGGGTCGCCACCCTGTTCCGGTTCTGGTCCTACCGCACGTGGGTGTTCCGCGCGCTGCCGGGGGCCGCGGCAGCGGTGGCGGGTGCACCGGCGGGTCCCGTCGCGCAGGGCGGGCACGGGCCCGCGGGTCCGCCCTCCCACCAGCGCGTGCCGTAGGCACCGGGTCCCGGACCCGGGCCGGCACCGGTGCGTGCGCCCTCGCCCTCCCTGTTCACCCCCTCGTTCACCTCACCGTCTGGCGGTTGTCGTCCCGGGATTTCTGCGGCGGGGTGCGGGACAGGAACAGGCCGAAGACCGCGGGTTTGGCCTGGAGCATCTCCAGCCGGCCGCCGTCCGCCTCGGCGAGGTCACGGGCGACCGCGAGGCCGATGCCGGTGGAGTTGTGGCCGCTGATCGCGCGCTCGAAGATGCGGGCGCCCAGGTCGGTGGGGACTCCCGGACCCTCGTCCGTGACCTCGATGACGGCCTGGTTCCCGGTGACCCGGGTGCGCAGGGCGACCGTGCCGCCCCCGTGCATGAGCGAGTTCTCGATCAGCGCGGCCAGCACCTGGGCGACCGCGCCCGGCGTGCCGACGGCGCGCAGATGCCTCTTGCCGGAGGTGACGATCGCGCGGCCGGCGCTGCGGTAGGCGGGACGCCACTCCGCGAGCTGCTGCTGGATCACTTCGTCGAGGTCGAAGGTGACGGCCGAGCCGGTCCGCGGGTCCCGGGAGTTGGTCAGCAGCCGCTGCACCACGTCCGTCAGGCGCTCCACCTGCGCCAGCGCGATCGTCGCCTCCTCCTTCACCGTCTCGGGGTCGTCGGTGAGGGTGATCTCCTCCAGCCGCATGGACAGCGCGGTGAGCGGGGTGCGCAGCTGGTGGGAGGCGTCGGCGGCCAGCCGCCGTTCGGCGGTCAGCATGCGGGCGATGCGTTCGGCGGAGGAGTCCAGCACGTCCGCGACCCGGTCCAGCTCGGGAACGCCGTAGCGCCGGTGGCGGGGGCGCGGGTCGCCCGAGCCGAGGCGCTCGGCGGTCTCCGCGAGGTCGGTCAGCGGCGAGGCGAGCCGGTTGGCCTGGCGGACCGCCAGCAGCACGGCCGCGATCACCGCCAGCAGCGCCACCAGTCCGATGATCAGCAGGGTGCGGCCGACCTCACGGGTCACCGAGGAGCGCGGCTCCTGGACGGTGACCGTCTCGCCCTCCTCGCCGGGCGCCGAGGCGCTGATGACGTCGCCCTGCGGCTTGTCGCCGATCTCGATGGGCGCCCTGCCGGGCAGGCGTACGACGACGTAGCGGTCCTCGGTGACCTGGTCCCTGAGGACCGCCGCGGTGACCTTCTCCTCGACGAGCAGTCTGCTGTCGACGATGCTGGCGAGCCGTACCGCCTCGGACTCGACCCGCTCCCTGGCGCTTTCGGTGATCGTACGGGTCTCCACGATCACCAGGGACACGCCGAACACGGCGATCACGACGAGCACCACGGCGAGCGTGGACTGGATCAGTCGGCGGCGCATGTCCTCAAATCCGAACCGGAATCACGACGTACGGGGTGGGGGTTCAGCTCTTCTCGAAGCGGAACCCCACGCCTCGTACGGTCGCGATGTAGCGGGGGTTGGCCGCGTCGTCGCCGAGTTTCTTGCGCAGCCAGGAGATGTGCATGTCGAGGGTCTTGGTGGACGACCACCAGGTGGTGTCCCAGACCTCGCGCATCAGCTGGTCGCGGGTGACGACCCGGCCCGCGTCCCGTACCAGGACCCGCAGCAGGTCGAACTCCTTGGCGGTGAGCTGGAGTTCCTCCTCACCCATCCACGCCCGGTGCGACTCGACGTCGATGCGCACCCCGTGCGTCGCGGGCGGCTGCTGCGGTTCGGTGGCACCGCGCCGCAGCAGGGCCCGCACCCGGGCGAGCAGTTCGGCGAGGCGGAACGGCTTGGTGACGTAGTCGTCGGCGCCGGCGTCCAGACCGACCACGGTGTCGACCTCGTCGGCGCGTGCGGTGAGGATCAGGATCGGGACCGTGTGCCCGTCGGAACGCAGTCGGCGGGCGACCTCCAGGCCGTCCATGCCCGGCAGTCCGAGGTCCAGCACCACCAGGTCGACGCCGCCCTGCAGGCCTGCGTCGAGCGCGCTGGGTCCGTCCTCACGCACCTCCACCTCGTAGCCCTCCCGGCGCAGGGCGCGGGCCAGCGGCTCAGAGATGGACGCGTCGTCCTCGGCGAGCAGTACACGGGTCATGGACTGATGGTAGTCCCGCCGCGACACGGTCCGGGGTGTGATCACTGCGGCCGGTTCTTACCGCGCGCACACCTGTTTCTCACCTCGGGGACCCGCGGGAGGGGCCTGGAACTGTGGGGTGTGATCCTGAAAAGAACCTTCGAATGAGTGATCACGGTTCCCCCGGAACCTGTGATCCCTGTCTCAAGTCCTTCCATATCCGGCACTGTCCTGCCGTATGGTGAACCAACGCCTGTTGCACCACGGGGACCTTTGGCGCAGTTGCCGCTGAAGGTCTCTTTTGCGTGCCGGTCGGCTTCGCGCCGGCCTCGTAAGGAATGACCTATGGCCGGGCCTCTACGCACATTCACGCGCGTAGAGGCGTGGATCCCGGTGGTCGCCGTCCCCCGCTCCGTGATCCGGAGCGGACTCCCCAGGGGCGTGGGGTGGACGGCACGGCCCGCCGGTGCCGGCCGCCCCCCACCGGGCGCGTACCCGCTCGCGCGACGCGTCCCGACCAGCAAGGAACGACCATGGCGTCCAGCCTGACGAAGGACTCGGTCTCACCCGGCACCCCCGGCTCCGAGAAGACCTTCTTCGGCCACCCCCGCGGACTGGCCACTCTCTTCATGACCGAGATGTGGGAGCGGTTCTCCTACTACGGCATGAGGGCCCTGCTCCCGCTGTACCTCGTCGCCCCGGGCGGCATGGGCCTGAACGCCGGCACGGCGACGGCCATCTACTCGGTGTACCTGTCGCTGGTGTACCTGCTCACGATGCCGGGCGGCTGGTTCGGCGACCGTGTTCTGGGCCCGCGCAAGACCGTCGCCCTCGCCGGCGCGGTCATCATGCTCGGCCACCTGACGCTGGCCCTGCCGTCCACCGGCACCTTCTACGCGGGCCTCGGCCTGGTCGCCCTCGGCTCCGGTCTGCTGAAGGCCAACATCTCCACGATGGTCGGCCAGCTCTACGACGGTCCGGACGACCCGCGTCGTGACGGCGGCTTCACCATTTTCTACATGGGCATCAACCTCGGTGCCTTCTTCTCGCCGCTGATCATCGGCACCGTCGGTGAGAGCGTCAACTGGCACCTGGGCTTCGCGCTCGCCGCGGTCGGCATGGGGCTCGGTGTGCTCCAGTTCCTGCTGGGCAGCCGTCACCTCGCCGCGCACTCCAGCGTCGTCCCCAAGCCGCTGTCCGCCGCGGAGAAGTCCTCCACGCTGCGCAAGGCCGCCCTCTGGGCCGGCATCGCCGTCGTCGCCTACTCCGTCGTCGGCTTCTCGGGCAACTACACCCTGAACTGGATCCTGGTCCCGCTGACGCTGCTCGGCCTGATCATCCCGGTGCTGGTGCTGGTCCGGATCAAGCGCGACCGGGACCTGGACCGGGCCGAGCAGTCGAAGATGTCCGCGTACATCTGGTTCTTCGTAGCCGCGGCCGTCTTCTGGATGATCTACGACCAGGGCGGCTCGACCCTGGCGCTCTTCGCCGACTCGTCGGCCGACAACAGCGTCTTCGGCTGGGAGTTCCCGGTCTCCTGGTACCAGTCGGTCAACCCGGTCCTGATCATGGCGCTGGCCCCGGTCTTCGCCTGGTTCTGGCTGGCGCTGAACCGGCGCGGCAAGGAGCCCAGCACGATCGTGAAGTTCGGCTCCGGTCTGGTGCTGGTGGGCGCGTCCTTCTTCCTCTTCCTCGCCCCGCTGTCCATCGCCGAGGACGGTCACAAGACGGCGGCGATGTGGCTGGTCGCGATCTACTTCATGCAGACCGTCGGTGAGCTGCTGCTCTCCCCGGTCGGCCTGTCGGTCACCACGAAGATGGCGCCCGCGAAGTACGCCTCGCAGATGATGGGCGTCTGGTTCCTGGCCGTCACCGCCGGTACCGCCACGACCGGCCTGCTGTCCCTCGCCGGTGTCGACCTGAACGGGTCGGGCGTGGTCGCGATGGAGGCCACCCTCGCGGTGGTCGCCGGTGTCGCGGTGTGGATGTACCGCAGCAAGGTCAAGGCACTGATGGGCGACGTCCGCTGACCTCGTGCGCATGACGCCGTGAGGCCGTGACCCGGTCGGCTCGCCGCCGCGGTCGCGCTCACGAGCCGGAGGGCCCCGCATCCGTACGTACAGCACGTACGCGGATGCGGGGCCCTCCGGGCGTTCACGGGGCGGACGCGGGCGGGCTCCCTCGCCGTGCTCACGGGGCGGGGTGCGGGGTCCGCGTCGGCGTCGGCTCCGACGCGCGGGGGACCGAGGCCGTCGGCGCCGGTCCCGGGAGCGTACGAGGTCCACCACGGCCGGCCCCGCGCGGAGGACGGCGCCCGGTACGACCGGGAGGACCACGGCCCGGAAGAGGGGCGTTCCCCGGCAACGGGATTCTTCACGGAGGACGTACCGGTGCCGCCGGCGGTGCGTTCCCTGACGTCGGCTCGAATCCGACGGCCCGTCAAGGTACGCCGGGGAACGAGGAAGGAAGACACGGGGCGCACCGGATCCGTGGCGATCCGGTGCACGTGCGGCGAGTGCGCGGTGGGCGCGCCCGGTGGGTACGCGCCGCACGGAGTCGTGGAAGGCGGGGCTCCGCCGGTCAGGCGGGCGCCCCGAGTTCCGCCCACACGGTCTTGCCCGCGACGCCCGGGGCACGCACGACGCCCCAGTCCAGGCAGAGCCGCTGGACGATGAACATGCCGTGCCCGCCGGGCCGGCCCGCCTGGTGCGGGGAACGCGGTGTCGGCTGGCCGGCGCCCCGGTCGGTGACCTCGAGCCGGATCACCTTGTTGTCGCAGACGATGCCCAGCTGGTCCGGCCCCTCGGCGTGCAGGCAGGCGTTGGTGACCAGTTCGGACACGACGAGCAGGACGTCCTCGGCGGCGGCTCTCCGGTCGGCGGTGGCGGCGGGCAGCCAGCCCCACGCCTGCAGCGCCTGACGGGTGAAGTCGCGGGCGAGGGGAACGACGCCGCTCTGGTCCTCGAAGCTCAGCCGGCGGACCTGACGCCCTCCCGGCGAACCCGGGGACCCCGAAGCCTCCGGCGGCCCCGTCGGCGTGGATGCCGCTGCGGCCTGCGCCCCGGACAGCGCCCCCTGGGGCGCGCTCGCCGTCGGCGCACCGCCCCCGGGCACCCCGGAAACGCCGCCGGGCTCCGGACCGCGGTCGCCCGGCGAATAGGGCCGGGTGGTGCTCATCAGCGCTTCACCTCACCGATTCACCAGTTCACCATTTCAAAAAAATCCGTACTCATTCAGTCACGCCGTGGGTGATCGTCCGGTTTCCGGTATCCCCTCGACCATGGCAGCGGGCACATTCCGCTTGTCTTCTGCCCGAGGCTGCCCAGGCAACACCCCCGCGTTCGCACAAGAAAGGCGCAACGATCCGGGAGCGGCCCGGAAGGGGGCCCACGGAAAGAACCGCGGGGCGACACCTCGCTCGACGCAGCGGAAGAAGACCGCCCGCCCCCGGACCCGCCGCGGGGTGGCGCCGGCCTGCCCGCACGGTCATCCGGAATCGTCGGCCAGAGCCGCCTCGAGGCTGTCATGGAGGGTGAATACCGCTTCCGCCCCGGTGATCTCGAATACGCGCGCGACCACGGGCTGCATTCCCGCGAGATGCACCCCGCCCCCGGCGGCGTCGGCCTTCAGCCTGGCGCCGAGCAGCACATTGAGCCCGGTGGAGTCACAGAACTCCAGGCCGGAGCAGTCGATGACAAGCCGCTTGAATCCCTTGGCAAGGCAGTTCTCCAGTGGCTCGCGCAACAGATCGGCGGTGTGGTGATCCAACTCACCCGCCGGAGTCACGACGGCACTGTGGCCCTCTTCTCGCACCTCGACCAGAAGCCGGCCCGACTGTGCGCTGCCGACCGTCCCGCGGTCCATGCCGTCTCTCTCTCCCACCAGTCATGGCTACTGCTGACGCTGTCGAACATTACGCCTTCCCAGCGCACTCCGACAGCCGAACAATCGTCCGCAAACGGACATATGACAACAGAGCTCACTTGCGGTGGGCTTGCGAAAACGGGTAGGGCTAGTAGGGACACGTACTCGACACGGCCGGCTTTGGAGGCGCCGCACACCGCAGTGCACGAAACGGCATCGGCAGCCATACGCCGAGAACGATGGAGGACATCATGTCACCCCGGCTCGACGCATCGCCTACCCAGAAAGCGACGTCGACACTCCCTCCGGAACATCTGGCTCCCA
Source organism: Streptomyces hirsutus (assembly GCF_001418415.1). GTDB lineage: Bacteria > Actinomycetota > Actinomycetes > Streptomycetales > Streptomycetaceae > Streptomyces > Streptomyces hirsutus. The sequence goes on from NZ_LIQT01000075.1 coordinate 14,912, forward strand.
TCGAGCAGGACGACGCGGATGTCGTCCCGGACGGCGATCTGCTCGCCGGACTCCCGGAGATCCCCCCTTTTGACGAGGTGGGACCGGTCGACGCCCGGGCGCTGTCCAAGACCCTCTTCGAGCGGCTGGAGTCGCTGGAGGAAGGCACCCACGAATACGCGTACGTACGCAACACGCTCGTCGAACTGAACCTGGCCCTGGTCAAGTTCGCCGCCTCCCGCTTCCGCTCGCGCAGCGAGCCGATGGAGGACATCATCCAGGTCGGCACCATCGGTCTGATCAAGGCGATCGACCGCTTCGAGCTTTCGCGCGGTGTGGAGTTCCCCACCTTCGCGATGCCGACCATCATCGGTGAGATCAAGCGCTTCTTCCGGGACACCTCGTGGTCCGTGCGCGTACCGCGCCGGCTGCAGGAGCTGCGGCTCGACCTGGCCAAGGCCGGTGACGAGCTGGCACAGCAGCTCGACCGGTCCCCGACGGCGGGCGAACTGGCCGAGCGTCTGGGCATCTCCAGGGACGAGGTCGTCGAGGGCATGGCGGCGTCGAACGCCTACACCGCCTCGTCGCTCGACGCCCAGCCGGAGGAGGACGACGCCGAGGGCTCGTTGTCGGACCGGATCGGTTACGAGGACCACGGCCTCGAAGGCATCGAGTACGTCGAGTCGTTGAAGCCGCTGATCGCCGAACTGCCGCCGCGCGACCGGAAGATCCTCTCGCTGCGCTTCGTGGCCTGCATGACCCAGTCCGAGATCGGTGAGGAACTGGGTATTTCGCAGATGCACGTGTCACGGCTGCTGTCGCGAACGCTGGTACGGCTGCGCAAGGGACTGACCATCGAGGAATGACGGGCAGCCGCGTCGTGCGCCCTTCACTCCGCTCCCCCTGACGACCCGCACTCGGCGCCTCGCACGCCGCCGCGCCCCGCACTCCGCCGACGCCGGACGCCCTTCCCGGGCGCCGGCCGAGCGCGGGGCGCATCGCGTTACCCACGGTCACCCCTTTCCCCGCGGGCCTTCTTCCTCCACTATGGGCACGCCCAGACCGGCTGGTATGTCAGGACGACGGGTCCGACGGCCAGGGGCTAGGAGGCGGTGCATGGTTCGGGGCGACGGAACCGTCGACGACGACGGGGTCGGCGGCGGACACCCAGGTGCGCACACGGGTGCGTCAGACATCCGGCTGACCGAGATGCTGCGCGCCGACACCCCGGCCGCGTACGCGGCGCTTCAGGAACTCCGCGCCCGGCACGGCCCGTCCGTGCTCGCCTACGCCCGCCGGTGCACCACCAGCGATTCCGGCGCGCGCCAACTCGCCGCGCAGGCCTTCACCCACGCCGCCCGCGAGACCGCCCGCGGCACCGATCCCGGCGGTCCCCTGCGCCACCAACTCCTGCTGTTGACCGTCCGGGTGGCGGCGACCTGGGCCGCCGACGGACGGGCCGGCGGGCTGGACGCCGGGCTGCACCTCGTCCTGAGTTCGTCCGGCCCCGACGGGCCGGTCCCGTCCATGCTCGCCGCGTTCCGGACACTGCCGTACCGGGCGCAGGGTCTCCTCTGGTACGGGATCGTGGAACAGGAGCCCACGGACCGTACGGCGACGCTTCTCGGCCTCACCCGTCAGGACGTGGCCTACGACATCCGGCCCGCACTGCAGTCGCTGGGCCAGGCCTGCCTGCGGGCCCGGCTGGCCGCCTCGGACGACCCCCGGTGCGCCGACTTCCGCCGGCTCATCGAGGAGTCGGTACGGCCCGACGGCCCCCGCGACAGCGCCGACCTGCACACCCACATGGCCCACTGCGGACACTGCACCGCCGCGTACGAGGAACTGTGCGCCCTGCGGGACGAGCCGCGCGCCACCCTGGCCGAAGGGCTGCTGCCGTGGGCGGGCACGGCGTACACCGCCCCCGCACCGGCACCGGCACCGGCCGGGCCGTCCGCCGGCACCGGTACCGCGCTCGGGACGTGGCCGGTGTCCCGGCGCCTGGTGCTGGCCTCGACGGCACTCGGCGTGGCCGTGGTACCGCTGCTGCTCCTGCTGTGGTCACCTGACGACACGCCGGCCGAGCACACCTCGAACTCGGTCCCCACCGTGGCGGCCCCGCCGCCGGTGACCGTGACGGCCACGCCCTCACCGCCCCCCACCGCGTCCGCGACGTGGTCCCCCTCACCGTCCCCTTCGAAGACTTCGAGGACCGGGAAGCCCAGCCCTTCCGCCCCCCCACACCCCAC
>NZ_LIQT01000750.1 GCF_001418415.1 Streptomyces hirsutus
CCCCCGTCCTCACCACCGAGCACCGCGATCGCCCCGCCCCGGTCCGTCCGCAGCACCGCGGCTCCGGCGTCCCGCAGCCCGGCGACCGTACTCGGGGCGGGATGCCCGTAGGAGTTGTCCCGCCCCGCGGAGATCAGCGCCAGCCGGGGCGCCAACCGGCTTACGAGGCCGGGATCCTGATACGCCGAACCGTGATGGGCGACCTTGAGGACGTCGACGTCCGCCAGCCGCGTCGCCGCGGGCGACCTCGCCAGGGCCCGCTGGGCCGGTGGTTCCATGTCCCCGAGCAGCAGCAGGCGCAGCCCCGCCGTCCGGACGAGCATGGCCACACTGGCGTCGTTCGGCCCTTCCGCTTCCGGGACCGGCCGGGCACCGGCGGCCTGCCCGGTGGCCGGCGGCGGCCACACCACCTCCCAGGACAGGTCTCCCGTACGCCGCCGCTCCCCCGCGACGGCACGCGTCACGGGCAGGTGGCTGTCGGCCGCGATCCTCCGTACGAACCGGGCCTGGTCGGCGGGTTCCTCCAGTCCCGTCGTCGCGATGCCGCCCACCGAACGTCCGCGCAGGACGCCGGACAGGCCCCCCACGTGATCGGCGTGGAAGTGGGTCAGCACGACCAGCGGGACCCGGGTGACGCCGAGGGAGCGCAGACAGCGGTCCACCGGGGCCGGTTCCGGACCGGCGTCCACGACCACGCCGGTGCCCTCGCCCGCCGCCAGCACCATCGCGTCGCCCTGCCCCACGTCGCACATCACCATGCGCCAGCCCGGCGGCGGCCAGCCCGTGATCGCGCGGGTCAGCGGTGGCGGCTGCACCACCAGCAGCACCAGGAGCAGGGCGCAGGCCCCGCACCACCAGGGGTGCCGCAGCAGTCTCCGGCCGATCGGCAGGACGACCGGGGTGAGCGCCCCGAGCAGGGCCGCCCCGGCCCAGCCGCCCGGCCAGTCGATCCCGGAACCGGGCAGCGCCGCCCCGGTCCGGGCGATCCACGCGATCCACTCCGCGGGCCAACTCGCGCACCAGGCGAGCGCCTTGGCCACCGGCAGCGCCGGCAGGGCGGTGGCCAGAGCCAGGAAGCCCAGCACGGTGGCCGGGGCGAGCGCGAACTCGGCGAGGAGATTGCACGGCACCGCCACCAGACTCACCCGCTCCGACAGCACCACGACCACCGGCGCGCACACCGCCTGCGCGGCGCCCGCCGCGGCCAGCGCCTCCGCGAGCCGTGGCGGCATCCCGCGCCGTCGCAGCCCGGCGCTCCAGCGCGGCGCGAGCGTGAGCAGGGCGCCGGTGGCCAGCACGGAGAGCAGGAAGCCGAAACTGCGGGCCAGCCACGGGTCGTGGAGCACCAGCAGCAGGACGGCCGTCGCCAGCGCCGGGATCAGGGACCGGCGGCGGCCGGTGGCGAGCGCGAGCAGCGCGACGGATCCACAGGCGGCGGCCCGCAGCACGCTCGGGTCCGGCCGGCACACGACGACGAAGGCGAGCGAGAGCGCCCCGCCGAGCAGCGCGGTCGTACGCAGCGAGAGGCCGAGGCGGGACGCGAGCCCGCGGCGCTCGGCATACTGCGCCAGCCCCGGCGGGCCGAGGAGCAGGGCGAGGAGGATCGTGAAGTTCGCCCCGGAAACAGCCAGGGTGTGCGTGAGGTCGGTCTCCCTGAACGCCTCCTCCAGCTCCGGGGTGACACGTGAGGTGTCGCCCACGACCAGCCCCGGCAGCAGGGCGCGCGCGTCCGCCGACAGCCCGTCGGTCGCCGCCCGCAGTCCGGCGCGCAGCCGCCCGGCCAGCCGCTGCGGCGCCGACGGCTCGCCCACCGTCTCCGGCCCGTCCGCGCCCCTGACGCGCAGCACGGCCGCGAACCGGTCACCGCCCGCAGTCGCGGGTACGAGCCGGGCCTCGACCCGCAGCCGGGTGGACGGCAGCAACCCGAGCCATGACGACTTCCCCTCCGGGCCCCGCGCCCGCTCCTGCCCGTCGTCCCGCGTGACGGGACGGGCCGAACGCGCATCGACGATCATCAGCACCGGCGCCCGGGTCGCCACCTCCGTTCCGTCCCTCGCCGTCTCCACCCGCCGCACGTCGGCCTCGATGAGCACGGCCGTCGGGACCACATGGCTGCCGCCGGCCCGCGGCCGGCTGAGCCGGGGGTCGGCGGTGAGTTCGACCTCGGCGGTGACCGAGGCGTACTCCCGCGCCAGCTCCGGCACCGGCCCCCGCCGCAGATCGGCACCGTGCAGACCCGCCGATCCGGCGGCAGCGGCGACGCACAGCAGCACCGCGGCTCCGGAAACCCGCGACAGGGCCCGCGCATGCCCCGGTCCCTTATATCCAGGTTCCGCATGTCCTGGCCCCCCAGGTCCCGGTCCCACAGATTCCGGTCCCACAGGTTCCGGCCCCGCAGTTCGCGGCCCTGCGGGCCGCGGCCCCGCCCGGCGGTTTCGCGGCGTGAGGAGGACTCCGGCCAGGAGCAGGGTGGTGATCACCGTGCCCGCCACCAGGCCGGGAGGGGCGTGCAGCATCACCGCCGCCGTGGCCCAGGCCGCCAGCGCGGGTGGTACGAGCCGCAGGTCGGCCGGTCCCTCCTGCCGGGGATGGGAAGCCCCGAGCCGCTTCCCGGAGGCGGCGTGCACGGCCGACCGGGTGGGGGCAGCGGAGTCCGCGGGGGCGGGGTTCCCCGTATGCGTCCGCCCGGAGTCCGCCGAGTCCGTCGGGCTCCTCATGGCCGTACGAGGTTCCGCAGGTCCGCGAAGCGGCGGTCGCCGATGCCGTTCACTTCCCGCAGTTCGTCCACCGAGCGGAACCCGCCGTTGCGGGTGCGGTAGTCGAGGATGTGCTGGGCCAGTACAGGGCCGACCCCCGGGAGGCCGTCCAACTGGTCCAGCGTCGCGGTGTTGAGGGACACCGGTGTCGCGGGCCCGGCTCCGGGCGCCGTTCCGGCCGGACCGCCCGCCGCCGGTGCCGGACCGCCCCCCGGAGCCGGTGCCGGGCCGCCGACGATCAGCTGCTCCCCGTCCACGAGGAAGCGGGCCCGGTTGAGCCCGTCGGTGCTGGTTCCGGGCCGTACTCCGCCCGCCGCCCGCAGCGCGTCCGCGACCCGTGAGCCGGCCGGGAGACGGTGGACCCCCGGGTCGCGCACCTTGCCGCCGACGTCGACCACGATCTCGGGCAGCGCCGGACCCGCGCCCGCCAGGCCCGTGCCCGTACTCGTGCCGCCGGCCTCGTCAGCGGCTCCCGCCGAGGCCACCGGCGGGCTCTCCGTTCCGCTCCCGCGGTGGGGCACGGCCGCCCCGACCACCTCCGGTGCCCGCACGGGCTGCGTCCGCCCGGTCCAGAAGTGCTGCACGGCGAACCCCACCGCCACCACCAGCACCACCGACAGCGCGACCACGCTCCGCCGTTCCAGCCCGCACCGCGTCCGCACCCACAACGGCAGCCGTTCCCTCAACGCGAGCCCCACCCGACCGGTCGGCCGACGCTCCCCCGCCAGCACCGGGTCCGAGGCGACCGGTCGGGTGGAGCTCGCGTTGAGGGAACGGC
>NZ_LIQT01000751.1 GCF_001418415.1 Streptomyces hirsutus
GCGCCTCAGGTCACGAGAGGATCTTGACGATGAAGCCGTCGTCCAGTCCGTCGATGATGCGGTTCTTGGCGTAGAAGCTCTTGAGGATCGATCCGCCGGCCTGGTTGTCGTCCTTCGCGATGGGCTTGGCGGAGAAGTTGAACTTCTTGACTTCCGGGTCGTACTCGGGTTCGGCAGCTCCTTCGTAGGTGCTGGCGAAGGGGTACTCGTCGCACTCGAGTTTGCCGTCCTGGGTGTAGTTGGCGCCCCAGTAGCGCTTGCACTGCTTGACCGCCGCCGCGCGGTTCTTGTCGATGCGGGTAGCGCTGACCGTGCGGTGCAGGGGATCCTTAGCCGTCTGGCCGGGGACCTTCTTCGCCGACATGTACGGCTTGGTGTCCTGCGGGACGAGGAACGCCTGTCGGATGTGTGCGGCCTCGGCCTGTTCCTCCGCTCCCTGCTTCGCGCTCAGGGTGAGTGGCGTGACGTAGCTGAAGGTGGCCGCTCCCTTCTTGTCCGGCTTGCCGCCGCCGGTGGAGTTGGCCAGGTACGACGCTGACTCCCACCGGGGTGCGAGCATGAACAGCTTGCCGCCCAGGTTCCCGCGCAGCGTCCACGGGGGTGGAGGTGTGTAGCTGATGTCCGGTTCGTAGACCGCGAAGAGTAGATCCAGTGATTTCTTACTGCCTTGTCCGGGCTTGGCAGTCACCGTCTCGTTGAAGGTGCGTTGTGTCTTCAGTTGGGTGAACGTCTTTGTGCCCGGCATCTTGCCGCCGCGGGTGTACTTCGCACCGGCTGGCCAGCTCTGCGGGATGTTCCCCTTGGTGGTGATAGGCATCGCGGCTGCGCCGGTCGTTCCGGTCGTGGCGAAGTCGGTGAAGTGGTACTGGAAGTTGATGGTGCGGCTGTTCTTGGCAATCGTGCCGATGACACGGACGTTGAACATGCTCTCGCCGACCGGCTGGTTGTTCCGGGTCCAGGTCTGCAGGAACGAGGCCCCGTTGCACACCGCGAAGCGGGACTTGACGTAGAACTTCTTGTCGCTGCCCAGGCCCTTGACGCATTCCTCGTACGTCATCGCTCTGGCCGGTTCCGGAGCGGTCGCGGAAGGCCCTATCGTCGCTCGCGTCGCAGGTGCGCTTTGTGATGTTTGCGGTGCACCTGATGGTTTACGGGACAGCGGCGCGTAGGAGGCTGCCGGGCCGGCCGTCTCCAGCGGCATCCGCGCCCCGGGCTCCGTCTGCGCCGCCAGATCCCGCAGGCGCTGCATCCCGTGCCCGTTCTGCAGGTCCTTCAACGAAGGCTTGGCCGCACCGACCGGCAAGATGTACGACTCCACCCGCAAATCCGCCGAGTTCTCTGTGCTCGCAGCCCCTGGCGCCGCCACCGATACGACAGCAAGCGCTGTTCCGGTCGTCAGCAGCTGTCTGCTGAGCCGCCACCACACTCTGTTCATCAAGCAAACCCCCGAGCGTGCGTGATGCCAGACCTCACGCCTGGCACCTGGTCACTCCACACTTTTCCGAACAAGCAAGCGAAAACAAGGGGGCCTTGCCAGTCCTGGCTTGATCACTCCGGAACCTTGTCCGAGATCGCTACAGGTCTCAGCGGTGTCGTATGCCGGGCGGGAACTGGCGCGATCTACCGTTGTCCGTGGACAACATTCGGGGGCGAGAGGGGGATCAGGTGCTTGTTATCTGCGGACAACAAGTCTGGGTGACAAGCGCCTTGCAGGGCGCTGTCACGTTGTTGAGTGTGTGAGTGCCTGAGCTTGGCGTTTACTGACTTCGGCGTTTTGAGGTCAGGGCGGTGGTGAGTCGAGTTGGAGTCCGGTCTCGGCCATGAAGCCGTGCAGTGTCACGGGGCGGTACTGCAGACTCTTGAGCCGGTTGCGGACCAGGGTTTCCAGCCGGTCGACCGTACCGGCGGTGAGGTTGGCCAGCCTGTGTCGGCAGTGTGCCCACACGCCCTCCACCGGGTTCAACTCCGGTGCGTATGCGGGTAGCAGGAAGACAGTCAGCCATGAGCGGGCGGCCACCAGTTGCCGCATCGTCTTCGAGACATGGGTGCTGAGCCGGTCCCAGACCAGCACGATCGGAGCCTTCAGCAGTTGGTGGGCGCCATCGACCAGCCGGATGTAGTCGGCCTCCGACAGGCTGCGCCGCTCGCCCCTGCGGCCGTGGTGGACGCGGATCCGGTAGCCCAGCCGGGTCCGGGAGCCGGGCCGCAGTGCGATCAGGCCCGCCAGGGAAATGCGGCCCGACCGGCGGCCGGACACCGTCACGATCGGGGTGCGGCCGCGCCGGCCCCAGGTGCGCCCGGTGGGCGGCCGCTGGTGCTGGCCGGCCTCGTCCTCGAAGCAGATCCAGCCGCCGGTGGCCGCCCGGGTCCTTTTACCTCCGGCCAGGTGTCTTCCTTCCAGGCGGTCACCGCCTGCTCGTCGCGTTCGGCGGCCCGCCGGGCGGGCATCTGCGGGGTGAAGCCGAGCCGGTGCATCAGCCGGGTGGCGCCGGAGACGCTGTAGGAGATGTGGAACTTCCGGCCGATCAGGGTTGCCACCCGGGCCCCGGTCCACACCTGGTCCTCGTCCCAGCCGTGTGCGGCCGGGCCCTGCTCCAGCATGGCGGCCAGTTTCCCGCGCAGGGCCGGGCCGAGCCTGCACCGCTGCCCGCCCGGCCCGGCGGAGGCCAGGGCCGCTGGGCCGCCGGCGGCCCAGTTCCGCCGCCACTGGCAGGACGACTTCGGTGACACCCGCAGCTGCCGGGCCACCTCCGGGGCACCGATCCCGGCCGCGAACATCTCGGCCGCCCGCAGGCGCACTGCCTCACGCCGTGCACGCTCTTTGGCGGTCATCCCGCCACCGTCTGCGTACCTCATACCTTCCGGTCTACCGCCGCATCCGGGGGGACGCCAACAGGATCAGCCCCCGCCTGACCCCAAAACGCCGAAGTCAGTAACGTCGCAGGTCACTCGAC
>NZ_LIQT01000752.1 GCF_001418415.1 Streptomyces hirsutus
GTTTCCGGTCGTCGGGGGAGGCGGGGGCCGAAGGGGCCGAGGGGGCGCCGGAGGTGCCGGCCGCGTGCGCGGTGGCGCCGGCGGCGAGGACGGTGGTGACCGCCGTCGTCGCGGCGAGGACCGCGCGTCTGGACGGACGCGCGGCGCTCCCCGTGCTTCCCGCGTTCACTGGGTCCACCGTGTTCTCCGCCGTCTCCGCGCTCTCTGTGTTTCCTGTGCTTCCCGTGCTGCTGTCGGGCACGTGCACTCCTTTGGGAGGTGATCCGTGGGGATCCACTGAAGGAAACTTCCAAGGGGTCACCAATATCCGGGAAGTTTCTGCCAGTCAAGGGAGTGCGCGAGAGGCGGGGTCGGCCGGGGGCACGGGCGGCGCCGCCATCGGCGCTTCGGGAGGGGGCGCGCCGATGGCGGCGGTGCTGCCGGCCGCGGCGCGGCGGAGAGGGTGGGTCGGCGATCGCAGCCAGTGGCGAGTGGCCGACACCGCACCGCGGAGACTCCTCCGGCAGTCCGCGCATTGGACGGGAGGGGGCGGGCCGGGGTTCCCGGGTACGGGCGGAAATCTCGGATTGGTGCGGACGTCCGGACCTGGGACGACGGGGACGACAGGGACGACGGCGAGGGCGGGGACGACTAAGACGCCTGGGGTACGGGGGGACGGTGCGCCGAGACGGCGGGCCAGTGGGCGCGCAGGGTGCGGACGGTCTCCGCGATCGCCGGACGGCGGGCCGCGCCGTCCCGCCACAGCGCGTACAGATGCCGGACGGGCATCGGGTCGAGCGGGACCTCCACCACCCCGTCNNCGAGTCCGGCCGCGACCAGGGCGACCAGGGTCGGGTTCTCGTCCGCCTGGTGCACGATGTCCGGCTCGTGCCCGGCGGTGCGCAGGGTGCGCACCAGCCACTCGTGGCAGACCCGCCCCGGCGGCTGGCAGATCCACCGCTCGCCGCCCAGTTCCTCGCGCCGTACCGCCGTGCCGCGCTCCGCGAACGGATGCCCGAGCGGCACCAGCAGATCGCACAGGTCGTCCCCGATGACCGCCTGCTCCACGCCCGCCGGGGCGGGCAGCGGCGCGATGTCCCAGTCGTGCGCGACGACGAGATCGACCGCGCCCTTGGCGACCAGGTCCACGGACAGGTGCGGGTCGATCTCGGTCAGCCGGGTGTCGAGCGCGGGATGGCGCAGGGCCAGGTCGGCCAGTACGGGCGGCATCAGTCCGCGGGCCGCCGACGCGAAGGCGGCGATGGTCAGCCGCCCGGAGGGCACCCCGCGCCGCTCCTCCAGCTCGGTCTCGGCCCGCTCCACGATCGCCAGCAGCTCCTGCGCGGTGGCGACGAGGTGGTACGCCGCGTCGGTCAGGCGCACGCCCCGGCCCTCCCGCTCCAGCAGCACGGTCTTGGTCTCCCGCTCCAGCTTGGCGATCTGCTGGGAGACGGCGGAGGAGGTGTAGCCGAGTGCCGCGGCGGCGGCCCCGACGGTGCCGTGCACGGACACGGCGTGCAGGGCGCGCAGGCGCTGGAGGTCGAGCATGACGGCTCCCCGATCGGTAAGCGGTGCTTCATCCCACCATGCAGGAATCGTCGCTGGTGCTGAAGGGTCGGGGCGGTGATCCTCGACGTATGCGCCCTTCCCACGTCCTGCTCGCCGTTCTCGTCGCCGCCGTCTGGGGCGTGAACTTCGTCGTCATCGAGATCGGCCTCGGCCACTTCCCGCCGCTGCTGTTCTCCGCGCTGCGCTTCCTCGTGGCGGCGATCCCCGCGGTGTTCCTGGTGGGGCGCCCGAAGGTGGCGTGGAAGTGGATCGTGGGGGTGGGCCTCGCGCTCGGGGTGGCCAAGTTCGGGCTGCTGTTCGTCGGCATGGACGCGGGCATGCCGGCCGGGCTGTCCTCCCTGGTGCTCCAGATCCAGGCCGTGTTCACGGCCCTGTTCGCGTTCCTGCTGCTCGGCGAACGGCCCGCGCGCGTCCGGCTGGTGGGCATGGCGGTGGCCCTGGCCGGGATCGGCGTCGCCGCCGTCGACGAGGGCTCCTCGGGCCCCCTGGGAGCGTTCGCCCTGGTCGTCGCCGCGGCCGCCTGCTGGGGCGTGTCGAACGTGCTGACCCGCAGGGCCGCGCCCGCCGACGCCCTGAACTTCATGGTGTGGGTGAGCACGGTGCCGGTCCTGCCGCTGCTGGCGCTCTCGCTGCTCCTGGAGGGACCGTCACGGGACCTGGAGGCGCTGGGCGCGCTGGACCTGTCCGGGGCGGGCGCGCTGCTGTACGTCGCCTGGGGCGCCACCGTGTTCGGCTTCGGGGCCTGGGGGTGGCTGCTGCGCCGTCACCCCGCGTCGACGGTGGCGCCGTTCTCCCTGCTGGTGCCGGTCTTCGGGATGTCCTCGGCCGCCCTCTTCCTGGGCGAGCCGGTGTCCCCGCTGCGGTGGTGCGCGGCGGGGACACCGGCTCGCCCAGGA
>NZ_LIQT01000753.1 GCF_001418415.1 Streptomyces hirsutus
GGCTGGTCATGCGGGAGGTCAGGTGGGTTCGGCGGGTCTGTTCCTTGGGGAAGGGGAGCAGCGAGCGCCTGGTGTAGTAGGTGGGGAGCGTGTGCGGTCCTGGCGTCATCGGCCCGGCGACCGTTCTCCGGGCGAGCCTCGTGCCCCGACCCGCTCCTGCTCTTCCTGTCGTGTGGGTCGCGTTCAACTGGTGAAGAGACAGTATTGGGGAGGTGCGCTATTCGAAGGCGTCGACAGGAGGCTCCGGACGGTGGACCATGAATGCCCAGTCGTTGGCTGGAGTCTGTGCCCTTGCGGGCGGTCCGGGATGTGACGGGTCGCAGTCGTAGCCCTTGTCGTCGTGGAGCTTGCCTGGCCGACGCCGTCGGCGGCCGCGCCGGGAACGGATCGTCATATTCCATCCTGCTTGTGAGCCAGTCGCCCACTACATCCGGGCCCTAAACGCTGGTTGTTCGGTGCAACGGGACACATATCTCGTGACCCCGGCGACGCGGTCAGGCGGGATTCGTCAGGAGCACAGCGCAGCCTGCGCAGGTCTTGCCGACCTCAAAATCTGCGTCCATGAACTTCTCACGAGAACTCGGCGCGGTGCGGTAGAGCCTGCGCATGAAGCTATACGCCTCGGCCTCGGCTCGCTTGCCGCTGGGCTTGTCGCCCAGGGGCTCGGAGACGTGGGCCTGGATCAATGTGTGGTACCAGCGGTTCGCCTCCCCGACGTGGTGGGCGAGCCGCCCCCACGGATCGGAGCTGTAACCGATCTTGACGTGCGGGTGTCTGCCGGCGAACTCCAGGACATACAGGCGATGCTCGCGGAATCCATTCTCGTACAGGAACTCCCGCACCTCCTCCCGTGCCCGGTTCTGAACGCGCAGGGCCAGAGCAGGCAAGGGGCCACTCGCGACGTTACGCATGAGACGGCGAGCAACCGTGCGGGGGTTTTTTATAAGGTCCACCCCGCGCTGCGGCACCTGTACCTGAGGGATGAACGGTTGCAACGGGAACGGGACCAGTTGGGCAGGCTCGGGCGTCATGAACGCGGCTCCGTCCCGTGTTCCTTGGCCAGTTCCGCAAGATCAGGGTGGTCGAGGATCTCGTCCAGGGTGTCCTGACCCATCTCCGGAACGTACGCCTCGGCAACCCCTTCAGGTGCCGCTCTCCGGCAGAGGACAGGCTGTTCCGTCTGCTCCAACGTGACGCTCTGCGGCGCCGCGAACGCTTACGACACCCGGAAGACCTGCCATCGTTCGGGTTCGTCCTTGCCCGGCCTGGCATCCTCGGCCCGGCGGAGCAACCACCGTGAGAACTCGCTGTCGGTCAACAAACCCCCCTCCCCTCAGGGGCCCCGCGACGGAAAAACGGGCGGATGCTGTCGGGGGGGACTCTGACCATATCCCCCAGGACTCTATGGCGACGGTGCTTCAGAGGGTGTCTCACGTGGCGT
>NZ_LIQT01000754.1 GCF_001418415.1 Streptomyces hirsutus
CACCCCACCCGCCCCCGGGGGAGCTCACGGTTGAGCCCGTGTCGGCGCCCTGACGGGCGGCCGGGACCCGACCGGACTTCCGCCCCGGCCGGGTCCCGCCCTCGACCGGCCTGCGCCCCGGCCTCGGCCCCAACGGTCGCTCAGCCCGCCTTGGCCTCCCCGTCGCCGTACAGGACTCTCGTCAGGGACTCGTACGTGACGCCGTGATCCGCGAGGACTTCCGCCGGAACGCCGGGGCGGACGGTCAGGGCCAGCAGGAGGTGTTCGTCGCCGATGTGGCGGTCGTGGCGGTCGGTCGCGGCACGCAGGGCACCCGTCAGGGCGTCCTTGGCCTCCCGGGTGAAGGGCCGGTGCCCCGAACGCCACCGGCCGGCGCTCCTTTCGTCGCGGGACATGGCTCCGGGACCGTGCACGTCCTCCACCCTGGCGACGATCTCCGTGACATCGATACCGAGCCCGGCCAGCGCGTCGGTCTCGGCCTGAGTCAGCCCGGCCCTCCGCCGCGCCTCCCCCACCGCGGCCCGCACCGAGTCCCGTCGCTCGGCGAGTCCGAGAGCCGCCAGCGCGAACGAACCCCGGCTGCCCTCCCGGTCGATCAGGGCCAGCAGGAGATGGTCGGCGCCGACATACCGCGCTCCCGCCTCCTCGGCCTGCTCGACCGCCCCCTTCACCACGGCGCGGGCGTCCTTCGTGAACCGCTCGAACATCAGTGCCTCCCGTACTTCTTGTGCACGGCCTGCCTGCTCACTCCGAGCTCGTTGGCGATCTCCTGCCACGACCAGCCGTGGTTGCGCGCGTTGCGCACCTGTACGGCCTCCAACTGCTCCAGCAGCCTGCGCAGCGCGGCGACGGCCCGCAGGCCGACCCGCGGATCGCGGTCACCCGCCCGCTCGGCAAGATCGGTTGCCTCAGTCATGATGTCAACGTACGTTGACAATGCGCCACGCGTCAACCCCAGTTGACATGCGGGCGGCCGGCCCGGAGACCGGACCGGCCGTGAGAACCGCCGCCGGAGGCGGCAGGACCGGGAGGTCCACCGCCGCGCGGTTACGGACCGGTGAGCACGATCTTTCCGAACTGCCCGCCCGTCTCCATCCGCTCGAACCCTTCCCGGGCCCGGTCCATGGGCAGCACCTCGTCGATGACGGGCCGCACTCCGGCGGCCGCGCAGAAGGCGAGCAGGTCCTCCAGTTCGTCCTTGCCGCCCATCGTCGACCCGACGACCTTGAGCTCCAGGAAGAAGATCCGGGTCAGCTCGGCGTGCGAGGGCCGGTCGCCACTGGTGGCGCCGGAGATCACCAGCGTGCCGCCGGGCCGCAGCGACTTCACCGAGTGGGACCAGGTCGCGGCCCCCACCGTCTCGATGACCGCGTCGACCCGCTGCGGCAGCCGCGCCCCGGGTTCCAGCGCCTCCACCGCCCCCAGTTCCAGGGCCCGCTTCCGCTTCGCCTCGTCCCGGCTGGTGGCGAACACCCGCAGGCCCGCGGCCTTGCCCAGCACGATCGCGGCGGTGGCGACGCCCCCGCCGGCGCCCTGCACCAGGACGGAGTCACCGGGCCGCACCCCGGCGTTGGTGAACAGCATCCGGTACGCGGTCAGCCAGGCCGTGGGCAGGCAGGCCGCCTCCTCGAAGGACAGCTCCTTCGGCTTGGGCAGGACGTTCCAGGTGGGCACGGCGACCTGCTCGGCGAACGTGCCGGGGTAGCGCTCCGTCAGGATCGACCGGGGCTCCCCGGGGCCCACCCCGTGGCCGGTCTGTCCGATCACGGAGTGCAGGACGACCTCGTTGCCGTCCTCGTCGA
>NZ_LIQT01000755.1 GCF_001418415.1 Streptomyces hirsutus
CTCCAGCACGGCGCTGTGCAGTCCCAGGGCCCGCCCCGCGCCCTCCCCGGCCGCCGTGCGGGCCCTGGGACTGCACAGCGCCGTGCTGGAGACGGCCAAGTGGCTGGCGGGGCTGCGGAGTCCGGAACAGCGGGCGGTGTGCGTGCTGGACGGCCTCACCCTGCGCACCGGCCACCATCCGGTACGAAGACGTCCGCAGTGCCCGTCCTGCGGCGACCCCGCGCTCGTCGCCGAGCGGACCCGCCGCCCGGTGGTGCCGGTGTCCCGTCCCAAGGCCGGCGGGTCCGGCAGCAACGACCGGGCGCTGTCCGCCGAGCAGCTGCTCGCCCGCCACCGCCACCTGGTCGGACCGGTCACCGGCATCGTGACGGACGTACGCCCCATGGCCGGCATGCCCGAAGGGCTGCACGCCTACGACTCCGGGCACAACCTCGCCCTCGGCGGCCACTCGCCCGCCGCGGTGAGCCGGGTGCTCAGGTCCCGCAGCTCCGGCAAGGGGGCGACCGCCGTCGAGGCGCGGGCCAGCGCCCTGGGCGAGGCGGTGGAACGTTACTCCGCCGCCCGTCAGGGCGACGAGCTGACGCTCACCGACTCGCTCACCGGACTCGGCCCGGCCGCCGTCCACCCCAACGCCTACCAGCTGTTCCACGAGCGCCAGTACGCCGAACGCGACCGCTGGAACGCCTCCCACACGCCGTTCCACCACGTGTGCGCGCCGTTCGACCCCGGGGCGCCCACCGAGTGGACGCCGGTGTGGTCCCTCACCGCCGGCACCCAGCGGCTGCTGCCCACCGCCACCCTGTACTTCGACACCTCGTCCGGTGGCACCCGGGACGGACTGTGGGCCGACTCCAACGGCAACGCGGCCGGCAGCAGCCCGGAGGACGCCCTGGTGCAGGGGTTCCTGGAACTGGTCGAACGGGACGCGGTGGCCCTGTGGTGGTACAACCGCCTGCGGCTGCCCGGTGTCGACCTGGACGCCTTCGACGAGCCGTGGCTGAGCGGCCTGCGCGACGCCCTCGGCCGGGCCGGGCGCCAGGTGTGGACCCTCGACCTCACCTCCGACCTCGGCATCCCCGTGATGGCGGCGGTCTCCCGGGGCGCCGGGGACACGGACACGGCCGCGCCCGTCCTGTACGGGTTCGGGGCGCACCCCGACCCGCGGCTCGCCCTGCGCCGCGCCCTCACCGAGATGGTCCAGATGCTGCCCGCCGCCGGCCCGGCGGCG
>NZ_LIQT01000756.1 GCF_001418415.1 Streptomyces hirsutus
GTGCCGGAGGGGCGGGGCCCGTAGTCGACCTCGCAGCGCTCCGTACGCAGTTCGGTGACCCGCTGCTGCAGGAGGTCGAGGAGCTGCGGCACGGGGACCGGGCCGGCCGACAGCTGGAGGAAGGAGAGGACCTGCGGCATGGCCGAGACGACCTCGCCCACGGCGGCGGGCCCGTGGTCCTCGGGTTCCGGGTGGGCGAGCGACCAGGCGTCGAACAGGGCGACCCAGCCCCGCAGGACGGCACTGTCGTCACGGTCCCAGGCGCGCAGCCGCCAGCCGGGGCGGGCGGTGTCGCCGTGCACCTCGATCAGGCCGGCGAGCCGGGCCGTGTCCCAGTCGGCGCGGACCTGAGCCGGAGTCAGGCCCAGATCCTCGGCCGCCCATTCGACGGTCGCGTCGGAGAGGATGGCCCGGCCGGCGGCGGTGGCGCTGCCCCGGCCGGGGCCCAGTGCGGCGTCGGCCCAGCGGGCGACGCGGGCCGCGCCGGCCAGACCGGAGCGCGCCATTCGGGCCAGCTCCGCGGGGGCCGGTGTGCCTTCCGGCGGGCGTGGCGCAGGGCGACGCGAGCGCTGCTGGTTCATCGCCCTGGGGGCGGCGGCCAGGGGTCGCGGGCGGACAAGTCGAAGCCTGGAGTCGCGCGGGATACGGGACGTCACGGGTGCAGTCTCGCGGTTGACGGTCCGAAAACCCAAACGGAATGTCACGGGCGGCGAAGGGGAGGTCCCATGCACGGGGTCGCGGGGCAGTCGGCGGAAGGAAACGGGCCGGGAGAAGGGAGGGGGACACGCCGGGAACACGCCGCGGAACGGAATCCCCGGCGACGGCCCGCGGGACCGGCGGGCGCGGGCCGCCCCGACCCGGCGCGCCGGGTCGGGGCGGGACGGCGCGGCAGGCCTGAGGGGACGGGCGCGGCGGGCCGGGTCGAGGCGGGGCAAGGCGGCCCGGGTCGAGGCGGTCACATGAAAGGGGTGAGGAAGCGGCGCAGCGCCTCTTCGTAGGTGTGCGGGTCGGCGTTCCACATGGCGCCGTGCGGCGCGTTCGCGACCGTGTGCAGGGTGATCGTGTTGGGCTGGGCGGCGGCCAGGCGGCGGGAGAACTGCCAGGGGGCCACGGTGTCGCCGGGGCCGTGGACGATCAGGGCGGGGATGCCGACGCGCTCCGGCCCCGGGGTGCCGGGGCGACGGCCTCCGTGGGGGTCGCCGTGGCGGCCGGTGCGGCCCTGGGCGGCGCGGACGGCCAGCGGCAGCAGCGCTCCGGGGGTGCGGCGGGCGGCGGCGAGGGCGCGCAGCGTCGCTTCCCAGCTGAGCACCGGGGAGTCGAGGACCAGCCCGGCGATGTGGTCGCGCAGGGTGGAGCGGGCGGCGGCGCGCAGCGCCATGGTCGCTCCGGTGGACCAGCCGAGCAGGACGACCTGCCGGGCACCGGCGTCCATCGCGTACCGGATCGCCGCGTCGAGGTCGCGCCACTCGGTCTCGCCCAGGTGGTTGAGGCCGTCGGGCGAGCGCGGTGCGCCCTGGTCGCCCCGGTAGGCGAGGGCGAGCACCGGGAAGTGGTGGCGGTGCAGGAACTCCATGAGGTTCATGGCCTGTTCCCGGGTGGCGCCGAGGCCGTGCACCGCGAGCACCCAGGTGTCCCGGACGTCCGGGACGAACCAGGCGGGGAGGGGGCCGAGTTCGCCGGGGACCTCGACGTCGGTGTGGTCCAGGCCCAGGGCAGTCCCCGGGTCGCCGACGTGGAGGTTCGGGGTGAGCCAGACCCGGTCGCCGGGCTCCAGGGTGCCCCGTACGACGCGTTCCAGGCGGCGTACGACGGTGTCGGCGGACTCCGGAACGCCTTCCAGGACGGGCCCGACGACCGCGTGGGTGCCGTCACCGGAGAGGCCGTAGCGGCCGGGCCGCAGCGTGGCGAGGTGCCGGGTGAGGGTGACCTGGCCTGCGGCGGTGCCGTGCACGGTGAGCCGGGGCTCGGTGGGCAGGGGCCTGCCCGGCGGCGCCTTGAGGGCGGCGTCGCTGGCGAGCCGACCGACCGCCACCGTGGCGACGGAAGCCCCTATCACGGCGGTGACGGCAGCGGCCGTCGCTCTGACAGTACGCACCCACCCAGTGTCCCGGCCGCCCGGCCGCCCGGCCACCCCAGCGACGGCCGGGATCCCGAGCCGACGGGACGCCCGAGGATCGTGGGCCGCCGGGGCGCCGGGACACCGGGACACCGGGACACCGGGGCGCCGGGGCGCCGGG
>NZ_LIQT01000757.1 GCF_001418415.1 Streptomyces hirsutus
GGTGACCAGTTCGCTGACCAGGAGTTCCGTGGTGTCGACGAGGGGTTCCAGGTCCCAGGCGAGCAGTTGGGTGCGGGCGTACTCACGGGCGCGGCCCACGCTGCGGGGTTCGCGCGGCAGTGCCCAGTCGCCGACGGAGTCGGCGGGCAGTCCCTGGACCCTGGCCATGAGCAGCGCGATGTCGTCCTCGCCGTGGTGGGTGTTGAGGGTGTTGAGGACGTGGTCGCAGACGTCCTCCAGGTTCCGGGTGTCGGCGCGCGGCGGCGTCGAGCCGTCGTAGGGGGCGTCACCCGATGGCCGGGCGGGGCCGGTGAGGGCGCCCACGAAGGCCCGGAGGCCCTCGTCGAGGGGATGGTCGCGGCTCTCGACCAGCCCGTCCGTGTAGAGCGCGAGCAGGGCGCCCTCGGGCAGTTCGACCTCGACCTCCTCGAAGGGTTCCCCGCCGACGCCGAGCGGCAGGCCCGGTGGCACGTCCAGCATCAGGGCGGACTCGCCGGGTTCGACCAGGACGGGCGGCAGGTGGCCCGCGTTGGCGAAGGTGCACCGCCTGGTCACCGAGTCGTACACGGCGTAGATGCACGTCGCCAGGTAGATCTCGGAGAGGTCGGCCTCCCGGGGGCGGCGGGCGGCCCGGGTCGCCTGCTGGACCCCGCCGGGGGCGCCGAGGCCCCGGGCGATCTCGTCCAACTGGGAGAGGACCTCGGCGGGTTCGAGGTCCAGCTGGGCCAGGGTGCGGACGGCGGTGCGCAGTTCACCCATCGCCACCGCGGCGCGCAGGCCCCGTCCCATCACGTCCCCGACGACCAACGCGGTGCGGTGTCCGGGAAGTTCGATCACGTCGAACCAGTCGCCGCCGACCTCGCCGGCCCGGCCGGTCGCCGCGCTGCCGGGCAGGTACCGGCAGGCGATGTCGAGGCCGGACGCCTCCGGGTCGCCGGGCGGGAGCAGGGACCGCTGCAGTATCAGGGCGCGTTCGTGCTCGCGCCGGTAGAGGCGGGCGTTGTCGATACAGACGGCGGCGCGCGCGGCCAGCTCCACGGCGAGGTCGCGGTCGCGGTCCCCGAACGGCTCGCTGCCCTTGGTACGGGCGAACTGGGCGAGGCCGACCACCGTGTCGTGGGCGACCATCGGCACGGCGAGCGTGGACCGCACCAGCCCGCCCTCCTCGCCCGGTACGGTCCGCGGGCGGGCGGTGCGCAGGGCGTCCGCGCACGGCGAGTTGAACGCGTAGTGGTGGACGGCGCCGAGCTTGACGGGCTCTCCAGTGACGCTGAACGGCGCGTCGGAGACGGCGCTGGCGAAGGCCACACGGCGCACCTCCGCGCTGCCGTCGGCGAGGCCCGGCGGGGTCTCGTCGCCGGCCAGCAGCCCCTGGTAGAGGTCGACGGTGGCCAGGTCGCAGAAGCCGGGGACGGCGACGTCGAGGAGTTCGCGGGCCGTGGTCTCCAGGTCGAGGGAGTTGCCGATCCGGGCACCGGCCTCGTTGAGCAGGGCGAGGTTGCGTCGCGCGGCGGCGGCCTCGCGGGCGGCGGCGCGGCGGGCCGTGATGTCCGTCGCCAGCCAGGCGATGCCGATGGGACGGCCGCTGCCGCTGTGCACGCGGTACAGGTTGATGGACCAGTGACGGCGTCCTTCGGTGCCCGGCACGAAGCCCGTGACGTGCATGTCCGTGATGGATTCGCCGGTGTCCAGCACCCTGCGCATGGTCGCGTCGACCCGCTCGGCCTCACCGCGCGGCAGATAGTCGTGGACGTCCCTGCCCCGGTGGTCTTCGGGCGTACCGCCGAAGATGGACGCGAACCGCTGGTTGGCGCGGCGAACCCGCAGGTCGGGGTCGATCAGCAGGAATCCGAAAGGAGACTGTCCGAAAATGGCCTGCGAAGCGGCGAGATCCGTCTCGATGCTGCGCAGGGTGCGCACGTCGACGACGATGCAGACGGCCGCCCTCTCGCCCTCCTCGGTGTGCGTCGGCATGACGTAGACCTCGGCGAGGGCCTCTCCGCCGGGCTCGCCGCCCTCCTCCGCCTCGGGAAGCCGGAAGGGGACGACCCCGGTCCACTCCCGGCCGTCGAGGATCTCGGCCATCTTGCGCTGGCCCTGCTCGCGCCGGTCCGGGTCGATGAAGGCCGCGATGGGGTCCATCCCGACGGCCCGCTCCGCCGGGATGCCGAAGATCTGCTCGGCGCGCAGGCTCCACTGGTCGACCAGTCCGTCGGGGCCGATGGAGAAGGACGCGACCCTGATGTAGTCGTACATGGATCCGGGAGGACTGACCTGCCACGTCCCTCCCGGCGGCGGGAACTCGCCGGCGGACGGACGGCCGTCGAAGGGAGTGGCGGAGGACGGGGCGTCGGTGCCGGAGCTGCCGGCGGCCGATGTGTCAGTGGCTGACAAGTGGGCGGACGAGGCATCGCCGGAAGAGAGGCCGTCCGCGGCCTCGGCCCTCGCGCCGTCCGACGGGTCCTTGGACTCCGTGGCCTTCGCTGGTATCTCGCTCACGCGAACCGTCCCCTCCAGCTCACCGCGTCCGGCACCGGTCACCGGGGGCGGCTGCCCGCAGTATCCAGCACTACGGTGCCGCACAACACGGTGTTCACGATCACAGCACAGTCCCGATGCTTTTCGGTCCGGGCTGTGAGAACACTCCCAGTCTTCTAACCAGCGGACACGCCATCGAACCCCCTTCATCGGCAACCATCAGGGGCCTGAACCGGCCGTTCGACAGGGACGGCCCGTACGTACACCGGCGAGGAGCGGCACAGCGCCTCGTTTCAGCCGGGGGCGAACGCTCACTTCGGCACCGCGAGTTCGAACCACACGGTCTTGCCGACGTCGCCGGGCCGGGTGCCCCAGCGGCGGGTGGTGCGGGCGACGAGCTGCAGTCCGCGCCCGCCCTCGTCCCCGGGCCGGGCGACCCGCTCGTGCGGAAATTCCGGCAGCGGGTCGGAGACCTCCACCCGCAGGATCCCGTCGAGGCCGGAGGGGCGCACCAGGCGGACGTCTATGGGGCCGGTGGCGTGCCGCAGGGCGTTGGTGACCAGTTCGCTGACCAG
>NZ_LIQT01000758.1 GCF_001418415.1 Streptomyces hirsutus
GGTGCTGCTCCCTTCGGGGGTGGCGGAGGGATCGCCGGGCGGGGGCGCGGGGACGGAAGTCGTGCCGGCGCCGGTAACGGTCGCCGCGGTGCGGGCCGCGGCGTGCAGGAGCGGAAGGGAATGGGCGGCGAAGTGGGGGCCCGCATGGGAGTGGCGGGGCAGTTCGACGACGGTCAGTCCCTGGTAGCCGGTGGCGGCGAGGGCCGCGAGGACGGGCGGGAAGTCGATCTCGCCGTCCCCGAGGGGCAGGTGCTCGTGGACACCGCGGCGCATGTCCTCGATCTGGACGTGGCGCAGCCAGGGCGCGGCGTCCCGTACGCAGTCCGCGGGAGGGAGGGGTTCGAGGCACTGGCAGTGGCCGATGTCCAGGGTGAGGCCGAGGAGTCCGGGGTCCCCGAGGGTGCGGCGCAGCCGGTGGAAGTCGGCGAGGGTGGCGAGGAGATGACCGGGTTCCGGTTCGACGGCGAGGGGCACGCCCGCGGTGGCGGCGGCGTCCAGGACGGGGGTGAAGGTCTCGGCGAGGCGCTTCCAGGCGGTGTCCTCGTCCGTGCCGTCGGGGACGATGCCGCTGAAACAGTGCACGGCGTGCGCGCCGAGGTCGGCGGCGACGCGGACCGCCCGGAGGAGGAGGTCGACGCGGCGGGCGCGGTCGTCCGGGTCGGGGTCCAGCAGCGACGGGCCGTGCTTGCGGCGGGGGTCGAGCACATAGCGGGCGCCGGTCTCCACGGTGACGCCGAGCCCGAGCGCGTCCAGCCGGTGCGCGACCCGGCGGGTGCGCGCCGCGAGGTCCGGGGCGAGCGGGTCGAGATGCATGTGGTCGAGGGTCAGCCCCACACCGTCGTAGCCGAGGTCGGCGAGCAGGGCGAGGGCGTCGTCGAGACGGAGGTCGGCGAGGCCGTTGGTGCCGTAGCCGAAGCGGAGGGGCGACGGAGGGACGCCGTCCGGGTCCCGGCTCATGTGATGCTCACCTTCCTCATGCCGGACCTCCTCGCGAACATCCGGCCGGCCGGGGCCAGGGCCGCGACGAGCAGGGAGGTGACCGCCGAGCCGGAGCGGGCGGCGAGCGCGGCCTGGAGCGGGATCGTGGCCCGGATACCACCGCCGACGGCGCGCTGGGTGAGCGGGGGCGAGGGGTTGAGTGCGGCGTGGAAGTAGGGCCGGGCGGCCGTGGCGGCGTAGGCGGCGCCCAGGGCGGCGGCGAGGGCGCCGGTGACCCGGGGCGGGTACTCGGCCGGGCCGGAGCCCGGCAGGCCGGGGGCGGCT
>NZ_LIQT01000759.1:0-3021 GCF_001418415.1 Streptomyces hirsutus
GGACACGGCCTCCCCCTCCCCCTCCGCCCCGGCGGACGGCGGACCGGCGGCGGCCGGGGAGGGACCGTCCTCCAGGAAGGCCGGTGGGGGAGAGGAGTCCGGCCGGGGGCAGGAGCCGGCCCCGTCGCCGGGAGCGTCGTCGTCGCGGCAGCCCGCACCGGAGCACTCGCCCCCGCTGCCCCTGCCCTCCGTCCCCGCCACGGCTTCCGCCACCGCCACCGCCGCCGGGCCGCCGGCGGACCCGGCGGCCACGCGGGGAGGTGAACCCGGTTGATCACCCTCGCCGTACGCCTGAAGAACCTCGCCTTCCTCCTCATCGCCGTCCTCGCCCTCTCGTTCCTCGGCATCCGCTACGCCGACCTCGGCCGGTACCTCGGCGTCGCCGACCACTACACCGTCGACGTGCTGCTCCCGCGCACCGGCGGCCTGTTCACCCACTCCGACGTCACCTACCGGGGCGTCTCCGTGGGACGGGTCGGCCCGATCGGTCTCACCGCCGACGGCGTCGTCGCCGAACTCCGCATCAAGAAGTCCGCCCCGCGCATTCCCGCCGACACCCGCGCGGTGGTCGCCGGACTCTCCGCCGTGGGCGAGCAGTACATCGACCTGCGGCCCGAGAGCGACGGCGGCCCCTACCTCACCGAGGGCACCCGCATCGAACAGGCCGACACCCAGGTGCCCGCCCCCGTCACCGACGTCCTCACCGGTGTGAACGCCCTCGCCGACTCCGTACCGCTCGAAGACCTGCGCACGGTCGTGGACGAGTTCGGCAAGGCCTTCGAGGGCCACGGCGACGACCTCGAGGTCCTGCTCGAGAGCGGCAGCGGCTTCGTGGAGGCCGCCGACCGCAACCTGCCGTCCACCACCCGGCTCCTCACCGACGGCGAGACCGTCCTGCGCACCCAGGCCGAAGAGGCGCAGGCCATCCGCGACTTCGCCACCGGAGCGGAGGAACTGGCCCGCGCCCTCAAGGGATCCGACGCCGACCTGCGCCGCCTGCTGACCGTCGCCCCCGACGCCGCCACCCAGGTCAGCGGCGTCCTGCGGGACCTCGACCCGAGCCTCGGCGTCGTCCTCGCCAACCTGCTCACCACCTCCGAGATCGCCGTCACCCGGCAGCGCGGCACGGAGGAGTTCCTGGTGAAGTTCCCGGCGGCCGTCGCCGCCGGCGCCACCGCCGTCGACGGAGGAAAGCTGAACTTCGGCATGGCCGTCACCTTCTTCAACCCCCTTCCCTGCACCGCCGGATACGGCGCCACCCGCTACCGCAACGGACTCGACCTCGGCACCACGCCCGCCCTCAACACCGGCGCGGCCTGCACCGCCTCCGCCGCGGACGGGGTCAACGTGCGCGGCTCGGCGAACGCCCCGAAGGGCGGCCCGGTACCCGAACCGGCCAAGCCCGGCACCCTGCCCTCAGGCAGCAGCGGCAGCAGCGGCAGCAGCGGCGGCACCGGCGGCGGGGCGAGGACGGCCGGTGCGACCGCGCTCCCCGGCGCCCTCGCCCTGCCCGGCCAGGACGGCGAGGCGCCCGAGGACATGACGGGCCTGCTCACTCCGGCCACCGGGAGCACCCGATGAAGCGGACCCGCATCCTCACCGGCGTGGGGCTCGCCCTGGCGCTCGGCTTCTGCGGCACCGGCGCGTGGACCTACGCGCAGGCACGCACCGACGACGCGCTCGCCTACGGCCGGGAGCGCGACCGGGCGCTCGCCGACGGACGTGAGGGCGTCGCCGTACTCACCACACTCGACGCCTCCACCCGGCAGCGGGCCGAGCAGGGCATCGCATCCTGGCGCGCCGCCTCCACCGGGCCCCTGCGCGAGGAACTGGGCGGCACCGAGGCCAAGGCGGGCGCCTCGGCGCGCGGCACGGTCACCGAGGCCGCCGTCACCGCGCTCGACCCACGCACCGGCACGGCCAAGCTCATCACCACCGTCCGGGTCGAGGTCACGCCCGCCGGGTCGAAGCAGCCGACCACCGACCGCAAACGGCTGGAGGCGGTTCTGGCCCGCACGGACGAGGGGGAGTGGAAGGTGAGGGCACTGAGCGCGGTGCCGGTCACGGGGGAGAGGGCGGCCCGGGACGCGGGAGAGACCTCCGAGGAGAAGGAGGGCAGCGGCCGATGACGCGGACCCCGATACCGACCCGGCTGCTGCGCAGGGGCAGACGGCCGGAGCCCGACAAAACCTCCGCGCCGGACGCGCCGGACGCGCCGGACGCGCCGGACGCACAACCCGCCACGGAAGCCGGGCGGCCGGATGCCGTCCCGGAGCCGGAAGACACTACGCGCGGCGTCCACCCCCCTCACCTCCCCGCCGGACGCCTTCGCCGGGCCGCCCTCGCCGGAACCGCCGCACTGCTCCTCGTCGCCGGCTGCGGCTTCTTCCACGGCGCCCACCAGCTGCGATCGGCCCCGCCCGTCCGGAACCAGGCGCTCACCGACACCGAGGCCACCACCCGTGTCGCCGGTGAGGTCGGCCATGCCCTCGCGCGGGCCTTCTCCTACACACCGGACGGCACCGCGGCCGCCGAACGCTCCGCACGCACCGTCCTCAGCGGCCGCGCGGCCCGCCAGTACCAGGCCCTCTTCGACCAGGTCCGCGACGACCTCACCGAGCAGCGCGTCACCCTGAGCACCCGGGTCGCCCGTACCGGAGTGATCGAACTCGACGACGAGAAAGCACGTCTGCTGGTCTTCCTCGACCAGACCTCCCACCGCGGCAAGGACACGGCCACCACCGCGGCGGCCCAACTCACCGTCACGGCACGGCTCGTGAACGACCAGTGGCGGATCACCGACATCAAGGCCCGCTGACCGTGCGCGGGAGAGTGGAGCACCCCATGAGACGCGCGGTCCGCGCCCTCGCCGGCACCCGTACCCGGCCGCTGCCGGCCGTGCTGCTCGCCCTCACCCTCACGGCGGGCGGCTTCGCGGCGTGGGCGGGACAGGACTGGTACCGCGCGGCCCACGACGACCGGGCCGCGTACGCCGAGCAGCGGGACGAGGCGCTCGCCGCC
>NZ_LIQT01000759.1:3077-3335 GCF_001418415.1 Streptomyces hirsutus
GTCACCGTCGAGGCGGCCGACGGCGCGAAGACCGACAAGGACAGCCGCATGCTCGGCGAACTCACCCGGACCGAGGGCCGCTGGAAGCTGAGCGCCCTGGGCCAGGCGCCCGTGGGCGGCACCTCGGCCGGCTGATCCGGCCACGTCCGTACGCGCCAGCCGCCGCACCGAGGAGGACACCCGCACGATGTCGACGACCCGCCACCACATCAACCACCAGCGCCGCCGGCAGGCCCGCGAGACCCGCCCCACCCCCTC
>NZ_LIQT01000076.1 GCF_001418415.1 Streptomyces hirsutus
AAGCACGGTTGAGCCCGGCTCGTGGGGGAGCCGGGCTCAACCGTGCTTTCAAGGTCACAGTCGTCTTCGGCAACAAACGGGTTCTCCTTTAGAGAATGATCACGATCCAGTGAGTAACAATCCGTGCAATTCGGACGCGCGGTCGATCATTCGAAGATCGAACGGTTCCGGTCCACGTCGCAACGCTTCCGGAAGTGGCCGTATCGACAAAGAGATCCCCAAAAAGGTCGCCAAAGAGATCTCGGGAAGATCGGCAAGGGGGCGACTGGGGAGATCGACAAAGAGACCGGCCCGTCAGTGCTCCGGCGACCGGCTCGGCGACCGGAGTGGTGGCCGGCCCCGTGAACGGCCCGTGAACGGCCCGGGAACGACAAAGAGACCGGTCCGAAGACCGGTCTGGAGGATCGCCGGGAGCCCCACGAAGGGCTCGCACGGCAAGGGCCGCAGGGTCCGTGCCCGCGGCGGGCTCAGCGGCGCGGCGGACTCAGCGTGCCTGCGGTCCCCTGCGCTGAGGCAGCGTCACCACCGACGCGTCCCCCGGAGCGGCCGGCGGCAGCCCGGCGACCTGCGCCAGCAGATCGCACCACGACATCAGATGCGTGGCCGCGTCCGGCACCCCGCCCGCGCCCTCCCCCGGCGTCCACGAGGCACGGATCTCGATCTGCGAGGCGGCAGGACGCTCGGACAGCCCGCCGAAGTAGTGCGAACTCGCCCGCGTGACCGTGCCGCTCGGCTCGCCGTACGTCAGACCGCGTGCCCCGAGCGCACCGGTCAGCCAGGACCAGCACACCTCCGGAAGCAGCGGATCCGCCGCCATCTCCGGCTCCAGCTCCGCGCGCACCAGCGTCACCAGCCGGAAGGTGCCCCGCCAGGCATCGTGCCCGGCCGGGTCGTGCAGCAGCACCAGCCGGCCGTCGGCCAGGTCCTGGTCGCCGTCCACGACCGCCGCCTCCAGCGCGTACGCGTACGGGGCGAGCCGCTTGGGCGCCGGAGTGGTCTCCACTTCGATCTGCGGCCGGAGCCGCGCGCCCCGCAACGCCTCGACGGCGGTCCGGAAGGGCAACGGGGGTGCCGTGCCCCCGCCGCCGAGATCCGCATCGGTGTCCTTCGCTTCGTCCATTCCGCCCGTGCCGTCCGACAGTCGTCCCTGAGCCGCAGCCATGCGGGGAAGGTTAAGCGGAAGCGGGCCCCGGCGCGGGGAGGGACACCCGGCGCGGGCAACGGTGGCCGGATCGTGTCGCACCGGCGTGGCGCGGGTCGCGGTGCCCGGGTGACCTGCGGTGCGGGACCGTCGGCCGACCATGCGAGACTGGCCGGGTGAGTGCCAATGTCAGCCCCCGGGGCAAGCAGCCGACCCAGACGTACGACAGTGCCTTCCTCAAGGCGTGCCGGCGTGAGCCGGTGCCGCACACTCCGGTGTGGTTCATGCGGCAGGCGGGCCGCTCATTGCCGGAGTACCGCAAGGTGCGCGAGGGCATCGCGATGCTCGACTCCTGCATGCGCCCCGACCTCGTCGCCGAGATCACGCTCCAGCCGGTGCGCCGGCACAACGTCGACGCGGCGATCTACTTCAGCGACATCGTCGTCCCGCTCAAGGCCATCGGGATCGACCTCGACATCAAGCCCGGCATCGGCCCCGTCGTCGAGGAGCCCTTCCGCACCCGCGCCGACCTGGCCCGGCTGCGCGACCTCACCCCGGAGGACGTCTCCTACGTCACCGAGGCGTACGGTCTGCTGACCGCGGAACTCGGCTCCACCCCGCTGATCGGCTTCGCGGGCGCCCCGTTCACCCTCGCCAGCTACCTCGTCGAGGGCGGCCCGTCCCGCACGTACGAGAACGCCAAGGCGATGATGTACGGCGACCCGGAGCTTTGGGCCGACCTCCTCGACCGTCTCGCGGACATCACCGCCGCCTTCCTCACCGTGCAGATCGAGGCCGGCGCCTCCGCGGTCCAGCTGTTCGACTCCTGGGCCGGCGCGCTCGCCCCGGCCGACTACCGGCGCTCGGTGCTGCCCGCCTCGGCCAAGGTCCTCGACACGGTGTCCGGCCACGGCGTCCCCCGCATCCACTTCGGCGTCGGCACCGGCGAACTCCTCGGCCTGATGGGCGAGGCCGGCGCAGACGTCGTCGGCGTCGACTGGCGCGTCCCGCTGGACGAGGCCGCCCGCCGGGTCGGCCCCGGCAAGGCGCTCCAGGGCAACCTCGACCCGACCGTGCTGTTCGCCGGCACGGAGGCGGTGGAGGCGAAGACCCGCGAGGTGCTGGCCGCGGCCGAGGGTCTCGAGGGCCACATCTTCAACCTGGGTCACGGTGTCATGCCGAACACCGACGCCGACGCGCTGACCCGCCTCGTCGACCACGTCCACACCGCCACCGCCCGCTGACCACGCGGGGCGCTCACCACGGGTGCCGGGGCCGTGCCCGCCTGCCGAACAGCAGGCCGCGCGGCTCCGGCGGCGGGGGAGTGCCCGGTTTGAGGGGCCAGGCGATCAGCATGCCGGCCACGAAGCCCACGACATGCGCCGCGTACGCCACCGTCCCGGCGTCGGTGACGCCCGCGCCGGACGAGTACACCGCCTGCAGCACGAACCACAGGCCGAGCACGATCCAGGCCTGCAGCCGCAGCGGCAGGAAGATCAGGAACGGCACCAGCACCCAGACGCGCGCCCTCGGATACAGCACCAGATACGCGCCCAGCACCCCCGCGACCGCCCCGGACGCACCGATCAACGGGGTGCCCGAGCCCGCGTTCACCAACGCGTAGCCGTACGAGGCCACATAGCCGCAGACGGCGTAGAACAGCGCGAAGCGCAGGTGCCCCATCCGGTCCTCGACGTTGTTGCCGAAGATCTAAAAGGTGGGCATCAGTGCAGGTCAGAGGCATGATTGCTGAGCCCCAGGTCAGCAAGTAGCCAGCAAGCGGCGAGCGGGAGGCCCCGCCTTGCTGACCGCGGGACGTGACAGCAGAGCCGGCCTTCGCTGGTCCGCTCGTCCTCCGGAAGGTGTCGCTCCCTGGCTCGTCGGCTCGCCCGCGGCATGGGCTCCTTCTTCGAGCCCTGGGACTGCGCCAGGCCCAGCCGGTGCCCGCACGCCTGCACCATCCGGTTTCGCGACGCTCGGGGAAAACAGCGAGAGGAGACCGGGTATCGGACTCAGGACGCGGCGGTCGAACGGCTGACGGAGCTGTACGCCGACCGGAAGAAGACGGCTCCCTCGGTGGCGGAGGCGCAACGGGAACTGGGGCAGCAGAGGATAGAGGAGTACGCCCAAACGTGGCTGCCTCGGCAGCGCCAGATGACCGAGTACTCGACCGCGAAAACCCTGGCGAGCCATTTCAAGGTACAGATCAATCCGGTGATCGGACCGCGGAAGCTGAATGCGGTGCCACTGAACCGCTCCGGGACAGGTCCCAAGCCTCCACTGACCTCGGAGCGGTTCATGAAGCCTGTGCTACGACATGCCTCAACTGCGGTTCTACTGGGAGAAGAACGAGAGGCTGAAGTTCCGCCGCAAGCTGCGTGGACTCAAGGAATTTCCGTGCTCAGGCCGTTCTGTCGGCGTCGGCTTCCGGGCTGATCAGGTCCGCGACCAGATCCGTGACGTCGTCGAGTTCCTCGAGGGTCCGCAGAGACTCCATGAGCTTGTCGATCCGACTGTCCGGCAAGGGGGATGCCGCGGCTGCCAGGCAGTCCTGCAACCTGCGGTCGTGATCTTCCTGGGAAAGGGCGTTCCCGGGGAAGCCCGGCGCGATGTCGAGTCGGAAGTGCTGCTCGGAGTCGCCGCTGATGACGATGAGGTCGACCGCGCTGTGGCCGCGCTCGTCGAGCGCGGAGTCCGCGGTGACGTGCACTCGGGCGGCAAGGTCACCGACCGCCTTCCCGGTCACGGCCGCCGGAGCGAAATGCTCCAGCCGGGAGGAGCCGTTGAGGAATGCGTTGGCGACACAGAATCGAGCGCTGAACTGGCCATTGACCCTCGGGTTGGTGCCGGGTGCGAACGGATGCCCCACCAGCCGGTAGGCGTACGGCGGGAGCACTACTTCGACCCGGTCGATCCGATCGGCGAGGATTCCCGACCGGCGAGCCTGCAGGGCCAGCTCGGTCACCCCTTGTGTGAGGCCGCAACTGGGGTATTTCTTGAACATCGTCCCCGTCAGCGCATAGTGATCGCCCAGCTCCTCGACGAAGGTGGTTGCGTCGACCTGGCCCCGCCCGTACAGGTGGGTGTACCCGTAGACGCCGTCCAGGAAGTTGTGGGGGCCGGTGAGCCCTCGCAGGGCCCAGAGCGCGCAGGTCACGCCTGCCTCGGCGGCCCAGCCCTGGATGAGTCGCACGGCGAGGGAGCCGTCCACGTTGCTCTGGAAGCTCCCGCCGGCGCGATTGAAGGCCAGGCCGAGGGCCGCCAGTAGCTGGTCTCCCGACAGTCCGAGGATGCGGCCGACCGTTGCGGTGGCGGCGAGCGGGGCGACGACGCCGGTCGGGTCCAAACCGTCGTACAGGGCCTCGGTCAGGTTGAGCCGCGATCCCAGTTCGGCGCCGACCGCGACGGCTGTGACGAACTCCTCGCCGCTGACCCCGCCGCGGAACTCGGCGGCGGCCAAGGCGGCGGGGACCAGCGAGGAGCCGAGGTGGAGGCCGGGTTCCATGGCGTCGCAGTAGTCGAGCGCACGAGCCATGACTCCGTTGAGCAGCGCAGCCGAGGCGGCCGGCAGGCGGTCTCCGTGGACGAGTGAGGTGGCCTGTGGGGCACCACCGTTCTCGAGCAGGAGTCCTCTCAGCTCTCGGCACCCGTCTTCACCGGCTCCGGCCACCGTGGTGCCGAGCACAGTGGTGATCATGGTGCGGACAATGCGTCGGGCTTCGAGGTCGATTTCGTCAAGCCGCGTCGACCGCACGAAGTCGATCAGCTGTTCCGTAGGGGACACCAGGGCTCCTCGCTGTGGAGAGTTTGTCGGGCGGTCAGGCCACCGTCGCGACGGACGGCGAACTCGGCCTGTGTTCCTCGGTGATCTCCTCCAGGGACTTGCCTGTGGTCTTGGGGCCGAAGATCCAGACCAGGACGGCCGTGACGACGTAGAGGGTGACGGACAGCAGGACGACGGCTGTGCCTCCGAAGTTGTCCAGGATCGCGATGCCGAGGAAGGGGATCGCGACGGCGCAGAGGCGTCCGGTGCCGTAGCAGAGCCCGATCGCGGTGGTGCGCAGTCTGGTGGGGAAGACCTCCGAGCCGTACATGTTGATGGAACTGGTCTGCACGTTGGAGAGGAACCCGATCGCGAAGCCCGCGGCCATGATCATCAGGCTGCCGATCCCGAAGCCGAAGAAGAGGCCGGCTGCGGCTGTGCCCAAACCGGTGGCGATGCAGACGGTCCGCCTTTCGTACCGCTCGGCGATGAGTGCGGCGGTGAACGCTCCGAGCGGGTATCCGATCGCCATGACAGCCGTGTAGAGCAGGGAGCTCTTCAGGTCGTAGCCCTTGTCGGCCAGCAGGAGCGGGGTGAGCGAGCTGAAGCCGTAGTAGGCGAGAACGTTGAGCGTCCACAGTGCGCCGGCGGCGATCATGGCTCTGTGAGCGCCGCGTTTGAAGAGGTCGGAGACCCGTGCTCGGTCCTCGCCCTGGTGCGCGGGTGCCTGGGACACGGTGACCGGCACGGGCGGAAGCGGCTTTCCGGTGCTCTCGGCGATCTCCTTCTCGATTTTGGTGATCAGCGCGTCGGCCTCGTCGAGGCGACCGACCGAGGCGAGCCAGCGGGGCGACTCGGGCAGACCACGGCGGAACCAGAGCAGGGCGAGGATGCCGCTGGAACCGATCACCAGCAGCCAGCGCCACCCGTCGATGAGGAAGTGACTCCCCGCAAGGGGGGCTCCGATGAGGGTGATCACCGGGTAGGCGAGGAAGGCCATGGTGAAGGCGTAGCCGATGTGGCGGCCTCGACGCTTCGGCGGGATGAACTCCGCGAGGTACGCCGGGATGAGGGCGGCCTCCGCGCCGGCGCCGA
The DNA here is from genome assembly GCF_001418415.1 of Streptomyces hirsutus. Taxonomy (GTDB): domain Bacteria; phylum Actinomycetota; class Actinomycetes; order Streptomycetales; family Streptomycetaceae; genus Streptomyces; species Streptomyces hirsutus. The sequence continues at coordinate 6,000 of NZ_LIQT01000076.1, forward strand.
TGCCGGCGATGAAGCGGCAGGCGACCAGCACCCAGAGGTTGGGGGCGAACGCGGCGACCAGGCTGAAGAACAGGTAGATGGTCAGGTTGATGAGGAACATGCGCCGTCGGCCGATTCGGTCGGCGAGGCGCCCCAGGGTCAGGGCGCCGAAGAACATGCCCAGGAACACCGAAGCGATGAGGCTGGCGGTTTCAAAGCTGTTGAGCTGCCACAGCGGGCCGAGGACCGCGGCGAGCACTCCGCCGAGGAAGACCTCGTAGTACTCGTAGAAGGCGCCGATCCCGACCAGCACGGTGAGTTTCCAGTGCCACCGGCCGACCGGCAGACGGTCGAGCCGCGCGGCCGGCGACGGTGCATCGGGAGCACCCATGGCATGTGGGGTAGCAGTCACTGTGCGGCCTTTCAGGAGGAGGGGGACGCCGGTCTGCTTGACCGAGGGGTGGTGGGTGACGTGATGCCCCACCACCCTTCGACGTGATCGTCGTCACCGATGGGCATCACTGTGACCCGGAATGCATTTCAGTGACATGTCGATTGCAGGTGACGTTCAACAGCTCGGTGTCAGGCCCGGGAGGATGTCCGGCCGGGGCGGCTGCGCAAGCGCGGTGACAGCGGCTCCGAGGCCCCGGGTGAGGGCGGCGTTCACCTCGACCGCGGTGGGACCGGTGAGTGTGGCGGCCAGGTGGGCGTCGGGGCGGATCACCCACACCTCGTCGGGCTTGATGCCCAGCCTCGCGGCGCCGCCCTCGGCCAGGTCCGCGCTGCGGTGCACGGGCACGGCACGGCCCAGGTCGAGCAGCTCCTGATGCAGCGTGTCACGACAAGCTGCTGGCCGGCGATCCGCTCGTCGAGCACCTGCTCGGTGCGGGTCTGGGAGAGGTTGACGAACGGCGGAAAGACGCTGCCGTCGTCGGTGTACTCGGTGCAGAAGAGTTCGTGCTCGCGGTAGAACGTGCGAGCACGGCTCCAGGTCAGCCCCTCCTGCGCGATCTGCCGTCCGGCTCCGTCGAGGGTGTCCCAGATGTCGAGGATGTCGCGCTGCTTGGCGATCGCCTTGGAGCCGACCGGATCGCGCTCGGGACGCTGGTCCAACACGATGGTGGACAGATCCGTTCGCTGTGCAGACCCCTTTGCCGCTGCCGACACCGAGCAGAAGGGCGCGATCGTCACGGCAGCGGTCTCGGCCGGGCTGATGTGGCGCTGCCCGAAGTGTCGGCGGACGAACCCCCGTGCCGCGACGAGCTGAGAGGGCCCCTGACGGCTGCCGCACCGCCGGCCAGCCAGCCAGCCGGAAAGCACGCAGGTGGCCGCTCTGCTCCCAGGGCAGTTCCCCGCGTTGGAGGGACCGCGATGATCAGCACGTACCCTCCCGCACCCCAGCACCTTCGGGCTGCGTGCCTGCATCCCGACGGCCATCTCATAGGAAACGTCAGCGCCGCGACGCTCCAGGTCTACCTGGACGACGACCTGGTCTACCGCAACGACGGCGACCGCTACCGGCTGCCTCCGGGGACCGCCCAGAAGAAGTGGCGTCGGACCGTACTTCATCACCGGCGCGGGGAGGCCGCGCGATCCTGAGCGACGCCCAGCGGGCCGCCGTCGGCTGGCCGACCAGCGCCTCCCTGGTCCGGCTCAGCCTCGTCGAGTACCGGGACGCCGCCGGCAATCCCCCTACCATCAACGGCGACGACGGCCGCACCGGCCCCAGCATTGCCCCCACCTCACCACCGCTGGCAGCTCATAGGCACCCTCATGACTTCGCTCATCCTGTTTGACCACCACCTCGACGAGACCCCGCACCCACCTCGCCGACGCCCTCCCGCACCCCGGCGGACGTGGTAGCCGCGGACACGCTGGCAGCCTTCCGCGCAGCTCCGCACAAGTCGCTCTCCTACGGCCTCGGCCTCGACTCGACAGCCCTACTTCTGGCAATCCTCGACGATCCCGCCAGCTTCGGCATCGCCGAGGACTTCTCCGAGCTGTCCGTGGTGACCGGTTTGACCGCTTCGAGATTCCCGACATGATCGCCGATGTCCAGGACCACGTGCTGCCCCGGCTCCGGCAGAAGGGTCGTCCGGTATGCGCAGGTCGCCCGCGCCGGGCGTCGGGAGGGAATCGGCGTCGAGGTCGTGTCCGACACCACGAATCCCGGGAAGGTGTTCAGCCGCGGCCAATGGACGCTCATGGGTGAGCTGGAGGCCAACGGCACGGTCCCCCAATACGCCAGCGGTCACCGGTGCAGCTTAAAATTCAAGGCCTCCCATATTGATCGCTTCCAGCTCGACCAGGCCGGCGGCCAGACGGCCGGCAAGCTCTTCGGCTGCAACGCCGACGAGTACAAGCGGGCGGCCGAAGCCAATAAGCACCAGGCCCGCCGCGCCAAGAAGGCCGGCACCCGGACCTCGGCGGTCGTTCGCAAGGTGACCGTCCCGCCAGGTCCAGCACGGCGTTCGCCGCAGTGGAGACAACGGGGCCCGCGACCGAGACGGGGCTCGTGATGGCTCGTCCTACGAGCACACGGGCGGAAACAACGCCGCACCACCTTCACTGACCAACAGCAACGGGAGTCCCTGAGCAGTGCGGCCGTGGGAGTTGGCCAGTCGTCCCATCTCACTGTGGTGAAACACGAGGGGCAGCCGTGCACGGTCCGCCCGCAGCGCCTCGATTTTGAGCAAGACAATCACGTGGTCGCCGGCGTCGATCTCCTGGTAGACCGAGCAGTCGAACACGGCTGCGGCACCGTCGATGAATATCGCACCTTCGACGGTCCTCTTCCACCCAACATCGCGGAACCTGTCGCCCCGTCCCGCGAGGGCTCGGCAGGCCGTCGCCTGGTCCTCGGCGAAAATACTGATGCCCAACCGGGGCAGGTCCCGCAGGAAGGGCCACGTCGACGACGTCTTCTGCACGCAGACCGACACCAGGGCGGGGTCGAGGGAGACCGAGGTGAAGGAGCTCACGGCCATGCCAGCAGGCTCGTCCTCGATGCAGCCGCACACAGCCACGACACCGCTGGGGAAGCAGGCGAAGGCATGTCGCAGTTCGGTCGGGTCGGCCGACAACGGGCGCAAGTTCATAGGGATATGTCCTTCATGGATTCACGGTCCGGCGTGACGGCGTCACGCCGGACGGGGCGGTCGACGCGTGGTCGAGGAAGGCCTAGGGCGTGAGAACGACGTGCTCGCTGACCCACGTGATGACGGCGTCAAGCACCTGGTCGTTGTTGCGTTCAAGCATCATGAGATGGCCGTTGCCGTGGATCCCGAGGTCACCAAGTCGAAGGTGGTCGACGTTCTCGCACCCGGCTTGGCGCAGGAAGGCGACAGTGCCGGCGTCCATGGGCCCGGCCAAGGACTGCTCGCCGGTGACGATCGCGATCGGCGTGTCGGTGAGGCCCGGCAGGCGACGGGGTGGGGCGGCTTGCAGTCGCATCGGAGGCTCCGAGTCGGTGGCCTGGACGTTGATCAGGTCGATTGCGGCGGCCAACGGTGCCGGGTCGTAGTTCATCCGGCAGGCGGCGAGCCCCCACGGGAGCGGGAACGGCCCGCTCGGACCCAGCGGCTCCAGTGCCACAATGGCCCGCACAAGGTCGGGCCGTTCGTCGGCCATCAGCCATCCAGCCGGGCCGCCGGCGGAGTTGGTGATGATGATGGCCGGACCGATCTGATCCAGGAGCTCCGCTCCTCGCCTCCGCATCAGCTCGTGGTCGTGCGCAAGGTCGGGCATTGGTCCTTGGGAGGCCAGGAGCTGGGCGAGTGCGGGGTCGTCCGCGAGGCCGGTGCCTGGCCATTGGGTGTGCTCGGGGTTGTTCGCTCCGGCGAACATGACGCCGAGCGTCTCCACCGAGGAGGGCATCGGCGAGGGGCCGGTGATAGCGGGACGGACCGGGGAACGGCCCTGTCCCGGGCGGTCGAGGGTGTAGACGGAGAAGCCGCGCTGGAGCAGGAGCGTCCGCCAGCCGGGTCGGCCATCGGGAGTCGACATCCAGTCCAGGCCCTGGCCCCCACCACCGTGGATCAGGACGACCGGGTAAGCCTGCGTCTGCTCCTCCGGCACCTGGAAGTCGACAAAGAGTTGCGTGCCGTCGACAAGCGTCTGGCCCTCGCTCTCCTGGTACGTGACGCCGACCCAGAAATACCCCTGCTGGGCGAGGCGCACAGCGCTCGTCACGGGCTTGGACTCAGCCTGCATTGCGCGCTCGCAGGACAGGCATGACCTCCCGCGCGAACAGGCGGGCCTGGTCGGGGGTGAAGGTCTCGACGAGCAGGCGGCGCGCGCCGGTTGCGTCGAGTGCCTCCTGGAGCTGGTCGATGATCTGGTCCGGCGTGCCGACTACCGTGAGTGCAGGGCGGTCCTTCTTCTTGTCAATCGCGAACTCGCCGTCGCTCTTGGGGACCGAGCGGCCGTTGGAGGCGTAGTGCGCCATGAACTGATTGAACGTGTTGGCGAAGACGTCACAGTTGGCTTCAGCCTCGGCCTCGGTCTCGCCGATCGCGATGAAGCGCTCCACCATCATGTTGGCCGCTGACCGATCGTGACCGTGCTCGTTGGAGACCTGGAGGTAGTAGTCAAGCGCCTCCTTGTGGGACTGGTCGGTGCCGAAGTTGCGCATCACGCTCCAGCCGTACCCGCCGGCGACCGCCATGCTTTCGAGGCTGCCGGATGCCAGCCAGATCGGGAACTCCTCCTGGAGCGGGCGGGTGGCGATCGAGGTCGGCCTCGTGACCTTGAAGTACTTGCCATCGAAGGTGACGTCGTGCTCGCTGAGCAGGAGTCGGACGAGCTCGAGGGACTCCAGCCATGCCTCCTTGAGATCCGCTTCGCTGAGGTCGCGCCCCAGCGCGATGCGTGCCTCGCCCGGCGCGCCTCGTCCGATGCCCAGCTCGAACCGACCGCCGCTAAGCAGGTCAAGGGTGCCGGCCTCCTCGGCCACCCGAATGGGGTTGTACAGCGGCAGGATCGTGACTGCCGTGCCGAGGCGGATCGTGCTGGTCTTCACGGCCGCCGCCGCGATCAGCAGGTGCGGCGAGGGACAGGTCATCAGTGGCGCGTGGTGCTCGGTGACGGTCAGACCATCGAATCCGAGCTCTTCGGCGAGCTGGGCGAACTCGACGAAGTCGTCGATCTGCCGCTTCTGCCAGGTGGGGTTGTGCACATCCGGCACCCGGTCGGTGGTGTGCAGACCTAGACCGTACTGGTGTACGAACTTGATGCCGTTCGTGTCGTCGCTGATGGCGCCCATCGATTGTGCTCCATTGTTTCTGGGATGTGTTGGGTGTCTCACGCTAGGAGGGTCTGGACGAACCTCCGATCCGCGTTGCGACGTGCCGATCCGTAATGCGACCCCAGTTGGGGGGCGATGACACTGCCCGTGGGCCGGAACGCAGTGGACTTGCCAGGGACAAGACCGCAGGACCT
>NZ_LIQT01000760.1 GCF_001418415.1 Streptomyces hirsutus
CCCGGAGACCGGCCGGGGTCTGCTGCGGACGCGGACGGGCGGTGGACGGACGGGCGCGGCCGACGCGCGACAGCACCGCGGCGGTCACGCCTCACCGCACGGTCCGGACGGTCTCCGCGCGGTGCCGGGCCGTCTCCGCGCGGAGGCCGTCCGGACCGTGCGGTGAGGCGTGACCGACGCGCGAAAGCACCGCGTCGGCCGCGCCCGTACGTCCACCGCGCGTCCGCGTCCGCAGCAGACCCCGGCAGGTCTCCGGGGACCCCGGAGCCGGGAACTCAGCCCCGGGCACCCAGCAGGTGATCCATCGCCAGCTGGTCGAGGTGCTCGAAGCCCATCCCGCGCGCGGCGGCGGTGTCGGCGTCGAAGTCCTCGAAGGCGGACCGGTCGCCGAGCAGGGCCTGGAGACCGTCGGCCGCCGTGGGTTCGGCCAGCTGGTCCAGGCGGGCCGCGCGCAGCGCCTCCTGCACCTCGGGGTCGGAACGGAAGGCTGCCGCGCGGTCCTTGAGGATGAGGTAGTTGCGCATGCAGCCGGCCGCCGAGGCCCACACACCGTCGAGGTCCTCGGTCCGCGGCGGCTTGAAGTCGAAGTGCTTCGGGCCGCTGTAGCCAGCCGACTCCAGCAGGTCCACCAGCCAGAACGCGGCGCGCAGGTCACCGGCGCCGAACCGGAGGTCCTGGTCGTACTTGATGCCGGACTGGCCGTTGAGGTCGATGTGGAACAGCTTGCCGGCCCACAGCGCCTGCGCGATGCCGTGCGGGAAGTTCAGCCCGGCCATCTGCTCGTGGCCGACCTCGGGGTTGACGCCGTACAGCTCGGGCCGCTCCAAGCGCTCGATGAACGCCAGGGCGTGGCCGACGGTCGGCAGCAGGATGTCGCCGCGCGGCTCGTTCGGCTTGGGCTCGATGGCGAAGCGGATGTCGTAGCCCTGGGAGGTGACGTACTCGCCGAGCAGGTCGAAGGCCTCCTTCATCCGGTCCAGGGCGACCCGTACGTCCTTGGCGGCACCGGACTCGGCGCCCTCCCGGCCGCCCCAGGCCACGTACACCTCGGCGCCGAGCTCGACCGCGAGGTCGATGTTGCGGACGGTCTTGCGCAGCGCGTAGCGGCGCACGTCGCGGTCGTTGGCGGTGAAGGCGCCGTCCTTGAACACCGGGTGGGTGAACAGGTTGGTCGTCGCCATCGGCACCTTCATGCCGGTGGAGTCCAGCGCCTGCCGGAACCGCTTGATGTGTCCCTCGCGCTCGCTGTCGCTCGAGCCGAACGGGATCAGGTCGTCGTCGTGGAAGGTGACGCCGTGGGCGCCCAGCTCGGACAGGCGCTGCACCGACTCGACCGGGTCGAGGGCGCGACGGGTGGCGTCACCGAACGGGTCCCGTCCCTGCCAGCCGACGGTCCACAGGCCGAAGGTGAACCTGTCCTCGGGGGTGGGCTGGTAGTTCATGCTGCGGCTCCTTGCTCGATGGGGCTATTTCGTCATGGCGATTTACAAATTAGTATGCAGCAGCATCTCTGGGAAGATGGTCAACCCGCCGAGCCGCGCTAGAGGGAGAAAACGATGTCAGCAGCCGAGGGTCCGCTCGTCGTCGGCGTGGACACGTCCACCCAGTCCACCAAGGCGCTGGTCGTCGACGTGGCCACCGGGCGGGTCGTGGCGAGCGGCCAGGCACCGCACACGGTGACCTCGGGGGCGGGCCGGGAGAGCGATCCGCGTCAGTGGTGGGACGCCCTGACGGAGGCCCTGCGCCAGTGCGGTCAGGCGGCGCACGAGGCCGCCGCGGTGTCGATCGGCGGCCAGCAGCACGGGCTGGTCACCCTGGACGCCCACGGCGAGCCGGTACGTCCGGCGCTGCTGTGGAACGACGTGCGCTCCGCGCCCCAGACCCACCGGCTGACCGAGGAGCTGGGCGGCGCGAAGTTCTGGGCCGAGCGCACCGGAAGCGTGCCGGCCGCCTCCTTCACGGTCACCAAGTGGGCCTGGCTGGCGGAGCACGAGCCGGAGGCGGTCCGCGCCACCAGAGCCGTCCGCCTCCCCCACGACTATCTGACCGAGCGGCTCACCGGGCAGGGCACGACCGATCGCGGCGACGTCTCCGGCACCGGCTGGTGGGCCTCCGGGACCGAGGCGTACGACGAGGAGATCCTCGCGCACGTGGGGCTGGACCCGGCGCTGCTCCCCCGTGTCGTGCGCCCCGGCGAGGTGGCCGGAACCGTGCGCGGGAGCCACGAACTGCCGTTCTCCAAGGGCACTCTGGTGGCGTGCGGCACCGGGGACAACGCGGCCGCCGCGCTCGGCCTGGGGGTGCGGCCCGGCACGCCGGTGATGAGCCTCGGCACCTCGGGCACGGTGTACGCGGTCTCGCGGCGGCGGCCCGCCGACCCGACCGGCATCGTGGCGGGCTTCGCCGACGCGCGCGGCGACTGGCTGCCGCTCGCCTGCACGCTCAACTGCACGCTCGCCGTGGACAGGGTCGCGACGCTGCTGGGCCTGGACCGCGAGGCCGTCGAGCCGGGCGACGGCGTCACGCTCCTGCCCTTCCTGGACGGCGAGCGCACCCCGAACCTCCCGAACGCGTCCGGTCTGCTGCACGGGCTGCGCCACGACACGACCGGCGGCCAGCTGCTCCAGGCCGCCTACGACGGTGCCGTGCACTCGCTGCTGGGCGCGCTGGACAGCGTGGTCGACGAGGACGCCGACCCGTCGGCGCCCCTGCTGCTGATCGGCGGCGGCGCACGGGGCACGGCCTGGCAGCAGACCGTACGGCGGCTGTCGGGACGGCCCGTGCAGGTGCCCGAGGCGCGGGAACTGGTCGCGCTGGGGGCAGCGGCGCAGGCGGCCGGTCTGCTCACCGGCGAGGACCCGGCCGCGGTCGCCCGCCGCTGGGACACGGCCGCGGGACCGGTGCTGGAGGCGGTGGAGCGGGACGAGGAGACGCTGGCCAGGATCGCCGGGGTACTCTCCGACGCGGCCCCGCTCCTGGAGCGCGGCACGGACACCGCCTGACGGCCGGGAACAGATTCCGGGCCGGTCCGAAACCGGTTCACGACCGGTTCAGGACCGGCCGGGAACGACCCGGCCCCGACCGAGGACTGACGGAGGCATGAACGCACCGCTGCACGAGGCCCGCCCGCCC
>NZ_LIQT01000761.1 GCF_001418415.1 Streptomyces hirsutus
CCGGACCGGGGTCCGGACCGGCATCCGGGGCGGGGTCCGGACCGGCGTCCGGGGCGGTCCGGTCACGGACCGAAGTCCGGGCGGTCGGCCCGGTGCCTACGCGTCGTCCAGCACGGTCGCGCCCGGTACCGGTCCCGCCGCCGTGCGGACCGTCCGGCAGGTGCCCGAGGCGCGCAGCACCGACGCCACCTCGGCCGCCGACTCGGCGTCGGCGGCCAGGAACGCGGTGGTCGGCCCGGACCCGGAGACCAGGGCGGTCAGCGCGCCCGCCGCCCTGCCCGCCGCGAGGGTGTCGGAGAGCTCGGGGAAGAGGGAGAGGGCGGCGGGCTGGAGGTCGTTGGAGACCGAGGCGGCGAGGGCGGCGGCGTCGCCCTTGGCCAGGGCGTCGAGCAGGGGCTGCGCGGCCACGGGCTCGGGGATGTCCCGGCCCTGGGCGAGCCGGTCGAACTCCCGGAAGACCGCCGGGGTGGACAGTCCTCGCCGTGCCATCGCGAACACCCAGTGGAAGGTGCCGCCGACCTCCAGCTCCGTCAGTCTCTCGCCCCGCCCGGTGCCCAGCGCCGCCCCGCCCACCAGCGCGAACGGCACGTCGCTGCCCAGCTCGGCGCAGATGTCGAGCAGTTCCTGCCGCGAGGCGCCGGTCCCCCACAGCGCGTCACAGGCCAGCAGGGCGCCGGCGCCGTCCGCGCTGCCGCCCGCCATGCCGCCGGCGACGGGGATGTCCTTGGTGATGTGGAGGTGCACGTCGGCGTCCCGGCCGTACCGCTCGGCGAGCGCGAGGGCCGCGCGGGCAGCGAGGTTCGTACGGTCCAGGGGCACCTCGGCGGCGTCCGGTCCCTCACAGGTGACGCGCAGGCCGCCGGCGGAGGGCGTGACGGTGACCTCGTCGTGGAGGCCGACCGCAAGGAAGACGTTGGCCAGGTCGTGGAAGCCGTCGGGGCGGGCCGCACCGACCGCGAGCTGGACGTTGACCTTGGCGGGCACGCGGACGGTGACACTCACGCGACGGGCTCCTCGGGCTCCTCGGACTGCTTGTGCTCGGCGATGCGCGCGAACTCCTCGACGGTCAGGGACTCGCCGCGGGCCTGCGGCGACACCCCGGCGGCGACCAGCGCGGCCTCCGCCGCCGCGGCCGAGCCCGCCCATCCGGCGAGGGCGGCCCGCAGCGTCTTGCGGCGCTGGGCGAAGGCCGCGTCGACGACGGCGAAGACCTCGCGCCGGGTGGCGGTGGTCTTCAGCGGCTCGTCGCGGCGGACGAGGGAGACCAGGCCGCTGTCGACGTTGGGCGCCGGCCAGAACACTCTCCGCCCGATGGCGCCGGCCCGCTTGACCTCGGCGTACCAGTTGGCCTTGACCGAGGGCACGCCGTACACCTTCGAGCCGGGCGGGGCGGCGAGGCGGTCGGCGACCTCGGCCTGGACCATGACGAGGGTGCGTTCGATGCTCGGGAAGGTCTCGAGCATGTGCAGCAGCACCGGGACGGCCACGTTGTAGGGCAGGTTGGCGACCAGCGCGGTCGGGGCGGGGCCGGGCAGCTCGGTGACCCGCATCGCGTCGGAGTGGACCAGCGCGAACCGGTCGGCCCGCTCCGGCATCCGGGCCGCGACGGTCGCGGGCAGCGCGGCGGCGAGGACGTCGTCGATCTCGACGGCGGTGACCCGGTCGGCGGCCTCCAGCAGCGCCAGGGTGAGCGAGCCGAGCCCCGGCCCGACCTCGACGACCACGTCGTCCGGACGGACCTCGGCGGTGCGCACGATACGGCGGACCGTGTTCGCGTCGATCACGAAGTTCTGGCCGCGCTGCTTGGTGGGCCGTACGCCGAGCGCGGCCGCGAGTTCGCGGACGTCGGCGGGGCCCAGGAGGGCGTCGGGGGTGGGGCTCGTCACGGGACAAGGGTACGGGGCGCGGGACCCCGCAGGTCACGCCTGTGGATAACCGAAGGCGCGGGCCGTGTTCGCGGCGAGGGCCGTGGCGAGGGTGTCCTCGTCGGTACCGCGTACGGCCGCCATGGCGCGCACGGTGACCGGCACCAGGTACGGGGCGTTGGGCCGGCCGCGATAGGGCGCCGGCGTCAGGAACGGGGCGTCGGTCTCCACCAGGACGAGCTCCAGCGGGGCCACGGCGAGGGCGTCGCGCAGGTGCTGGGCGTTCTTGAAGGTGACGTTGCCGGCGAACGACATGAAGTACCCGGCGCGGGCGCAGATCTCCGCCATCGCGGCGTCCCCCGAGTAGCAGTGGAAGACGGTGCGTTCCGGTGCGCCCTCCTCCTTGAGCACGCGCAGCACGTCGGCGTGGGCGTCACGGTCGTGGATCACCAGGGCCTTGCCGTGCCGCTTGGCGATCTCGATGTGGGCGCGGAAGGACCGCTCCTGCGCCTCCTTGCCCTCGGGTCCGGTGCGGAAGTAGTCGAGTCCGGTCTCGCCGACGCCCTTGACCTGGGGCAGCGCGGCCAGCCGGTCGATCTCGGCGAGCGCCTCGTCCAGGGCCGCGTCCCCGCCGGGCTCCCGCGCACCCTGCCGCGACCAGCCGTCGGGGTCGCCGTGCACGATGCGCGGGGCCTCGTTCGGGTGCAGCGCGACCGTCGCGTGCACGCTCTCGTACGCGGCGGCCGTCTCCGCGGCCCAGC
>NZ_LIQT01000762.1 GCF_001418415.1 Streptomyces hirsutus
CCTCGCACAAACCCTCCCCCTCGCACAAGCCGTCTCCTTCCCACAAGCCGTTCCCCCCTTCTGCGCCGTCCTCCTCGTCCTGCCCCGGACCCGAGCGCGCCCACTGCGGCAGGCCCGAGGTTCCGCGGGGCGTCCATGCGGGGACAGGCGGCGGGTTCACCGACTCCGTGCCCGCCCTGGTGGCGGGCGGGCTGCTGATCGCGGCCGCGTTCGGCGCCGCCGGCCACCGGCTGTACCGCGACAGGAGCACGCGTACGGACGGCTGATGCCCGGAGCGGACCGGCCCGCCGACCGGTCCGCCCTCCCGGCCCTCGCTCCCGGTCCTTGTCGGCGGCGGTGCCTGCCGGGAGTGGTCGGTGGAACCGTGGGTACTGACACCGGACACGGAGTGGAGGCGCGAATGCGGCGGACGGACCCCGAACCGCACAGCCCCGCAGGCCGGCATCCCGGCGGGGCGGGTCCCGCAGGCGGTGCCCCCACGGGCCATGATCCCGCAGGCGGTGCCCCCGCGGGCCATGATCCCGTCGGCCACGGTCCGGTCCGCTTCGGCCCGGTGCTGCCCGAGGACGGGCTGCCCGTGCTGCCCGAACTGGCCGCCGTCCTCGCCGCCGCCGCGTCCCGCGCGGAGACGGAACCGGTCGGCGGCGGCCCCGCCCTGCTGGACGCCGCGTGCGGCTACGGCGACCGGCGTGGTCTGCCCGCAGCCCCGGACCGGGTGGCCGTCGGCCCCGGCGCGCCCGCGCTGCTCGTGGCGCTCACCGCGGCCATCGGCGGGGACGTACTGGTGCCCCGGCCCTGCGCCTCCTGGTGGGCGCCCTACGCCCGGCTGCTCGGCCGCCCGGCGTTCCCGGTGCCGGTGCCCGCCGAGAGCGGCGGTGTCCCCGATCCGTACGCCCTGCTGGAGACCGTACGGAGGCTGCGTGCCGAGGGCGGCGACCCGCGCCTGCTGGTGCTCTCCGTCGCCGACGACCCCACCGGCACCGTCGCCCCGCCCGAACTGCTGCACGAGACCCTCGAGGCCGCCGTCGGCGAAGGGCTGCACCTGGTCAGCGACGAGACCTGGCGCGACACCCTGCACACCCCGCGCGACACCGTGCTGCTCAGCCCCGCCGAGATGCTGCCCGAACAGGTCACCGTGGTCACCGACCTGGCGGGCGCCCTGCTCCCGCCGGGCTGGCCCGCCGCGGTCGCCCGCTTCCCGGCGGGCGCGGCGGGCGGCCCGCTCCACGCGCGCGTGCTCGACGTCCTGACCGCGCTCGACGCGCGCGTCGCCACCCCGGTCGCCGTAGCCGCCGCCTACGCGCTGTCCGAGCCGGAACCGGTCACCGCGCGGGTGGCGGCCTCCGTACGCCTGCACGCGCGCGTGGCCGCGGCCGCGCGCGCCGCGGTCGTCGCCGCGGGCGCCCTGGCCCGGCCCCCGCAGGCCGGGCCAGGGCGCCCGCG
>NZ_LIQT01000763.1 GCF_001418415.1 Streptomyces hirsutus
CCCCTCGCGGGGGCGTCGCCGGCCGTCCCGGCGGGCGGCACCCCCGCGAGGGGGCCGTCAGGCCTCGGCGGGCGTCCCGGAGGACGCTTCGGCGGGTGCCTCGGCGGCGCGGCGGTAGACGCACACCTGGGCGCCCGACTTCGCGGCGGTCGTCGAGACCAGTTCGAACGGGCGCTTCGTGCCGTCCACGGGGAAGATCGACTTGCCGCCGCCCAGGACCACCGGCATGACGAGGAGCTGGAGCTCGTCCACCAGGTCCTCACTCAGCAGGGTGCGGGCGAGCGTGGGACTGCCCATCATCGCGAGGTCGCCGCCCTCGGCCGCGCGCAGTTCCCGGATACGGGCGAGGGCCTCCCCGGCGGGAATGAGCCGGCTGTTGTTCCAGGTCAGGTCGGACTCGCCGAGGGTGCCGGAGACGACGTACTTCGGCAGGCCGTTGATCCGGTCGGCGAAGGGGTCCCCGGCCTGCTGGGGCCACGCCTGGGCCATGGTCTGCCAGGTGCGGCGCCCGTACAGCAGTGCCTCGGCCCGGCCCAGCGCCGCGTCGAAGGCGCCGCCGAGGACCTCCGGGTCGAAGTAGGCGTGCGACCATCCGCCGTGGGTGAAACCGCCGTCGGTGTCCTCCTGGGGACCACCGGGGGCCTGCACGACACCGTCGAGGCTGATGAACTCGGTGATCACGATACGCATGGCTGCCGCTCCTGATGGTCCGCTGGTCCGCTGAGGCGATGACGGAAGTGCAGACCGACGGTAGCGCCGGAACTCATCGGCGCCGCCGAGAACCATGCACGAGAACCGCGCACGAGAACCGCGTACGGAACACCGCGGCCTTTGACCGGGCAGAACGGTCGCCGCCCCGGGGACAGGGACGGGCCCGGAGACAGGTGCGGGTGCCGGTGCCGGTACCCGCGCGGGGTGGCCCGTACGCGAGAACCGCATGCGGAACACCGCGGCCTTCGACCGCGCGAAACAGTCGCCGCCCCGAGGGCGGGCCCGGGGACGGGCCCGGGGACGGGGACAGGGACAGGTGCGGGCACCGGCATCCGCGCGGGGCGGCCCGCACGGGTGGATGCCCCGGCCACCCGCTCACCCC
>NZ_LIQT01000764.1 GCF_001418415.1 Streptomyces hirsutus
CCGGAACGGCCGGGAAGGCGTCCGGAACGGCCGGGAAGGCGTCCGGGGCGACCAGGAAGGCGTCCGGGGCCACGGACGACCGCAGGACCACCCGGGCCCGCCGCAGTCCGCGCCGCCCGGCCACGACCCTCGCGGTCCTCTGCGCCCTGACCCTGCTCCTCGGCGGCTTCGCGGGCTGGGCCCACGCGCGGGCCGAGGCGCTCCGGGACGATCCCGCGCGGAGCAACACCGCCCTGACCGACCTCGCCCGCACCAGCGAGATCAAGGGGCAGACGGCCAAGGCCGTCGAGGCGCTCTTCTCATACGACCACACCGACCCCGGCGTCCTGGAGAAAGCCGCGAAGGACCTGCTCACCGAGAAGGCCGTCGGCCGGCACGACACCCTGCTCGCCGACGTCCGCGAACGGGCCGACGAGCAGAAGGCGCTGATCACCACGACGGTCACCGAGAGCGCCGTCGAACGCATCGACGGCGACCGGGCCCGGGTCCTCGTCTACGCCGACCAGAGCAGTGTCGACACCGCCGGAACCAAGCCCACCGCGAACAAGGACGGAAAGGCCGCGAAGGGCGAGCAGGAGCAGCGGCAGGACGAGGGCGTGTACGCCGGAGCCCTGCTCGCGGTGGACGTCGTCCACCGCGACGGACGCTGGCTCGTCTCCGCCATCGACACCTTCGGCCGCTGAGAGCCGACCGCGTGACCGACCGCGTGACCGCCCGTACGCACGGCACCGCCCGTACGCCCCGCATCCGACAGGAGTGACCGCCATGTCCTTACCCCGCGCACGACACCGCGCACGACGTCGGCGTCCCGGCCGGGCCCGCAGGAGACTGCGGACGACCGCCCTCGCGGTGACGGCCGTGGCAGCCCTCACCGCCTCCCAGGCACCCGGTCCCGCCCGGGACGCGAAGGACGCCCACGCCGCCCCCTCGGCCGACGACGGCGGACCGACGGCGGCAGGCATCCCGTACGCCGAGTTCGCGCCTCCGGGCGACGGTTCCTACCACACCGAGATCCCGCCCCTGAAGGTGCCGGACGTCGGGTCGGCGGCCCCGGCGCTTGTCCGCGACCTCCGTTCCCAGTCCGGCATCCCGGCCACCGTGCTGCGCGCCTACCGTGCGGCCGGGACCTCCGTCGGCAGGACGGACCCCGGCTGCCGGCTGCCCTGGGAACTGCTCGCGGCGATCGGCAAGGTCGAGTCCGGCCAGGCGCGCGGCGGAGCGGTCGACCGGAACGGCACCACGCTGGGCCGCATCACCGGACCGCCGCTCAACGGCCGGGGTTTCGCCCTGATCCGGGACACGGACGGGGGCGCCCACGACGGTGACACGGTCTACGACCGTGCGGTGGGGCCGATGCAGTTCCTGCCGTCCACCTGGGCCCGCTGGGGCGCGGACGGCAACGGCGACGGCCGCGCCGACCCGAACAACGTCTTCGACGCGGCCCTGGCGGCCGGGCACTACCTGTGCGCGGGCGACCGGAACCTGGGCCGGGCCGCGGACCTGGACCGGGCGATCCTCAGCTACAACCACTCGCGCGCCTACCTGAGACTGGTCAGGTACTGGCTGGAGTTCTACAGCCGGGGGATCCACGCCGTCCCCGACGGCAAGGGCGTCATCCCGAAGAGCCCCGGCGCGGGCGGCGACACCCCGGCCACCGAGCCCGCCGACACCGGGAACAAGGACGACGACGGCATCGTCATCGGCCCGGACCCCACCACCCCCGCCC
>NZ_LIQT01000765.1 GCF_001418415.1 Streptomyces hirsutus
CATCTTCCTCACCGCGGCGGCTCAGGGCTGTGGCCGCCGCGGTGAGGAAGATGAAGGTGTAGAGGATCTGGAGTATGGCGACCAGGCGGGCCGCCTGGCCGTGCGGGGTGATGTCGCCGTAGCCGATGGTGGCGAGGGTGACCAGCGTGAAGTACAGGGCGTCCAGGCGGGTGTCGAGGCCGATGAGTTCGCCGGGGCGTTGGGCCAGGGCCTGGTAGGCGGTGGCGAAGACCAGGATGGACAGGCTCATCAGCAGGGGGATGACCAGTCCGGGCCGGCCGTGCGGGTGGTCGAGGAGGACGTGGCCGATCTGCTGGAACAGCAGGGTGGCGATGAGCGCCAGGGTCAGGCCGAAGAGCGTCCAGCTCAGGGTCGGGCGTCGAGGGCCCAGGTCGTCGAGGGGGAGCAGGAAGTAGGCGGTGACCAGGACGGTCGCGGCGACGGCCTGGGCGAGCCAGCGCCGCAGGGTGTTCCGTGCCGTGGCCTGCTCGCGGTGGTGACTGCTTTCCATGGGGCGGGGAGGGAGGGCTGGAGGCCGGCGGGGAAGGGCGTTCCTAGGTTCGGGGTGCCGTCTCGCGGCGTGGTGAGCACAGGGCCCAGATGATGAAGCCGTCGATGACGATGAGGACGATCGACCAGACCGGCGCGTAGGGCAGCCACACGAAGTTGGCGATCATGCTCAGTCCGGCCAGGGCGACACCTGTGGCGCGGGCCCAGGCCGCCCCCGTGAACAGGGCGAGCCCCGCGGCCAGGATGAGGGCGCCGATGATCAGGTGGATCCAGCCCCAGCCGGTCAGGCTGAACGCGTAGGTGAAGTTGCGGGTGGTGACGAAGACGTCGTCCTCGGCGATGGCGGCGATGCCTTGGAAGATCGCCATGATCCCGCCGAACGTCATCAGGACCGCCGCGGCCCCGGTCCAGCCTGTCGCCCATGCGCTCTGGGCTTCCCATCCGGTCCGCTGCTGGTGTGTTCCACCGACATTGCTCGCCATGTGTTCGCCCTTTCGGCTGCCCCGAGTGGTCCCCGAGCGGTGTGTTTCCTCATCCAGGTTTGCACCCCCGGGTGTGCTCGGCACCTCGGGTGTCGTGCCGCACGCGCCTCGTCACTTGGTGCGGCCGTGCTCCTCGAGGTAGTCGGCCGCGAGGGCGTTCGCTCGGGTGAACCAGTCGCTCAGGACGGCGATCTCGTCGGGGCCGTAGTCGGCGAAGAGCGCGGTGAGCCGGGCGTAGTGCGGCTCGTAGATCTCGCGGACGCGGGCCACGGCGTCCGGCTGGGCGGCCACCCGGACGCGACGGCGGTCCGTGGGGTCGGGGCGGCGGGTGATGTAGCCGGCGCGTTCCAGGCGATTGAGGATGCCGGTCATCGCGCCCGTCGTGACGTGGACGCGTTCCGCCAGCTCTCCGGCCGTGAGCAGGTTGTCGCCCGACCCGATGACGAACCCGAAGCAGGTCAGGTCGGTGACGTTCAGGTCCACCTGCTGGGCGATCCGGTGCTGGCCCACCAGGTGGGTCGCGATGAGGCGGTCCATCGCCCACAGCGCCTGCTCCGGCGTGGCGGGTGGGCGCGGCTTCGCGTGCATGGTGTTCCCCATTTCACTTAGCGCGTGAGAGTTTTCTGCGCTAAATTGCTTACATCGTGAGAGGTTTTCGCGCCCGTCGACTGTGGTGAGGGAGCAGGTGCGTGAGCGCACATCAATATGACCATGGGCATACCGTCGCCGGGTGGACCGGTTTCGGGATCGTCACCGCGGGGGCGGCTGTTCTCGCGCTGGGGGTGTGTACGGGATCCGGGGTGTCGCGGGCCGTCGGCCTGGGCATCGTCCTGCTCGGCCTCCTGGTCACCTGGGCGCTGCATCTGGCCGGGTGGGGCAAGCCGACAGGACGGCGGCCGAGGGAGCAGTGGGACTGGTGGGTCAGGGACCCCGGTGCCGGGGACGGGCACCCGGGGTGCCTGGGATGCCGGCTGGCGGGCCGCGGCCGGCGCCGGACCACGGCGGCGGAATCCGGCGCGCCCCCCCCCCCCCCCCCCCCCCCCGTCCCCTATACACAACT
>NZ_LIQT01000766.1 GCF_001418415.1 Streptomyces hirsutus
AGCCGGGCCAGGATCTCGGTCTCCGGCATGCGGCCGGGTTCCAGCGGGAGGGCGGGGCGGGTGTAGCGGACCTGGTTGCGTACGGCGAGGGTGTTGAAGGCGAAGTCGTGGTGCGGGCTCTGCGCGGGCGGGGGCGGCGGCAGGACGACGTGGGCGTGGCGCGAGGTCTCGTTGAGGTACGGGTCGACGCTGACCATGAAGTCGAGGGAACCGAGGGCCTTGTCGAGGCGGTCGCCGTCGGGCGCGGACAGGACCGGGTTGGCGGCGACGGCGATGAGGGCGCGCAGCGGTTCGCCCGCGTCGGTGGCGGTGTCGATCTCCTCGGCGAGGGCGGAGAGCGGCAGTTCGCCCTTGGCCTCGGGGTGCCCGCTCACCCGGGAGTGCCAGCGTCCGAGGGCGAAGCCTCGGCCGGGTCCGGCGGGGCGCGGGGTCTTGTCGGTGGCGGCACGGGGGAAGAGGGCGCCGCCGGGCCGGTCGAGGTTGCCGGTGAGGATGTTGAGGACGTCGACGAGCCAGCTGGCCAGGGTGCCGTGCGGGACGGTGCAGCTGCCGATACGGCCGTAGACGGCGGCGGTGGGGGCGGCGGCGAGTTCGCGGGCGAGGGTGCGGATGGTGTCCGCGTCGACGTCGCAGGCCGGGGCGACGGCCTCGGGGGTGAAGTCCTTTACCGCGTCGGTGAGTTCGGCGACGCCTTGCACATGGGGAGCACAGTCCCCCAGGTCGACGAGGTGCTCTTCGACGAGCACGGACGCCATCGCCGCGAGCAGCAGGGCATCGGTGCCGGGCCGGACGGCGATGTGCCGGTCGGCGAGGCGGGCGGTGCGGGTGCGGCGCGGGTCGACGACGGTGAGGGTGCCGCCACGGGCCCTGAGCGCCCGGAGGCGGCCGGGGAAGTCGGGTGCCGTGCACAGACTCCCGTTGGATTCCAGGGGGTTGGCGCCGATGAGCAGCAGGTGGTCGGTGCGGTCGAGGTCGGGTACGGGGATCGCGTTGGCGTCGCCGAAGAGGAGCCCGCTGGAGACGTGCTTGGGCATCTGGTCGACGGTAGAGGCGGTGAAGAGGCTGCGGGTGCCGAGCCCGGCGATCAGGACGGGCGGGTAGAGGGCGCCGGCCACGGTGTGCACGTTGGGGTTGCCGAGGACGACCCCGACGGCGTCCGGGCCATGGCGTTCGACGACGGGCCGGATGCCGGCGGCGACCGCGTCGAAGGCCTCCTCCCAACTGGCCTCCCGCAACTCGCCGTCGATCCGGACGAGCGGGCCGCGCAGCCGGTCCGGGTCGGCGTCGACGGCGGGGAAGGCCGCCCCCTTGGGGCAGATGAACCCCTTGCTGAAGACGTCGTCACGGTCGCCCCGGGCGCCGGTGACCCTGCCCTCGTCGAGGGTGAGGGTCAGGCCGCAGGTGGCCTCGCACAGAGGGCAGATACGAAGAGCGGTGCGGGACATGGAACCTCCCGGGTACGGCGGCGGTGACGCACGGACGGGCAGGCGCAGGACAGCCGCACGGACAGGTTGACGAACCGAGCATACCGACCGGTATGCATGTGCGGGAGCCCCGTGCCGGCTCGTTCTCGGTCGCACGGCAGGGGCCCGTCGCGGGTACCGAAGGCCGGTTCGCCGCCCGGCCCCGCGACGAGAGCCGTGCGGGCCGGTTTCCGGATCGGTCCGGCACGCGTGCCGGAGAGGCGGGCAGCACCTCCCGCAGTTCGGCGATGATCTTCTCGCCGCCCTCGGGCTCCGGCCGGAAGGCGAGGCGGACGAGGGCGTCGGCGGTCTCGACGACGATGAGGAAGCCCCGGCGCAGTTCCTCGTCCGGTGCGCGGTCCAGGTAACGGGACAGCAGGTCGGTGAGGCGGCCGGCGACGCGGTGGTGGGGTTCGGTCCGCCGGGCGCCGACGGGGATCTGGTGGCCGAAGCGGACCAGGGAGAAGCCGGGTGCGGTGCGCTTCATGTCCAGGTACTCGTCGAGCACGGCGCCCATGGCCCGCCGCTGACCCGGGGCGCCGGTGGCCGTCTCCAGGCGGTCGGTGACCTGCCGCGTGAAGTGCTCCAGGTTGCGCCGAGCCGACGCGTCGGCCATCTCGCGCTTGTGGCCGATGAAGCGGTGGACGGAGCCGATGGGCACACCGGCGCGCTGCGCGACGGCGCGGGTGCTCAGGGCGTCGTAGCCGACCTCGTCGAGGAGCGCGGCGCAGGCGTCCAGGATTCCGGCCGGCCGTTCGGTGCTGTGGTGCTGCACGGGCACGCGGCGGAGGGAGGCCGGGGGGCGCGGGCGCGGGTTTCATCCTGTTCTTCGGTCCCGGTCGGGTGAACCCCGGCCCCCGGCGGCGAGGTCGGGGCCCGCCGTCCCTCGCTCCGTCGCGGTCGGGGCCGTGCTGGAACTCGGTTCCGAGACCGTGATGTCGGCCGTGCTCTCCACCGGCTTTCCGCCCACGGCCCACACCGAGTCGTCGTCCGCGTAGAGGCGGACGGTGACCTGGTGCGTGCCGCGCCGGACGGTGTGCGGGGAAAGGTGGTGGCCGGGCGCGCGCAGCAGGGCGACGAGCCGGTCGTTCACGTAGAGGTGCGCGAGGCCGCGGCCGGGCACCGCCCGGTTGTCGGTGCCGTCCGGCGAGAAGCGGAAGTTGCGCACGTGCAGCCGTACGTCCCAGCCGCCGTCGGCGTCGGGCGTGACCTCTACGCCGACCTCGGGGGCACCCTCCTCGTCCACCTCGCGGTAGGGCCGGCCCTCGTCGTCCCGCTCCTCCAGGAGCTTGCCCACCGGCGACGGCGCCCCGGCGCCCCGCTCCTGTTCCTGTCCCTGGGCAGCACGCGAGCCGCAGCCCGCGGACCCGGCCAGCAGTACGCCACACACCGCGAGCGCGGTGATCAGCCTCCCCGTCCACGCCATGCGGGGGAGCTTAGAACAGGCGTCCGGTCGCACGGATCCCCCTGGAGTCGGGTTCCGCGTCCTCCGTCGAGAGGAGGGCGGGGGTACTACGGGAGG
>NZ_LIQT01000767.1 GCF_001418415.1 Streptomyces hirsutus
GAGGGTGGGAGGGCGGCGACGAGCAGGCCGGCGATGGGGAACGGCAGCAGGAGCAGCAGGATCGTCAGGCTGAGGGTGCTGCCGAAGACGTCGGCTGGGATCAGGTGGGAGCGCAGGGTGCGCAGGACGATGGTGAGGCCGCCTTCGCCGGCCATCAGGGCGGCGATCAACAGCAGGTAGCTGTGGTAGGCATCGGCCTGGGAGACGGCGAGAGTCGCTCCGGCAGCGAGAACGGAGGCCGCGGCGCCGACCGGCCATAGGCCCCAGCGGTCGATCGCCCGGCGGGCGGCGGTGATGGCGAGCAGGGAGGCGACGGCTGCGGCGGACCAGATGAGTCCGGCGTCCGCGCTGGAGCGCCGTAGTTCGGTGATCACGATCACCGGCATGGCCGCCTGCAGGACGGCGATGGCCGTGTTGGAGACCATAAGGCCGCCGACCAGCCAGGCCAGGGCGGGCAGCGAACGCAGTGTTGCCCATCCCGTTCGCAGTCCTCCCTTGGCCAATGCCGCGCTCGGCGGTATGTTCCGTTCCCCGGCTCCGAGGGCGGCGGCGAACAGGGAGAAGGCCGCGAGCGTGCCGAGCATGGCGGTCGGCCCGCCGTGCTCCAGCAGCAGGCCGGCAACCAGCGGTCCGGCGAGCATGGCGGTCTGGTCGATGCCCAGCAGCACGGACTGCACCCGGTGGGCCTGAGCGCCCGCGCTCCGGCTCGCTGCGCCGCCGACGGTCTCGGCGGCCACGTAGCTGAACTCGGTGAGGAGGCCGGTGGACGCGGCCAGCAGCATGACCGTGGCGGTCACCGCCGGCGACCCGGCGTCGAGCGCGGTCAGGACGCCGGCGGTGGCGAGCACGGCCAGGGCCCGCGCGAGGCAGGCTGCCCGGAAGACACAGGCCGTGCCGTGACGGTCGACCACGGTGCCGACCACGGTGAAGGCCGCAATGCGCGGAATCCATTCCAGCGCGAAGGCCAGGCCGGTCAGCGCGGCCGACCCGGTAGCGGCGAGGACGAGGAGGGGGATGCCGTAGGTGGCCATCGCGAAGGCGGCACCGTCGGCGCTGCGCGGCAGGTAGATCCCGCGCAGGAGGCCGGGGGTAGACGTCACGCGGCGACGCCATGGGTGCTTCGGTTTCGCTGATGGGTGTGGACCCACTCGGCCATCAGCCAGTGGATGCGGCCGAGTTCGGCAACGTGCTCACCGTCGGGATCCTGCGTGCCTTCTGTCGGCGTTCCCAGAAGAGCAAAGGTGTGCTGGATCCGTCCGGCGAAGTCGCACAGCGGAGCGGGGTGGTTGTGCCGCCGGGCCCACCGCGCGGTCGCGTCGTAGAGGTCGGCGAGATCCCGGCCGGCTGCCGAGAGGCCCACGCTGCCGGGGGTGCGGATGAGGAGTCCGAGGGCATCTGCCTGCTCGATGGCTTGGCGGATCTGGCGGGTGGAGAGGTCCGCGAGGGTGCGTGCCAGGCCGCGCACCGGTATCGCTCCGTGGTCGTCGATCTCGCTGACCAGGCGAATCAGGCTCGCGGAGGACAGTACCGTGCACATGTCGTGGAGCTGCTGGTGGGGGAGAGCGGGAATCACCGGCGGGCTCCCCCGGTCGGCAGGACAGCCTTCACTCGGGCGGGGATGGCATGGGAGAACAACTCGCTGGGCTGCCAGCCGGGGCGGCGTGCGGGCTGCGTCGGTACGGCGGGGGCGGGGATCGTGGGCTGGTGGCTGGTCCAGGCGGGAGCAGGACTCGCAGGTCCGGGGGCGGGTCGCCCCCAGAGCGGATGCCGGGCGGCGTGGTCGAGTGGTCGTCCGGCGGACCATAGGGAAAGGGCTCCGAAAACGGGCCCCAGAGCGTCACCGGCCCGCGAGAGGCGGTAAGGCTGCCCGTTGCCCGCGGTCATCACCAGGCCGTCATCGATGAGTTGGCGAAGCGGCGGGTAGATGTTGGTCCAGTAGCCGTCGGGGATGACGATGCGGGCCAGGGCCCGAGCAGTCACCTCCTGCCGTGACTTGAGCACCCAGAGGATCGCGGCAGCCTGTCGGCGGGCGAGGAGGGTGAGACTGTCCTCGACCTGTTCGATCACGGACAGCGGCTGCTCCGGCTTCTCCAGGTGTTCCTCGGCCCAGGCAGCCATCACCGGGAGCACCGGCAGGAGTTGTCGGCCCCGGATGGTGAGGCCGTAGGTGACGTGACGCGCGGAGTGTTCGGTGCGCTCGGCGAGGCCGGCGTCGCACAGCGAGCGGATCTTGGGATGCAGCTGGCCGCTCTGGAGATACGGCAGCTTGGCCGCGATCTCCGTGTAGCGCTGGGGCGGCTGGTTCAGGGCCAGCAGGATCCGCACGTTCCAGCGCGGGGTGATCATCTGGAGGGCTTCGGTGACCCGGGCGACGTCGACGTCGTCGGCGGGCGGCAGACCGGTGATGGCCAAGGGGGTGAACTCCTGGGAGGCGGAAGGCCGGACGTTGTCGGGTCAGCGGCTCGGGGCGGGGCTCGCGGCCGGTACGGGCGGAGCGGCAACGGGTACTGCCGCAGAGGTGGTGGGCGGCTCCGGTGCCGGCGCGCGACCGAGGCTGCGCAGAACTGCGTTGGCGGTTGCGGCCTGCGTGTCGCGGACGGCCACGGCTTCGGCGAGGCGGCGGGCGCAGTCGAGGATGTGGGAGACCTCATGGGCGCCGATCTGCCGATCAGGTTGGGTCAGGTGCTGCAGCCGCTCTCGGTGCGCGGTGATGCTCTGTTCGGCGAACGCCAAGGTGTGGTGGCTGCCGAGGAGAGCGGCCAGCATGCCGGGGGCCTGGCCCTGAGCGTGTGCTTCGAGGCCGGGCAGTTCGGCGCCGTACAGGCCCTCGATCCGTGCGGCGATCTCAGCGGCGGTGGGATGGGGCAATCGGTAGAAGCTCTCATCGTCGTCGGCTGTGGGCCGCCCCGACATGCGCGGGTGCCGGGGCGGCGGAGGCCGGGGG
>NZ_LIQT01000768.1 GCF_001418415.1 Streptomyces hirsutus
CTGTGCGGTGCCACCGTGCAGGCGGCACCCCACATCGGACACATCCGCTCGGGGCTGAACTTCGACATCATGCGCCGCTGGTTCGAGTACCGCGGTCTGCGCACGACGTTCATCCGCAATGTCACGGACATCGACGACAAGATCATCGCGAAGTCCGCGGAGCAGGGCCGCCCCTGGTGGTCCATCGGCTACGAGAACGAGCGCGCCTTCACCGACGGCTACCAGGCCCTCGGCTGCCTTCCCCCGACCTACGAGCCGCGCGCCACCGGCCACATCACCGAGATGGTCGAGATGATGCGCGGCCTCATCGAGCGCGGCCACGCCTACGAGGCCGACGGCAACGTCTACTTCGCCGTCACCTCGTTCCCCGAGTACCTGGGGCTGTCCAACCAGGAGCTCGACAATCTGCTCCAGCCCACGGGCGAGGGCGAGACCGGCAAGCGCGACCCGCGCGACTTCGCCCTGTGGAAGACGGCCAAGCCCGGCGAGCCGAGCTGGGAGTCGCCGTGGGGCCGCGGGCGTCCCGGCTGGCACCTCGAGTGCTCGGCGATGGCGCACAAATACCTCGGCACCGTCTTCGACGTCCACGGCGGCGGCCTCGACCTGATCTTCCCGCACCACGAGAACGAGATCGCCCAGGCCAAGGCCTACGGCGACGAGTTCGCCCGGTACTGGGTGCACAACGCCTGGGTCACCATGAGCGGCGAGAAGATGTCGAAGTCGCTCGGCAACTCGGTGCTCGTCAGCGAGATGGTCAAGCGCTGGCGGCCCATCGTGCTCCGCTACTACCTCGGCACCCCGCACTACCGCTCGATGATCGAGTACAGCGAGGAGGCCCTGCGCGAGGCGGAGTCCGCGTTCGCGCGGATCGAGGGCTTCATCCAGCGGGTCGGCGAGCTGACCGGCACCGCGGGCGCCGTCGAACCGGCCGCCGAGGTGCCGCCCGCCTTCGCCGAGGCCATGGACGACGACCTCGGCGTACCGCAGGCCCTGGCGGTGGTGCACACCACCGTCCGGCAGGGCAACAGCGCGCTGGCCGCCGACGACAAGGAAGCGGCCGTCGCCCGCCTCGCCGAGGTGCGCGCCATGCTC
>NZ_LIQT01000769.1:0-2089 GCF_001418415.1 Streptomyces hirsutus
ACGACATCACACAGGCCCTAGAGGCGTCACCCACCTCCATGACCAACCGGCAGATCCTCCAGGCCATGTCGGGGCTGATGGCCGGCATGTTCGTCGCCATCCTGGCCAGCACCGTGGTCGCCAACGCGCTCCCGCGCATCATCGCCGACCTGCAGGCCAGCCAGTCCTCCTACACCTGGGTCATCACCGCCGAGCTGCTGGCGATGACGGCGACGGTGCCCCTGTGGGGCAAGCTGTCGGACCTGTTCAACCAGAAGCTGCTGCTCCAGCTGTCCCTGTCCCTGTTCGTCGTCGGCTCCCTGCTGGCGGGCTTCTCCCAGGACGTGGGCCTGCTGATCTTCAGCCGCGTGGTGCAGGGCATCGGCGCGGGTGGACTCACGGCTCTGGCGCAGATCGTGATGGCGGCCATCATCCCGCCGCGCAGACTGGGCAAGTACGCGGGCATCTTCGGAGCCGTCTTCGCGGTCGGCACCGTGGCCGGACCGCTCATCGGCGGTGTTCTGGTGGACACGTCCTGGCTCGGCTGGCGCTGGTGCTTCTTCATCGGTGTGCCGTTCGCGCTGCTCGCCATCGCGCTGCTGCAGCGCACCCTGAAGCTGCCCACCGTCCGCCGCGAGGCGAAGATCGACTTCCTGGGCGCCTTCCTGATCGTCGCGGGTGTCTGCGCCCTGCTCATCTGGGTCTCCCTCGCGGGCAGCGAGTTCGACTGGATGTCGTGGCAGACCGCCGCGCTGACCGGTGGGGGAGTGCTGCTGCTGATCGCCGCGGTCGTCGTCGAGACGCGCGTGCCGGAGCCGATCATTCCGCTGGGCATCTTCCGCAACCGCACGGTGACGCTCACCACGGTCGCGAGTCTCCTCGTGGGTGTGGCCATGTTCGGCGGCACCGTCTTCCTCTCGCAGTACTTCCAGATCTCCCTGGGCAAGTCCCCGACCGTCGCGGGCCTGATGAGCCTGCCCATGATCCTCGGCCTGCTCGTCTCCTCGACCGTCGCCGGGCAGATCATCACCGCCACCGGCCGGTGGAAGGTGTACCTGGTCGCGGGTTCCGTCATCATGACGGCGGGCCTCGGCCTGCTGTCCACCATCGAGGCGGACACCCCCTTCGGCCTGCTCAGCCTCTACATGGCCGTCATGGGCGTCGGCGTCGGCATGCTGATGCAGAACCTGGTCCTGGCCGCGCAGAACGACGTTCCGGCGACCGAGCTGGGCGCCGCCACCTCGGTGCTCTCCTTCTTCCGGAGCATGGGCGGCACGATCGGCACCAGTGTGCTCGGGGCCATCCTCGCCAACCGGGTCGCCACCGAGATGACCAAGGGTCTGACGGAAGCGGGCATTCCGGCCGGGGCGAGCGAGTCCGGCGGCGAAGGGGTGCCCGACATGACGACGCTGCCCGAGCCGATGCGGGAGATCGTGGAGCACGCCTACGGGGTCGCCACCGCGGACCTCTTCCTCGTGGCCACGCCCGTCGCGGCCCTCGCCGTGATCGCCGTGCTGTTCATCAAGGAGAAGCCGCTGAAGGACACCAGCGGCATGGAACGGCTCACCGCCGAGTCCGCCGAGTCCGCCGAGTCCGCCGAGTCCGCCGGTACGACGGCGTCGCCGGCCGGCGTCGGCTGAGGCGAACGCCCTTGGGGGCGGTGGCGTGCGGAGGTCTTCCGGGAGGTGCCCGGAGGGCCTCCGCACGTGTATGCGGCGGGCCGGGCGTTGTTGACGAGGAGCGAGTTGTCCGGCTCAATGGGGCGCATGAATTCCGGGGAGCGTCTCGTCACCCGTGACCACATCGACTTCGGTCGGGTGTGGTCCGCGGCGTGTCGCGCCTGACGCGGCAGCGGGCCGTCTGACCGGCCCTTCCCTCCCACGGCGGCCCCTCGCGGGCCGAGCTCCTTCCGCCGCCCTTCGCGGCCCTTCGCGGCACGGCCGTACCCCCGTGCCCGACTCCATCCGAGGCCGCTGCCCCCGCGCCGTACCGAGGATGCTCCGGGGCGGCCGTGAGTTGCCCCGGACCCAGCCACCCCGGAGAATTCGAAGAGAGGTCGTCCCGGATGACGTCCGTCGCACCACCGTTCCCGTCGCCGTCGCCGTCGCCG
>NZ_LIQT01000769.1:2109-2736 GCF_001418415.1 Streptomyces hirsutus
CGGCGAGCCGGTCGCGGGCGGTGCCTTCCGCCGGTACGACGTGACCACGGCCGAGCTGAAGCGGATCTGGACGCACTCCGCCCACCGCCGGCGCGGCCTGGCCCGGCGCGTCGTCGAGGAACTGGAACGCGAGGCGGAGGCCCGCGGCTACCGGCGCGTCCACCTCACCACCGGTCCACGCCAGCCCGAGGCGCGCGGCCTGTACCTGGCCACCGGCTACACGCCGCTGTTCGACACGGAGGCCGACCCGGAAACCATCGGACTGCTGTCCTTCGAGAAGCACCTGCCGGCCACCGCACGCGCGGCACGTACGTGAGGGGACGGGCAGCCGCCGCGGCCGTGACCGAGCGCCGTCCCACCCCCCCTCGGCTCCGCACCCGTCCCCCTCCGCACTGGTGAACATCCGCCCCCGACCCAGACGACGAGGACCCGCCATGCCCGCATCCGCCGTGCCGTCGCCCCGTCCCGGAACCGGACTCGACGCATTCGCCCACGGCCACCGCGCATCCACCCATGACGAAACCGCCTACGACCGCCGCAGAATGCGTCAGTGGCTCGCCGGGGGCGCCACGGCGGACGGGGTCAGCCGCCGCCGTCTGCTCACCCTGCTCGCCGCCACCACCGCCC
>NZ_LIQT01000077.1 GCF_001418415.1 Streptomyces hirsutus
GACGTCCTCGGTCTCACCGGCAGGGAACGCGACGTGCTGCGCCTGGTGGCCGCCGGCCACACCAACCGCCGTATCGCCGAGGAACTGTTCATCTCGCCGAAGACGGCCAGCGTCCACGTGTCCAACATCCTCGGCAAGCTCGGAGTCTCCGGGCGCGGCGAGGCGGCGGCGGTCGCCCACCGGCTGGAACTGTTCACGGCCCCGGCCGGGAACCGGTCCGCGGCGGGATAATGGGCGGCACGCCCACGCGGCCCTGGAAGGGGGAGCGGTGTTCAACGCCTTCGAGGAACTGTTCGCTCCAGGCCGCAAGCACACCCGGGACGAGCAGAACCGCCTCGAACTGACCCGGGAGGACGTCGGCGACGCCGATCCCGGTCACGGACCGATAGACCTCACCTCCGGAAAGGTCGTCGTCCGCCCGTCACCGGACCGCCCCCGCCCACCACCGGACGAGAGCCCTTAGGGCCTCTCGTTCGGATCGGGCCGGGCTCGCGGGTCCGGTGCCGCGCCTCGCCGCGTTGTCGTCGGTCCCCAGGGCTCCTTCCCCGACCTCTCGGCTTCTCCCCCACTCTCGACTTCGCTCGAGCGGGGGGACCCCATGAGCAGGGGAGACCCCGACTGGCTCCCTCCTCCGCCTTGCGATGCACGCTCCCCCAAGTTCTCGGCTCCGCTCGAACAGGGAGGGGCCCCCAGGACCCCGCTCCCTGAGCCGGCCCGATCCAGACGAAAGCCCCTAACCCACCCGCACCTCCAGGATGCGGTCGTCCTCGCCGCCCGGGTCGCCGCGGCCGTCCGTGTTGCTGGTGACCAGCCACAGCTTGTCGCCGCCCGCCGCCGCCACCGTGCGCAGCCGCCCGTACTCGCCCTCCAGGAAGGCCTGCGGTTCCGCCGAGGCCTCCGTGCCCTTGAGCGGGATCCGCCACAGGCGCTCGCCGCGCAGGCCCGCCATCCAGACCGACCCCTCCGCGTAGGCGATGCCGCTGGGGGAGGCCTCGTCCGTGCTCCACTGGGCGATCGGGCTACGGAAGTCGTCGTCGTCGGACACGCCCTCCGCCTCCGGCCAGCCGTAGTTGGCACCGGGCTCGATCGCGTTGAGCTCGTCCCAGGTGTTCTGGCCGAACTCCGAGGCGAACAGCCGCTGCTTGGAGTCCCAGGCCAGGCCCTGCACATTGCGGTGACCCAGCGAGTACACCGCGGAGTCGGGGAGCGGATTGCCCGGCGCCGGCTCGCCCTCCGGGGTCAGCCGCAGGATCTTGCCGCCCAGCGACTTCTCGTCCTGGGAGAGGCCGGTGTCGCCGCTCTCACCCGTGCCCACGTACAGCATCCGGTCCGGGCCGAACGCGATCCGGCCGCCGTTGTGGACCACGCCCTTGGGGATGCCCCGGAACACCGTGTCCGGTGCCCCCAGCCGCTCACCCTCGGGCTTCTTCTCGTCGTGGATCATGCGGACGATGCGATTGTCCGAGGCCGAGGTGAAGTAGGCGTAGATCATGCGGTCCGAGGCGTACTCGGGGGAGAGCGCGATGCCGAGCAGGCCGCCCTCGCCGGACGGCGACACCCCCGGCACCTCGCCCAGCTCGGACGTCTCGCCCGTGTCGGCGTCGACCCGGCTGATCGTGGCCTCGTCCCGTGACGACACCAGCAGATCGCCGTCGGCCAGAGGCGCGAGTCCCCATGGGGAGCGCAGGTCCTTACCGACCGTACGGAGCACCTTCACCGAGCCCTTCGCGGGTGGTGTCTCCTCGGCGCCGCCCTCCGGGGACGAGGACCGCCCCGCCGAACCGGCCGGGGAGGAGCCGGCGCCCTTGTCCGGCGATCCTCCGTCGTCGGAGGAACAGCCGGCCGTCAACAGGAGCGCGGCGGTGGCCAGTACGGCTGTAACGGCTCGATGGTGCACGATGTCGTCCCTTCGACGCGGCGGGTTCTCCCTGTCATACACCGCCCGCGCCCCACAGGTTCCCGATCGCACGAGCCCGAACCGCCGATCACCGTCCGGTCCCGGCCCGCTCCCACGGTCTCGGCCCGACGGCCCGTGGTGCCCGGTCCCCTCCCGCGGTGTTCCGTCTCTCAGTCCCACGACCCCTGGGCCGCGGGCAGGTCCGCGATCTCCGCCAGGTCGGCCTCCGTCAGGCACAGGTCCGCCGCCCCCGCGTTCTCGGCGACCCACCGCTCCTGCTTGGTACCCGGCACCGGGATCACCTGCCCGCCCTGCGCCAGCACCCAGGCCAGGGCCACCTGCGCCGGGGTGACGTTCTCGCCGTGCCGGCGGGCCACCCGGCGCAGACCGGCCACGATCGGCTGGTTCGCAGCCATCATCTCGGCGGTGAAACGGGGGTGCCGGGCCCGCAGGTCGTCCGCCTCGAAACCCTCACCCGGCGTCAGCGTGCCGGTCAGGAAGCCGTTGCCCAGCGGCATCGCGGCCAGGAACCCCACACCGCGCGCGGCGCACCACGGCAGCAGCGCCTCCCGCGCCTCCGGCGACCACACCGACAGCTCCGCCTCCACCGCGCTCACCGGGAAGACCTGCTGCACCCGCTCCAGTTGCCGGACCGTCGCGTCGTGCAGCCGCGCCCCGGGCCGCCGCGCGGATCGCGCACCGACCGCACAGAGCCCCAACGCCCGTACCTTTCCGGCCCGTACGAGCTCCGCCATCGCGCCCCAGGTCTCCTCGACGGGGATCTCCGGGTCCGCGCGGTGCAACTGGTACAGGTCGATGACGTCGGTCTGCAGCCGGCGCAGTGAGGCGTCGCAGGCCCTTCTCACGTACCCGGGGCGGCCGTTGGCCACGATGTGCTGATCGCCCACCAGCAGGCCGACCTTCGTCGACACGAAGGCGTCGCCGCGCCGCTGCTTCAACACCCGCCCCAGCAACAACTCGTTGGTGAACGGGCCGTACATGTCGGCCGTGTCCAGCAGCGTCGACCCCAGGTCGAGCGCCCGGTGCACCGCTCTGAGCGAATCCTCGCCGCGCTGCCGCGAGGTGCTGTAGGCCCAGCTCATCGGCATGCACCCGAGTCCGACGGCCCCCACCGCGAGCGCCGCCGCGCCGATCGTCCTGCGCTCCACCTGGTCGTGACCCTCCCTTTCCCGGACCCCAACCTAACCTCTGGCGTCGCGGGCCCCTGACATAGCCTCCGGACCATGACTGCTGACGTATGGCTACCCATCCCGCCGGACGAGATCGAGGGGCTTCCGAAGGGGCCGCGGTACCACTTCTGGGACGGCGCGCAGGAGTACCCGGCCGACCCGGCCGACTGCGTGTTCTACGTCGTGCCGTACATGAAGGCCGCCGACGTCGGGGTGCGCCCGCTGCCGCTGATGAGCTCGGTCGAGGTCGTGCAGACCCTGTCCGCCGGCGTCGACCATGTGCAGCCCGGCCTGCGCCACCTGGGCCCCGGCGTGCGGCTCTGCAACGCGCGCGGAGTGCACGAGGCGAGCACGGCCGAGCTGGCGCTCGCTCTCGTCCTGGCCTCGCTGCGCGGCCTGCCCGACTTCGTGCGGGCACAGGAGAGAGGGGAGTGGCTCGGCGGATTCAGGCCCGCGCTCGCCGACCGGAACGTGCTCGTCGTGGGGTACGGGGCGATCGGCGCGGCCATCGAGGACCGGCTCGTTCCGTTCGAACTCGCGCGGGTGGCGCGCGTCGCGCGCTCCGCACGCACCGCGGCGCGCGGGCCGGTGCATCCGTTCACCGACCTGCCCGCGCTGCTGCCGGAGGCGGATGTCGTCATCCTCTCCACCCCGCTCACCGAGGCCACCCACCACCTCGTGGACGCCGGCTTCCTGGCCCGGATGAAGGACGGCGCGCTGCTCGTCAACGTGGCCCGGGGGCCCGTCGTCGACACCTCGGCCCTGCTCACCGAGGTGGAGAGCGGCCGCATCACCGCGGCCCTCGACGTGACCGACCCCGAACCGCTCCCCCCGGACCATCCCCTGTGGCGGGCCCCGGGCGTTCTCATCAGCCCGCACGTCGGCGGACCCACCTCCGCTTTCCGGCCACGTGCCGAGCGATTGCTGGTGGACCAGTTGAACCGATTCGTGAACCGGGAGGAGCTCCGGAACGTGATCCTGGTGACGGAGGCGGTAAGCATGTAGTCCGTTTCGAGTACCGTCCGCGTTTTCTCGGACGCGATGGGTACTCATACATCAAGTGATCGTCACGGAGCGTAGAGAAGCTATGTCCCTGAGTGACGGGACTGGTGTATCGTCCCGACAGGGGCTGCGCCACTGACCATCGGCGCGGGGGATTGACATTGCAGACTGTGAGGGGGGCGACGGGCGATGCACGGCCTATGGACGAGCGATCCGACGCGATTGAGCCGATGTCGGCGACCCTGGCGCACGGCCGCGCGCAGCTGGGATCACCACAGCGGTCACCACACCCGTGGTCACCGCACCCCCGGTCACCACGCCCGGAGCAGCGGCCGCCCCGGCGACCCCTGTCCCCATCACCGCGGGCACGGCAGCCGCGGGAGGCCGGCCCACCTGACCCACCTGGCCGGATCGGCGCGTACCGGGAGGGACCGGTGAGCGCGCCGGCCCCCACGACCACGCTCGACGGAGCGGTGCGGGCGCACCCCGCCCCGGAAGCGCTGCCACCCCGCCCGCCGGCCGTGGGGCACCGGCAGGGACTGGTGCCGCAGCTCGTCCTCGCCGTCGTCTGCGCGGCCTACGCGATCGGCGCCGCCTTCGGCTGGGGATCGGACCAACTCGCGCTGATCATGGGTGACTTCGGACTGAGTGCCGCGGCGGCCGTGGCCGCCGTGTCCTGCTTCCTGTACGCGCGAGGCCGGCGTATCCGTTTCCGGCCCGCCTGGTTGCTGTTCGGCATCTCCTCCACCATGGCGTCCCTGGGCAATCTGGTCTGGGGGTGGTACGAGGTCGTCCTCGGGCGCCCCGTGCCCAGCCCCAGCTACGCCGACCTGTTCTTCCTGTGCTTCGCGCCGCCCGCCATCGTGGGGCTGCTGGTGCTCGCCAAACGGCCCGTGAACAAGGCCGGCTGGGTCTGCCTGGGCCTGGACGCCTGGCTGATCGGCGGCTCCCTGCTCACGCTCGCGTGGAGTCTCGCGCTCGCCCAGACCGCGCAGGCCGGGGGCGAGGACGTGGCGCACACCGCGCTGTCCCTGGCGTATCCGCTGCTCGACATCGCCCTGGTCAGCATGGTGCTCGCCCTGCACTTCCGGCGGTCGGCGGTCACCCGCTCGGCGGTCAACACCGCGATCGGCGCGCTCGCGCTCACCGTGCTGTGCGACGCCCTGTTCACCTCCCCGCTGCTGCACAACACCTACCGGTCGGGACAACTGCTCGACGCGGGCTGGTTCGCCGGCTCGCTGCTCCTGGCGTACGCGCCCTGGACCCGACCCCGGGGCGGCCGGTCCGGGGACGAGGGGCACACGCGCGTGGTGCGCGAGCACCTGCCCGGCCAGTACGGCGGACCGAACCCCTGGACGAGGGGGCACCCGGCCCACCTCGCGAACGATCCGGTTCCCCACGCGACCCACGGCCCGGTCCACCCCTCGTACCCCCACCC
>NZ_LIQT01000770.1 GCF_001418415.1 Streptomyces hirsutus
CCGCGCCCGGGCGCGGTGAAGGCATGCGCCGACATGGTGTCGCTCTTGCGGACCCCGCGGGCGGGGAACGCGAAGCCGTCGAAGACCAGCAGGGGGCCGTGCCCGCGGGCCGCGTCGGCGGCGGCCACGGCCAGGGCGTCGCCCAGGTTGGCCGGGCCGTCGGCAGCACGGTCGTCGAACGGGCGCTGCGCACCGGTCAGCACGATCGGCCGCGGGTCGTCGAATGCCAGATCGAACAGGAAGGCGGTCTCCTCCATCGTGTCGGTGCCGTGCGTCATCACCACCGCGTCGGCCCCCTCACGCAGGGCGCCACGCACCTCGCGGGCCAGCGCCAGCAGGTCCGCAGTGTCGAAGGCGTAGCTGCCCCGGGTGACCACGTCCCGCGCGCTCACCTCGGCGTCTGCCGGCAGTGGACCGACCGACGCGAGCAGTTCCTTCGCGAGCACGGTCGCCCGGCGGCCCTCCGCCCCGGCCCGGCTTGCAATGGTGCCGCCGGTGGCCACGACCTGGATTCGGCGCATGAACCCTCTCTCCGCCTCTTCGCAAACGATTGCGGTGAGGCTACGCAAACGATTGCACTTTGGTCAATGGTTGTCGGACACTTGTCTGGCCCAGGGCTCGGGAGTATGCGAGGCTCGGCAACGCAACGACGGTAAACAGCTGTCGAATTCGAGCAGAACCGGCCAGGGCCCCACAGGACCCGAAGAGCCGACGGATTCGAGAAGAGGGGTAGCGGGAGTGGATCGCCAGGGAGCACGGGCGAAAACCGGTGCACAGAGCGGTCGTGCCCCGGTCACGCTCGCCCAGATAGCCCGGCAGGCGGGCGTCCACGTCTCCACGGTGTCACGGGCGCTGAGCCTGGACGACGACGTGCGGGACGGAGTGGCCGCCGAGACCGCCACACTCATCCGAGGGCTGGCCGAGGAACTCGGCTACCAGCGGGACCCGGCCGGAGCGGCGCTGCGCACCGGCCGCTCCCGGATGCTCGGCGTGCTCGTCCCGCGGCTGACCGACATCGTGCTGGCCACCATCTACGAAGGCATCGACGCCGCCGCGTCGGCCGCCGGCTACCACACCGTGGTCGCCAACACCGGCGACGACCCCGAGATGCAGCAGCGCCGGGCGCACGCACTGCTCGCCCGGCGCGTCGACGGTCTGGTGCTCGGCGACGCCCGCTCCGACTGCGACCTCGTGGCCGAACTGGCCCGCCAGCAAATTCCCCTGGTGCTGGTGTCACGCAGGCTGCCCGGCCGGGTGTCGGTGACCACCGACGACACCCTCGGCGGACGGCTGGCCGCAGAGCATCTGCTGGGCCTGGGCCACCGGCGGGTCGCGGTGGTGGCCGGGGAACCCTACGCCAGCACCGGTGTGGAGCGCACCCAGGGCTTCCTGGACGCCTTCGCCGAGGCAGGCCTCCCGGTACCGAAGAGCCATGTCATCGGCTCCGCCTTCGACGTGCCGGGCGGCCGGGCGGCGACCGACCACCTGCTGGGCCTGCGTCCGCGTCCCACGGCCGTCTTCGCGGTCAACGACTTCGCGGCGATCGGCGTGATGGCAGCCGTCCGGGACGCCGGCCTCACCGTCGGCCAGGACGTGGCGGTCGTCGGCTACAACGACGTCCCGCTCGCGGCAGCCCTCCCGGTGCCGCTGACCTCCGTACGCTCCCCGATGTACCGGATGGGCGAAGTGGCCGCCACCACCCTGGTGAACATGCTGAACGGCAAACCGGGCCGCTCCCGTCGCCTGCGCCCCGCCCTGATGGCCCGCGCCTCGACCCTCGGCGACACACCACCCGGCCCAGTCCCCTGAACCGGCCCACCGGCCCACCGAAACCACAGGACAACTCCTCCGACAGACCACACCGTCGAAACGAACCGGGCATCCACCCCACACACAGAAAC
>NZ_LIQT01000771.1:0-768 GCF_001418415.1 Streptomyces hirsutus
GGGAAACGGCTGATGGACAAGGTGGTGAGCGGCCGGCGAGGCGGCTTCTGCTACGAACTAAACGGAGCGTTCGGCACCTTGCTCACCGCTCTCGGGTACGAGGTCACCCTGCTCGCCGCGCGGGTGTACGGCGACGGAGGACGGCTCGGCATCCCGTACGACCATCTCGCCCTGCGGGTACGGACCCCGGACGGGGACGACCTGCTGGCCGATGTCGGGTTCGGGGCGCACTGCCTGTTGCCGCTGGCGTTCGGAGAACGGGGGGATCAGGAGGACCCCGGGGGCACGTTCCGGATCACCGGGGCGGCGCCGGACGCGGCCGGGGTGCGCGGCGGTCAGGACGTCGCCCCGCTCACGGACCTGGACGTGCTGCGGGACGGGAAGCGGGTGTACCGGCTGGAGCGGCGCCCGAGGGTGCTCGGCGACTTCGTGGCCGGGGCGNNCCGGGTCACCGCGACGGCGGCGGACGGCACGCGGGAGGAGCGGGAGTTGGGGACGGACGAGGAGGTGCTCGCGTACTACCGGGACCGGTTCGGAATCCGCCTCACCCAGGTGCCGACCGTGAGAGATCCCCACCGGGCCGGCTGATCGGGAACCCGTCGGCAGCACCGGCCGGTCACCGGCCGACCTGGTCTTCGCCGTCCGCCGGCTGCCCGACACAATGGCTGCCGTGAGCGATGTGAGACATGTGCTGGTGCTGCCCGACCGGGATGCCGCGGAAGCGGTGGCGGAGGAACTGGGCGAGCGCTTCGGCATCGACGAGGAGCC
>NZ_LIQT01000771.1:829-1027 GCF_001418415.1 Streptomyces hirsutus
GACCCTCTCGCCCCCGTGACGCTCGCCGTGGGCCAGGAGGACCTCCTGCTCGACCGTGCGGTGCAGGAGGTGGTGGCGGCGGCGAAGGCCGCCGACGCCGACACGGATGTACGCGACCTCACCCCGGACCAGCTCCAGCCCGGCACCCTCGCCGAGCTGACCAGCCCCTCGCTCTTCGCCGAGCGCAAGGTCGTGGTC
>NZ_LIQT01000772.1 GCF_001418415.1 Streptomyces hirsutus
GGCGGGGGCTGCGGGGGGCCGTCCACCGCGCGCACCGCCCGGCGCGGTTCGCGCACCGGGCCGTTCAGGCCCGGACGTCGGACGACGGCGGTGTCGCCCCGTGTGCCGCTGCCGCTCACGAAGGCCGAGCGCCGTGAGCGGACCAGCGTCAGCGCACCGGTCGGGCCTGCGGCACCGCACTGCCGACGGCCACCACGACGTCGACGGTCCCGCCCGGCAGCGGGTCGGTCGCGTACGCGGCGGGTGTCACCGACATCTCCTCGTGCCCCTTCTCGTGCCGGCCCGGCTGCTCCGGACCGTCTGTGCCCGACGCTAACCGTGACTTGCCCAATGGGCATAGGATGTTGCCCATGACGCAAAATGATGACGAGCTGGACGGCCTGGTGCGCAAGCGGATCCGTGCCCTGCGGCTGGCCCAGGGCTGGTCCCTCGAGGAACTGGCCACGCGTGCCCGGCTCAGTCAGTCCACGCTCAGCCGCATCGAGAACGGCCGGCGCCGCCTGGCGCTGGACAGCCTGGTCACACTCGCCCGCGCCCTGGACACCACTCTCGATCAACTCGTGGAGACCGCCTCCGACGACGTCGTCATCAGTCCGACGATCGACGGCACCCATGGGCGGATGCGCTGGCCGGTCAAGGGCGACCCGGGCGTGAGCGTCATGCGCCAGCGCCTGACCGAGCCGCCGCCCGACAAGCCCTCCCGCATGCGTGCGCACCCCGGGCGGGAATGGCTCGTGGTCCTGTCGGGCACGGCGATCCTCATGCTGGGACACCGCCGCTTCCGCGTCGAGACCAACCAGGCCGCGGAGTTCCCCACGATGCTGCCGCACGCGATCGGCGCCGAGGGCGGGCCGTGCGAGATCCTGGGGATCTTCGACCGTGACGCCCGGCGCGGCCATCAGCGCGACAACGGCGACCGCGCCCTTCAGGAATCCCCCCGGTGACGGGGCGGCGCCGTCTCGCGCCGTCTCGCGCCGTCCGCGCGGGCGCCTCTTGCGCGGCCGGCAGTCCACACGGCCATCGCCTTGCGTAAACAGCAAGGATTAGTGCTATAGACGCATGTCCGCCCTAGGGTGAAGACATGACCCACGCCCACCCGCATGCATCCCCCCACC
>NZ_LIQT01000773.1 GCF_001418415.1 Streptomyces hirsutus
CCTCGTGAGGTGGGGCCCTTCGGCGTGTCGGGGAGGGCGGGGTACTCCGTACGGGGGTACCGGGTACGGCGTACGGGGGTAAGGCGTACGGGGGTACCGGGTGCCGGTGCGGTCAGACGACCTGGTGGAGCCAGCGGACCGGGGCGCCCTCGCCCGCGTAGCGGAACGGTTCCAGCTCGTCGTCCCAGGGCTTGCCGAGGAGCTTGGCGATCTCGGCCTCCAGGTCGGTCTCGCCGTGCTGGGACCTGGTCAGGGCGGCGCGCAGCCGGTCCTCGGGGATCATGATGTCGCCGTGGATGCCGGTGACGGCGTGGAAGATGCCGAGGTCGGGGGTGCAGCTGTAGCGCTCGCCCTCCGCGGTGGGGCAGGGCTCCGAGGTGACCTCGAAGCGCAGCAACTGCCAGCCGCGCAGCGCCGAGGCGAGCTTGGAGGCGGTGCCGGCCTGACCCTTGAAGGAGAACTCCGAGCGCCAGGTGCCGGGGGCGGCGGGCTGCCGGATCCAGTCCAGGCTGACGCGCACGCCGAGCACCCCCGCGACGGCCCACTCGACGTGTGGGCACAGCGCACGCGGCGCGGAGTGCACGTACAGGACTCCACGTGTCGTCACCGGAACCTCCGGGCAGAGCGGGACAGGTCGGAAAGGGCCGATCAGCGGGTGGCCGGGAGGACCACGTTGAGGCCGAGGCTACCGTGTGGCGAGGGAAGGAGTGTGACGTACCGTCCGTCCCGGTACCCGGAAATTGCCGCCATTCACCCGGCAGGCCGACAACCCCGGGGTGCCGGCCCCCGATCATGTGAGCCGTTCCATATGCGGCGTTCCGTCTGAAGCCGTCCGCCCGGGCGGGCAGTCGGGTGGACAGCCGGACGGGCGGGAACTCCCGCGCGTTGTTATGCATGGGGGACGGTGACCACGATGTGCGGGGAGGCTGCGGGATGGACCAGGGGACACGGTGGAAGGGGCCGAAGCGGGGCGGCCGTTCGCGGGCCGTGCTCGCCGCCGTGGCGGCCGCCGCCGTGCTGGGGGCCGCCGGCTGCGACGCCGTCGGCGGTGACGAGGCCGCTCCGT
>NZ_LIQT01000774.1 GCF_001418415.1 Streptomyces hirsutus
CGCCATGCGTGTCGTCGCCCCCTCCTGGCACACGCCGACCGACGAGGACGGGTGGCGGCTGCGCGACGCCACCGGCGGAGCCCAGACCTACATCACCGGCCACCCGCGCTACCTCGTGCACCTCTCGCGTCGCTGCCCGGACTGCCTGATCCACCTGCGCGCCATGGAAGACCACCTTCTGCCGAAGTACGCAGGGCAGGACGCACTGATCGACTGCGGCTGGTACACCACCACAGCCCTCGGCCAGCTTGTGCACATCGCCGACATCAGGAGCGGCCAGTGAGCCTGCCCGTCCGCCGCCCCGGCGCGCGAGCGCTCCCTGATCACCGCGCTCCGCCCGCGACCTCCGCCACCCAGGTCGCCAAGGCCATCGGAGCAACACCGACGTGATCCCCCGAGTCAGCGCCCGCACCCACACTCCGCACGGCCCGCTCTGCGAGGCCCTGGGGAGAACCGGTGTTGCCACCGCCCCACCCACGGTACGAAATACCCCACGACGATCACCGTAGGAGATTCGTCCCGTTGCCTCTGGCCGACCGATTCCTGTCCGTCCGCCGCGCCCCTCACTCCGACGTGAGGTCCTCGCCCGGGGCGGCGCCCCCGAGGCCCACAGCATTCTTCAGCGCGCAGGGTTCGTCCCTGTCGTCCAGCTCCACGAGACCTGTCACCGCGTACCCATCGATCTCACGGTGGACGAGGAGACCCGCCTCGCCACCAAAGCCGTAGCCCGGCTGCAGGCCGTCGGCTACCACGCCGACTGCGACAAGAACTTCCACACCGCCCGGTGTCCCGCCTCGCTATCTGCCGCTGGGCGCCCAGGTCGCACAGCTCGCCGAGTGCATCCGCAAGGCCACCACTGACGAGGGGGCCGAGGTTCTCACCGAGCTGACCGCCTCTTACGACGGGACCCTCACCGCCCTTGAGGAAATCCTGCAGGCCGCTGCGGACTTCCACGACGGCATGGACGAGGCTGCCGACCCTCATGGCGCTTGCGCTACCTCGCAGACCGGCACACCCAGCACCCCGGCCACAGCACCTACGCGGAAGAAATCCCCGCCACAGAGCGCGAACGCTCCACCGTCTGCGCCTGCCCGACCCGCCACGTGCCGTGCCAGTACCGCCTCCGCCCACCGTCGTCGGACTTCGCAGCTGACGCCATCCCATCTGATCAAGGAAGACATGCACGACCACGACTCCGGACGCCTTGTCTCGTTCGCCGATGTCCTCGCCGGTGAACTGCCCGATGCCTGGACCAGCAGTCACCACCCGGCCGAGGACAAGGACGACCTCGCCGATCTCACCGACCGTATCTGGGACATGGACCTTGTCGCCCAAGCCCTCGTCAAGAACCCGCTCCAGCAAGCGGCGGTCCTCACCCGCCAGGACGGTGCGCAGCTCGTCGTCCTCGACCGGCCCGGACGGGACGGATTCCTCATCGCCGCCGTCGCCCCCAGCAACCTCCCCGCGGAGGCATTCCGGGGCCTGCGTGAACCGGACGGGATCGTCCTGACGGACGACCCGTTCCACAGCGCGGAGCTGGTCGCCGGCGACCTACTGGCCCGCTTCGACACGGCCCTCGCCCAGGTCCGCTGCAACGCGGCAGGCATCCAGCCGTCCCAGCCGGACCGGGTCGTCCTGACCTGGCAGCCGGACGGCAGCCTCGCCGCCGCCCCTGTCAGCGAGAAGGCTGCCGAAGTCCTGGCCGCCAACGGGTTCGTCCGTGACGAGAGCGGCACCTACCGCCTCAGCGGCGACGACACCACCAGCCAGGCACGCGCCGTGCGGGCGATCGGTCCGCAGCTCGACGCGCACGGCATCGCCGTCGCGCTCCAGCACCCCTCGGGCCGGATCCCGCCTACCGCCACCCCGCCGACGCCTTCGCCAGTCCCTGCTGCCACCAGGGCCTCCACCGGGAGGAGACGGTGACGCAAAACATCGGCGAGCACACCGGTCCGCCGGCCGAAGCCCGGCACGAGACTCCCCGACCCATGCGGATCTGCCACCGCCACCACCACTGACCTCGCCCCTCGCTCGGGAGGACCATGCCCCGCACCGCCCCCTACCCGATCCGGCTGGCCGACGAGATCGCGCACCAACTCGGCCGGCTCACCGACCATCTCTCCCAACTCCCCACGCATGAAGCCATTCAGGTCATCGCACGGGTCCTCGAACCGCAGGACGGTGTCCTCGGCCGCGTCACCCACCTGGTTGCCACCGGCTCCCACTTCGCCAAGGACCAGGCCGAACGCGGCATCCTGCCGGCCGAGGTCTGGCTCGCCCTCGGCCGGGCCGCGAACGAACTGCACGACATCGCGCTCGACCTCGACGAGCACACCGAACTGACCACCCGCCCTGCCCCCATTCCTGCACCGCCCCCGAACGCCGCACCACTCGTCGCCCGGCGCCGCCGGTGAAGAAAAAGCAATGGCAGGGCTGGAGTCCAGGCGAGCAGGCCGAGCAGCACTACCTGATCGAGCCCCGTGCCCTCGCAGGCGGCGGAGACATCCGCCACGTCTCCGAGTTCCTGCGCGCCTGCGGGTGGCGGGACCGGTCAAAGCCCGGCGGGCCCCTGCTCATGGACAGCCCCGACCGCGGCATCCGCATCGGGTACGACCCCTTCGTCCAACCCGGCGGATGGACCATCCACGGCAAGGCCACCACCCACCAGGAGGAATGGACAGCGATCTTGGGCCGCCAAGCACCGGTCGAAATCGTCGCCGGGTGGGATGTGCCAGCGCTGTTCCTGGAGCGGAGCCCAGACGTTGGGGGCGTGTGCGGAACGAGGGCGCGTGAGCGCGTCGGTGAGCCCGGCGACGATTTCGACCGG
>NZ_LIQT01000775.1 GCF_001418415.1 Streptomyces hirsutus
TCCCGCTGATCAGCGGGAACCACACCAGAAGGAGCAGTCCGGAGAGGGCCGCCGGTACGCGTACGTACGGCACCCACTCCCGGCGCCGGATCGTGCCGAGCCCCCGCACGACCGCCCGGTCCGCGACCGCGTACAAGGGCAGCAGCACGAGGTCGTGCAGCAGCGCCGCCCCCACGAACCACAGCGCCACGCCGAACCAGTCGTCCGCGAGCAGCCGTACCCCCGCGTAGGCGGCGAGCGCGAACGAGCAGGCCAGCAGCAGGAGTTGCAGGGGGCTGCCGATCGGAAGGCGCGGAAGCCGGGGAAGCCGTGGAGGCATCACAGGTCTCCGAACGTCATCCGGGCCACCCACTTGGTGTTCAGCACACCGGGCGCGGCGGGCACGATGATCCGCGCCGGGTGGCCGTGGTCGGGGGACAGCTCCTCGCCGTTGACGTACAGGGCGAGCAGGGAACGCGGGTCGGCCACCTGGTTGGCGCGCAGGGCGGCTTCCCGGAAGGCGCCGCTCCGCTGGAGGGACTCGACGAACACGTCCGGCGGGTCGTCGTCGTACCCGACGAGCGCCGCGAGGTCGCGCAGTCGCACCCCGCGCCACCACTGGTTCGACGTCGACCAGCCCTCCACGCAGGCGATGGGCAACGCCGCGCTGTGCAGGGGGAGCCGGAGCAGCTCGTCCCGGCGGAGGCGGACGGTGCCCGCGCGCCCCGTGACGGTGAGCCGCCACGCGTCCTCGCCCGTCTCCGCCGCGTCGATCCCGGCGTACGCGGCGGTCTTGTTGATCTGGAAGCCGTTCGGGCCACTGCCGGGATCGCCGCCGCCGCGCGGTGCCAGGAGGGCGGTGCGCCGCAGCGGACCGTCGAAGTTCTGCCCCACCGTGGTGGCGAACAGCAGCAGCGAGCCGCCCCCGACGAACCACAGGGCGCCCCGCCGGGAGAAGGTCGGCTCGGCGGGGCGCGGGGTCACCAGGTCGTTCCGCTCCTCCCGCAGGTTCCGCAGATTGCGCAGCACCGTGGGCATCCGCAGCAGCACGTGGGCGACGAACGCGGCGAAGAACACCCATGCCCCGTAGAAGTGCAGCGGGTAGAAGGAGCCGGGGAAGACGTAGTCGAGCTGGATGTTGAGCACACCGGTCACGAACTGGAACAGTGCGCCGCCCACCAGGAGCAGCAGCGAGATCCGCTCCAGGGCGTGCGCGAGCGAGCGGGCCGGCGGCAGCGCGAACAGCCTCGGCACCACGGACCACAGCTTGGCGAGCAGGACGGGGATCAGGGTGATGCCGAGGGTGACGTGGACGCCCTGGTTGAGCCGGTACAGCCAGTGCGGGTCCGTCGGCCAGGCGAAGAGGTAGAAGCCGAGGATCCCCTTGTCCGGTGTCTTGTCGTTCACCGGCGAC
>NZ_LIQT01000776.1 GCF_001418415.1 Streptomyces hirsutus
GATCAGAACAAGCCGTCCTGCGCTCCCGCCCCCTCCCCGGTCCTCTTGAGCGCCTTGAGCACCTTGACCGGCACGTCGAACCTCCTCCCCTCCGCCGGAACCAGCCCCCATCCGGGCAGGAACCGCGTATCCAGCACCACGACGCCGCCCTCCGTCGCCAGATGCAGATCGGGCCCGGCGGCGGCCACCAGTTCCCCGCTCACCGCGCTCCCGGGAACCAGCTCGCTCACTTCCCCGAAGGCGGCCGGTGCCCCCGCCAGCCCGAACACCTCGACATGGTCGACGGGCCGGAACACCTCACGGTCCAGCGACTCCGGCCACCCGGCCAGGGCGACCGCCCGCCCGTGCAACTCCGCCAGCTCCGCAGCCCGTTCGGCCTCCGTGTCCGGAAGCACCGCGCGTACCGCCCGCTTGTCCGCGTAGGGAATCCGGTCGGGCACCCGGAGTGCGGCGCGCAGCAGCTCCTCGGTGCGCCGCGCCGCCATCAGCGGCCCGGTCCCCAGCCAGCTGAAGCAGACCGCCCCCTGCTCCAGCAGCCGCGCCGGGCCCCGCGCCACACCGGTGATCCCGACCTTGACCATCCCGGGACCGAACCAGGCCAGATATACGCGGTACGGCCGCGGATCGTCCGCGAGGGTGTCGGCGGCCACGGAGTGCGCCCGGTCCAGCCGCGCGCACTCCTCGCACCGCGCTCCCGTGCCCCGCCCCGGCACCACCGCGCCGAGCGGACACGCATTCCCCCGTGCCCCCACGCATGTCCGCACTCCTCCTTCCGCGACCGCGAAGGCCACTCGTTTCCTCCAGGTCAACGCGCTGTGCCGCCCGCCGTCCCACGCCAGCACGGGACCGCTTGCCGACCACCGCAGCCCCGAACATCTCCACGCCTGTGCCATCGCTGCCGAGCGTAGGGGTCGTCACTGACAACGGGCGCGCGAAGCCTCAGCGCACGGGGCCACCGGCGTCAACGGGACCCGGCTCCCCGGCACCGCTCCTGGGCCCGGGGACGGAGACGGGGGCGGGGG
>NZ_LIQT01000777.1 GCF_001418415.1 Streptomyces hirsutus
GAAGTGCTCCGGATCGGCGGCGGCCGCCGATCCGGAGCACTTCTTCGATCTGGAGTCGATCGACGACCCGCGCGCGCTGCTGGAGCGGGCGACGGAACTGACGCTCGCGTTCCGTGCGGCGGCGGACCGGGCGATGGAGTTCCAGGCGATGGCGGCGGCCCAGCTGGCCGACCCCCGGCGCTTCGACCGGCTGACGACCGCCGACATCTCCGAGCGGGCCGAGTGGACCGAGGACTACGCGAAGAAGATGGTCGAGTTCGGCCGGGACCTCTTGCGCGGGGACGACGCCGGGACCACGTAGAGCCGGTGTGAGGCACCATGCCTCCCGTACGGCCACCCACCCCTACCGACCCGGAGCCACCCGGTCGAACAGGTGTGGCATATGCCAGGTGGGCACGATACCTCCCCCCTCTCCCCCGCGTCCCCGATTCCCGCAACCCTGGGAAACCGTTCCCTCACCGCCGGTAGACAGACGGCATGAGCAGTACACGCAATGCCCCCGATGCCGACCGCCCCACCGATGCCACCGGGGTCACCCCGGCCGGCGCCGCCTGGCTCGCCTCCGCAGGAACGTATCCGCGCAGCGCGCTCTCCCTCTGGGAGGAGCGGCCGGACGCGCCGGTCGTGCTGCCCTGCGGTTCCGTCTTCGACGTGGTGAGCGCGCCCTCCACCTTCGGGCGCCGGATGCTGGACCGGATGTGGGACGAGGGGCCGGGCTCGGGCCCGGTGGCCGGGTTCCGCGGCCGGATCCTGCTGTTCGCGGCGCCCGGCACCGCCCAGCGGCTGCCCGCGCTGCTGGACTGGGAGGAGTGGGGCGCCCGCGGCAGGGACACCGGGGAAGCCGGCCGTACGGGCGCGGTTCCGCCGCTGCTGTGCCACGGCACCGGAGACGCGGTGACCGTTCCGGCGCCGGCTCCCGGCGCCCGCGCGGACCGCTCCGGCTCCCGCTGGCTGGTCGCCCCGGACACGCGTCACCCCTGGCTGCCGGGTCCGGAGGTGCTGCTCTGGGCGGCCGTACGGGCGGCCCGCGCGGCCGTGCGGATATCGATTTTTCCTCCCGCCGATCAGGGTGCTAATGTCTACGACGTCAGCAGGCGCCGCTAGCTCAGTTGGTTAGAGCAGCTGACTCTTAATCAGCGGGTCCGGGGTTCGAGTCCCTGGCGGCGCACGACACGGAAAGGCCTCTTGCCTCGGCAAGGGGCCTTTTACGCGTCTCCCCCGCCCTCGTCCCGGCCGATGCCGATCTGCACCGTCCAGGCGCCCGAGGCCGTACGTCCCTCCACCTCCACCCGCACGCCCTCCTCCGGCACCGTGAAGGTCTCACCGAGGGCGACCGGGGCGTCCGCGAGGGGTGGGTACACCGAGCCCCCCCAGCAGGCCCCCGTGTGCGGGTGGGCGTCGATCACCTGGACCGGGCCGTCCCCGGACCGGGCGGTGACACTCACCCGGTAGACCAGCACCCCCGCCCGGCAGGCGCCCACGTCGTCGCCGACGGGGTTCCGCGCCTCGAAGGCGAGCACGCTGTCCGGGCCGGTGCGCACCACCGCGAGCTTGATTCCCCGGCCCAGCCCGAAGGAGGGCGTCCCGTCGGCCCCCGTCACCGGCACCCCGGGTCCCGCTCCCAGCGGTTCCAGCGTCAGCCGTACCGGCTCCGCGCCCCGCACGCACCGCACCTGCCGGGGGTCCAGCCAGCCCAGCTTCCACTTGTGCCAGCCGAACAGGTCGGGTGCGAGCGCGAACTGGCTGCCCATCAGGTCCCAGTCGCCGACATGGGTGTCCCAGTCGCCCTTGCCGTCCACGGGCCGGTGGTAGAGGTCGGGAAGGTCGAAGACGTGGCCCGTCTCGTGGGCGAGGACCAACCGGTCCGGGGGGTGGTCCTCGAACACGGTGACGACCCGGCGGATGTCGGTGCCGTCCGCCCGCAGCGGGGTGTCCAGGT
Organism: Streptomyces hirsutus; assembly: GCF_001418415.1. GTDB lineage: Bacteria > Actinomycetota > Actinomycetes > Streptomycetales > Streptomycetaceae > Streptomyces > Streptomyces hirsutus. The sequence continues at coordinate 1,940 of NZ_LIQT01000777.1, forward strand.
TGACGACCTTCGTGGCGTCGGAGTCCACACCGGGCGCGTCCGGGTCGGCGACGAAGTACACGACGTCGTACCGCGAGAAGTCGACCCGCGGGTCGGCCGCGGCGAGCGCGTCGCGCAGATAGGCGGACCGGTGCCGCGTGGTCCAGTCGCGCTGTATGGCGTACGCGGTGGACGGGCGCGGCATCCGGATCCAGTCGCGCAGGGCGTGCGGATGCAGGGAGAACCTGCCGTAGGAGGTCCGGTGGAAGAAGTCGCTGGTGGCGGGGAAGTGGTCGGCGGCCAGTTCCTCGGGGGTGGTCAGCGGGTGCGAGTCCGGGAAGGACAGGAACACCATGACCGCGTTCAGCCGGCCGGCCGGGCGGGGGTAGGCGGCGTTCCAGGTGTCCAGGCCCTCCGAGTGGTGCGCGTCGGTGCGGGTCAGGGCGCACGGCGCCGCGGAGAACGGCTCGGCCTCGGAGGGGGCGCTCACCATGGAGGTCGCCGCGAGCGCCGACATGGTGGTGCACACGGCCGTGGTGCCGCGCAACCGGGGGCGCGACAGCGGGCCGCCGGGCCCCGGCCGGTCCGGCGTCGGGAGCCCCGCCCTCAGCC
>NZ_LIQT01000778.1:0-809 GCF_001418415.1 Streptomyces hirsutus
CTCCCCCCTCTCCCCCTCTTCCCGCCGCTTCCACGGCGAGGGCCCCCGCGCGGAATCGGTCGTCCGTGCGGGGGCCCTCGCCGTGGAAGCGGCGGGAAGAGGGGGAGAGGGGGGAGAGGGGGGAGGTGTCAGCCCTCGGTTCGTGTGCGTGCCCTGGACCGCTGCCAGGCGTAGCCGGCGACCCCCAGGGCCACGGTCATGCCGCCCGTCGAGTACAGCTGCACGCGCGTGTCGGGCTCCCGGGCCATCAGGACGAAAATGGCGGCCATCCCGGCCAGCGCGATCCACGTCAGCACCGGGAACGCCCACATCCGGACGACCAGCTTCTCCGGGGCCTCGCGCTCCAGGACGCGGCGCAGCCGCAGCTGCGAGACGGCGATGAAGATCCAGACGACCAGGATCACCGCGCCGATCATGTTGAGCAGCCAGGAGAAGACGTCGTCGGGCCGCCAGTAGCTCAGCAGCACGCACAGGAACCCGAAGACCGACGAGGCCAGCACGGCGATCCGCGGTACCCCGGCCGACACCCGGCCCAGCAGCTTCGGGCCCTGCCCGCGCTGCACCAGGGAGTAGCCGATGCGCGAGGCGCCGTAGATGTTGGCGTTCATCGCGGACAGCAGCGCCANNCCAGGGCGGCGACGTACGGGCCCTGCTCGACGACCGCCGGCGAGTCCCACGGGACCAGGGTGACGACGACCGCCATCGAGCCGATGTAGAACAGCGCGATCCGCCACATCGCCGTACGGACCGCGCTGGCGACGCCCTTGACCGGGTTCTCCGACTCCGCCGCGGCGATGGTGACCGTCTCC
>NZ_LIQT01000778.1:885-1271 GCF_001418415.1 Streptomyces hirsutus
CCAGAACTCGAACTCGCCGAACCTCTTCACGGCCGCGAGGTTCGTGGCGCAGAACATCACCATGAACAGCGCCACCCACGCCCACTCGGGCGTGCCCGGGAGCCAGCCGGTGACGATCTTCGCGGCGCCGATGCCCTCCAGGCCGACCGCCGTGCACAGCAGCACCCAGAACGCCCAGCCCGAGGCGAAGCCCGCCCAGGGCCCGATCGCCCGCTCCGCGTGCGCCGAGAACGAACCGGACGACGGATACGCGGCCGTGATCGGCCTGCTCGCCTCCGTCTTCGCGTACGGCGGCCTGGAGACGGTCACCATCGCCGCGGCGGAGTCGGAGAACCCGGTCAAGGGCGTCGCCAGCGCGGTCCGTACGGCGATGTGGCGGATCGCGC
>NZ_LIQT01000779.1 GCF_001418415.1 Streptomyces hirsutus
GGGGGCGGGTGGGCAAGCCCTGCCGGGTTCCCTACGCTTGCCGGCCATGGACATAGCCGTGCTTTTCCTCACCTCCGTCGTGATCCTCGGAATCCTGACCCTCCAGAGCCACGTCTCCCGGGCCGAGCGCACCATCGCGCGCGTCGAACGCAAACTCGACCTGGTGCTCCAGCACTTGGACCTGCACGAGGAGATCCCGGGCAAGGACGGGATCGTCGCGCTCGTGCGGGAGGGCAAGACGGTCCAGGCGGTCAAGGCCTACCGTGAGGCCACCGGGGCCGGCCTGCTCGAGGCCAAACAGGCCGTGGACCGTCTGACGTGACGGCCGGAGTCGTGACGGTTGAAGCCGTGACGGTTCGACCCATGGCGGTCAGACCCGTACCCGGCCCTGCTTCTGGATCTCCGTCAGCCGGTTCACCCCGAACTCCACGACCACCTGAACGAGTTCGGACGCGACGTCACCGAAGCCGCCGTTGGTGAGGGTGATGGTGTCCTCGCCGACCCGGACCACCGCCACGTCCAGGGTGAGGCGCGTCAGCTGGTGGTCGGGCGTCTCACCGGTCATGGTGACCCGCAGCGCCTGCCGGGCGTCCCCGGTCTCCGGCAGCTTCAGCGCGTCGACCTCGACCTTCTGGACGCCGTCCTTCTTGGCCGTGGCGGTGAACTCCCCGCACTTCTTCGGCAGGCCGCCCAGCCACTTCAGCGTGCGGTCCACGTCGGCGGGCCGGTACGCGGCCACCTGGTACCGCAGCTGGGCGCCGCTGTAGGCGTCGTCCAGGGCGACCACGGCCCGCGGCCCGGCCGGCGTGCCGAACAGTTCCTCGGTGTAGAGGACGTCGAGCAGCCGCCGGCAGTCGGCGTTCTTCGTGCTCGACTTGAGCAGCCCGTCCCGCCAGGTCGCCACCCCCCGCGTCGGCACCCAGGGCTGCCCCAGGTCCGTCTCCGTGATCAGCGCGGCCCGCAGCTGCTCCTCGCTCAGCCCGGGCTCGGACGTCGCCGACGAGGACTGCTCGGCGGCCGGGGTGGCGGCGGAGGACGAGGCGGTGGCGGACGCCGGGGCCGCCGGTCCGGCCGTGTCGTTCCCGAGGACGGAACAGGCTGCCGTGGTCAGCAGCGCGGACACCGACAGCACGGAGGAGAGAAGGGCGCGGGCGGCGGCCGGGGCATGCGTCATCGGGGCGTCTCCTGGTGGGGCCGGGCTGTGGATGTGGCTGCGACCGCGCGCCGGCCGTCCGGAACGGGACCGGAACAGGACCGGAACGGGACCGGGACAGCGACACGTGCTCATACGGCACCACCGCGCCGCCCGCCCCACCAGCGCGGTGGT
>NZ_LIQT01000078.1 GCF_001418415.1 Streptomyces hirsutus
CGGGTCCGGGGCCGGCGGGTCAGGCCGTCACTTTCTCCGAGCGGGCCACACCGCCGTCGGCCGTGCGTTCGCCGAGCAGTTCGGTCGGAACGCGGTGCGTCTCCCGGGCGGAGAGCGCCGCGACCACCGGCGGTACGCACAGGGCGGCCGTGAACAGCGCCACCGCCGTCCAGTCGTCGCCGTCCGGGCCGGCGATCTGCGCGGCGAAGGTGACCGCGAACCCGGCCACCGCGAACCCGATCTGGGTGCCGATCGCCATGCCCGAGAGCCGCACCCGGGTCGGGAACATCTCGCCGTAGAAGGAGGGCCACACACCGTTCGCGGCGCTGTAGACGACACCGAAGGCGGTGATGCCCAGGAGCATCGTCAGCGCGAAGTTGCCGGTGGAGATGGCCCACAGGTAGGCGAACATCGCCACCGCGCTGCCCGCGGCGCCGACCAGGTAGACCGGCCGGCGGCCGATCCGGTCGGAGAGCGTGGCCCACAGCGGGATCGCGGCGAGCGCGACGACGTTCGCCAGCGCGGCCACCCACAGCATCGACGTGCGGGACATGCCGACCGAGTCACTGGTCGCGTACGCCAGCGCCCACACCGTGAAGATCGTGCTGACCGAGGCGACCAGCGCACCCGCGATCACCCGCAGGACGTCCGCCCAGTGCTCGCGCAGCAGCACCACCAGCGGCAGCTTCACGACACCCTCGGTCGCGGTCTGCTGCTCGAAGGCCGGCGTCTCGTCGAGCTTGCGGCGGATCACGTACCCGACGACGGCGACCGCGACGCTCATCCAGAACGGCACCCGCCAGCCCCACGAGAGCAACTGCTCCTCGGGCATCGCGGCCACCGGGATGAAGACCAGCGTGGCGAGCAGCTGACCGCCCTGCGTGCCGCTCAGGGTGAAACTGGTGAAGAAGCCGCGCCGGTGGGGCGGCGCGTGTTCCAGGGTCATCGAGTTCGCGCTGGCCTGCTCGCCCGCCGCCGAGATGCCCTGCAGGATGCGGCACAGCACCAGCAGAACCGGCGCGAGGGTGCCGACCTGGTCGCGGGTGGGCAGACAGCCGATGAGGAACGTCGACAGGCCCATCAGCATCAGGGTGAAGACCATGATCTTCTTACGGCCGACCCGGTCCCCGTAGTGGCCGAGGAACAGCGCGCCGACGGGCCGGGCCGCGTACGCGACACCGAACGTCGCCAGGGACAGCAGAGTGGCGGTGGCGGGGTCGGAGTCGTCGAAGAAGACCTCCGGGAAGATCAGCGCCGCCGCGCTGCCGTAGATGAAGAAGTCGTAGTACTCCAGGGCGCTGCCGATCCAGGCGGCGGTCGCCGCCTTCTTCGGCTGTCCGGGCGGCTGTCCGGGCGGAGAGGAGTCGCGGGGCGGGTTGGGGACGGACACGGCGGGCTCCTTCGGGGGACTCCACGTCGGTACGCGGAGGACGAGCGGAGGGGAGGCGCCGCAGTGCTAATTAACCCACTGGGTAGTTAGTCGCGGCTGGGTACGGATGCTGCGCCCGACCGTGCACGGTGTCAAGGGGTGGCGTCGCGCGGACTTGCTCCGGGGACCGCCGGAGCGGGGGCCGACGCGCACCGTGCGCAGGTCAGTCCGTCGCCCGCTCCGCCGTCAGGTACGCGATCACCATGTCGCCCAGCATCGTCCGGTAGCGCTCGCGCCGGTCCGCGTCGACCAGGTCGCGGCCGAACAGCGCGCCGAAGGTGTGCCGGTTGGACACCCGGAAGAAGCAGAACGCGCTGATCATCGCGTGCAGGTCGACGGCGTCCACATCGGCCGTGAACAGGCCCGAGTTCTGCCCGGCGGACAGGATCCGGCGGATCACGTCGAGCGCGGGCGAGCCCATCCGGCCGAGCTTCCCGGAGGCCGCGATGTGCTGTGCGTCGTGGATGTTCTCGATGCTCACCAGGCGGATGAAGTCCGGGTGCTGCTCATGGTGGTCGAAGGTCACCTCGGCCAGGCGCCGGATGGCCGCCACCGGGTCCAGGTGATCGACGTCCAACTCCTGCTCGGCCTCCCGGATCACGCCGTACGCGCGCTCCAGCACGGCCGTGAACAGCTGCTCCTTGCCGCCGAAGTAGTAGTAGATCATCCGCTTGGTGGTGCGGGTGCGGGCGGCGATCTCGTCGACGCGGGCGCCGTCGTAGCCGGCCCGCGCGAACTCCCGGGTCGCCACGTCGAGGATCTCGGCCCTGGTGCGGGCGGCGTCACGGACGCGCTCGCGCTCGCCGGGCCGTGCCGGTTCTTCGGCGCTGGTCATGGCTTCCTTCGGGTGAGAGGGCAGTGCCGGTGATTGTAGAAGGGGACCGTTCCCGGCCCGTCGGGACTTCCGCGCTGCCCGGCCGGCTGATATAGCTAACGTACTGGTTCGTACATTAGTGAGCCGTTCTCTGGAGGCGCCGGTGCTCAAGGACTCGTATCTCGTCGGGCTGATCGGCTCCGGCATCGGCCCGTCGCTCAGCCCCGCGCTGCACGAGCGGGAGGCCGACCGGCAGGGCCTGCGCTGTCTGTACCGGCTCCTCGACCTGGACGTGATCGGCGTACCGCCCGAGGGCGTGGGCGAGCTGCTGAGTGCGGCCCGGCTGCTCGGATTCGACGGGCTCAACATCACCCACCCGTGCAAGCGGCACGTCGTCGAGCACCTGGACGCGCTCGATCCGCAGGCCGAGGCGCTCGGCGCGGTCAACACCGTCGTCTTCGAGGACGGCCGGGCCGTCGGCCACAACACGGACGTCACCGGCTTCGCCGCCTCCTTCGCCCGCGGCCTGCCCGACGTGCCGCTGGAGCGCGTGGTGCAGCTCGGCGCGGGCGGCGCCGGCGCCGCCGTCGCGCACGCCGTCCTCACCCTCGGCGCCGGACGGGTCACCGTGGTCGACGCCCTGCCCGAGCGGGCCGACGAACTCGCCGGCTCGCTGAACCGCGCCTTCGGCGCCGACCGCGCCACCGCCGCCCCCCTGGACCTGCTGCCCGAGCTCCTCGCCGCCGCCGACGGCAGCGGCGGCCTGGTGCACGCGACCCCCACCGGCATGGCCGCCCACCCGGGCCTGCCCCTGCCCGCGGACCTGCTGCACCCCGGACTGTGGGTCGCCGAAGTCGTCTACCGGCCCCTCGAGACCGACCTGCTGCGCGCCGCCCGCGCCGCGGGCTGCGCCACCCTCGACGGCGGCGGCATGGCCGCCTTCCAGGCCGCCGACGCGTTCCGTCTGTTCACCGGCCGGGAACCCGACTCCGCCCGGATGCTCGCCCATCTCACCGACCTCACCGGCCCGGTGCCCGCTCCCAAGTAGCACTCGGAACAAGGAACTCACGGAGTTCCACGGAACGTCACGGAAGCAGAGGTACCGACGTGCGTACGTCCATCGCCACCGTCTCCCTCAGCGGCACCCTCACCGAGAAACTCACCGCCGCCGCCCGCGCGGGCTTCGACGGCGTGGAGATCTTCGAGAACGATCTGCTCGCCAGTCCGCTCACCCCGCGGGAGATCCGCGCCCGCTGCGCCGACCTGGGACTCACCGTCGACCTCTATCAACCGATGCGGGACATCGAGGCGGTGCCCGCCGAACTGTTCGCCCGCAATCTGCGGCGCGCCCGGCACAAGTTCGGACTGATGAGCGAACTCGGCGCCGACACCGTGCTCGTCTGCTCCAGCGTCGACCCCGAGGCGGTCGACGACGACGCCCTCGCCGCCGCACACCTGCGCGAACTGGCCGACCTGGCACAGGACTTCGGCATCCGCGTCGCCTACGAGGCACTGGCTTGGGGGCGGCACGTCAGTACGTACGACCACGCCTGGCGCATCGTCGAGGCGGCAGGGCATCCGGCGCTCGGCACCTGTCTGGACAGCTTCCACATCCTCTCCCGGGGTTCCGATCCCCGGGACATCGAGGACATCCCCGGCGAGAAGATCTTCTTCCTCCAGCTGGCCGACGCCCCGCTGCCCGCGATGGACGTGCTCCAGTGGAGCCGCCACCACCGCTGCTTCCCCGGACAGGGCGGCTTCGACGTCGCCGGTCTCGTCCGGCACGTCCTGCGCACCGGCTACGCGGGCCCCCTGTCCCTCGAGGTGTTCAACGACGTGTTCCGGCAGGCCGAGGCGGCCCCGACCGCCGTCGACGCCCGCCGCTCCCTGCTCGCGCTGCAGGAGGAGGTGGGGACGGCGGAAGCGAAGCAGCCGCCCGCCCCGCTCACGGCCACCCCGGCCATCCC
>NZ_LIQT01000780.1 GCF_001418415.1 Streptomyces hirsutus
AGATGTGTATAGGAGAGAGGTGTAGGGGGAGGCGTGGAGGGCCCAGGTGGGGCGGTCGATGCTGGGGCCTGCCCAGAGGGTCCAGGTGGGCAGGGTGCTGGGGTTCTGGGCGGCGAAGGCGTCGAACTGGACGCCGGCGTCGCCTGGGGTGGTCTCCCAGCGGATCCATCGGCCCTCGATGGTGTGCTTCCAGCCGGCGTCGGTGAGAGGGCGGGTGGCTTCGGTGACGGTCTTCTCGGTGGTGGGGCTGCCGATGGCGGTCTCCCAGGCGTCTCCTTCCGCGAGCCTGTTCAGGAGGGTCTTCAGCAGAGGGGCGGGGGTGGCGCCAGTCAGGGTGAGGTGCCACATGCGGTCGGAGACGGGTGTCTCGTAGGCGGCGAAGGTCCAGGCGGTCTCGCGGGGATTCGTTTCGTGGACGAGTTCGGCCCGCAGGGTCTGTGTCTCGTGGATGAGGTGGGTGGTGTCGTCCGACCAGGTGCGCCATTTCTCCCAGTCGTCGTGTTCGGTGACGAACTCGTCGAGGGCGGCGTTGTGGTCCGCCGGGTCGGCGGCGTAGGCGGGAACCATCTCGGTCCGCTGGACGGCCGGTTCAGGTTTCAGCGGGTTTGGCGAGTGCAGTGTGCTGCGGGCTTCGGCGGCCTGACGCTCGACGTCGGTCATGGGCGCGGGCCCGGGGCGCTTCGTGTCGCTGTGGAGGCGTTCGAAGGCGGCGAGAGCATCGGCAGGTGAATCGAAGGTTTCCGCGATCGTGCGCAGGTGGTTCTCGCCGTGGAGGGTGACGCTGCTGCCATCGCGGTAGGAGCCGACGGCGACCATGGTCCATCCGTCGTCGGCGTGGGCGTGGATGACGAGGCGACCGTGGCGGATGTCGTCGTAGATCTTCTGGGCTTGGTCGGAGACCTCACGGATCTCCTGGCGGGTGCACCAGGGCATGGGATAGTCGGCCCAGGTCCACTCCTCGTCAATGGCTTCACGCAGGCCGGGCGTGATCTCGGTGCTGATGCCTTCGGCGGTGAGCGCCTGGGCGGCCCGTTCCGCCCAGTACGGCTCCTCGTGGTCAATGCGGGCCATGACCAGCGTGCGCTCTTCCACGCTCTCGAAGCCGCGGACGCTCAGGTGGGCGTGGGCGATGTGTCGTGCGGTGCCGGCGACGGTGGCGACGACGGCGCTGCGATGGGAGGGGTGGGTCTCGAGGTGGACGTGCGCGTCGATGGACGGTGTCGTCAAGGCGAGTTGCTCGATTCGGCCTGGGGTCGGGCCATGGGGAGCCGGGCCCTGGGCGGGTAGACGTCAGCGGGA
>NZ_LIQT01000781.1 GCF_001418415.1 Streptomyces hirsutus
CTCCCGCACCCCCGCCACCACTCCCGGCAGGACCGCCAGGAACCGCTCGACGTCCTCGGCCGGTGTCCCCGGCGGCAGCGACACACGGACGTTGCCCTCGCTCAGCACCCCCATCGCCCTCAGCACATGGCTCGGGGTGAGCGTGCTGCTCGTGCACGACGAACCGGACGACACGGAGAAGCCGGCACCGTCCAGCTCGTGCAGCACCGTCTCCCCGTCGACATAGAGACAGGAGAAGGTGACGATCCCCGGCAGCCGCCGCTCCGGATCGCCCGTCACCTCCACGTCCGGCACCAGCACGGGCACCCGCGTCCGGATCCGCTCCGTCAGTTCCCGAAGCCGGACCGCTTCCTCGGCCGCTTCGGCACGCACCGCCCGCAGCGAGGCCGCCGCGGCCACCACCGCCGGGATGTTCTCGAACCCGGCCGCCCGCCCCGACTCCCGTTCGTCCAGCGGCCCCCGGGCAGCGAACCGCACCCCCTTGCGCACCACGAGCAGCCCGACGCCCGACGGACCGCCCCACTTGTGGGCGCTCGCCGTGAGCAGCGACCAGTCGCCCGCCACCGGCCCCCAGCCCAGCGACTGGGCCGCGTCCACCAGCAGCGGCACCCCCGCCGCCCGGCAGGCCTCGGCGACCTCGGCCACCGGCTGCACCGTCCCCACCTCGTGGTTGGCCGACTGGAGACAGGCCAGCGCGGTGTCCGGCCGCAGCGACCCGGCGAAGGCGTCCGGAGCCACGGCCCCCGTGCGGTCCACCCCGACCTCGGTGACCGAACCGCCCAGGGCTTCGTGGACTTCAGCCGTGTGGAGTACAGAAGAGTGTTCGACCGCAGACACGATCAGGTGACGCCCGACGCGCCGCCGCCCGGCCAGCGCACCCTCGATCCCGGCATGCACCGCCCGGGTGCCGGACGGGGTGAACACCAGCTCGTCCGGGCGGCATTCCACCGCCTCCGCCGCCGCCTCGCGCGCCGCGTCCAGCAGCAGCCGGGCCCTCCTGCCCTCCCGGTAGAGTCGCGCCGGATCGGCCCACCCCTCGTCCAGTGCGGCCAACAGGGCCTGACGGCCGACGGGATGGAGCGGAGCGGCGGACGCGGCGTCGAAGTAGGCCATACGGCAACGGTAAGCCGCGGGCCCGGCGGGGGAGGAGGGGGG
>NZ_LIQT01000782.1 GCF_001418415.1 Streptomyces hirsutus
CCCCTCAGCCCTCCACGCGGATCCCCAGCTCCCCCGCCAGGACCGGTGCCAGGTCCAGCAGCTGCCCCGTACTGATCACCGCCCCCGCCAGCCGGTCCACACCCCGGGCGATCTCCAGCGAAGCGGCACCGCGCAGATCGACGTCCGTCAACGTGGCCCCGCTGAGATCCGCGCCCTTGAGCGCGCAGTCCACGAACTCCACCCGCTCCAGCCGCGCCCCGCCGAAGTCCGGCTCGACCAGCACACAGCTCTCGAAGACGACGTCCCTGAGCCGCGCGGACCGCAGATTCAGGAAATCGATCTTCCCGCCCCGGACCAGCACCCGCTCCAGCACCGCCCCGTGCAACTGGGTCCCCCCGAGGCGCGCGTCCGTCAGCTCGACGTCGCGCAGCGTCGCCCCGGAGAGATCCGTGCCCACCCCCCGCACACCGGCGAGGACCGAGTCCAGCACCCGGGCCCTGGACAGCCGCGCCTCGTCCAGCGCGCATCCCGTCAGCACGCAGTCCATGAACCGCGCCCCCGCGCCGTCCTGCGCCGAGAGATCCGCCTCGAAGAACTCCAGCCCGTCGTAATCCCCGTCCGGCTCCAGCCCACCCCCCTCGTACCGCTCCGGCTGCGGCAGCCGCAGCTCCGGACGCCGTGCGCCCTTCACCCCCGTACCGCCCGCCGACACCGCTCGCCTCACCATGCCCTCATCCTCCACTCCCCCTCTGACAATCGGCCTGACCTGCGAAGACCTCGGACCTGTCACATCCTGGGGCCCTGGGCCGTCGTAGCCACGAACCACCGGAACCACCGGAGACGGGACGGGACCGCCTCCGGAACCGCCAGGCGCGACCCCGATCGAGGGAGAACCCAGCCATGCAGCGCATCACCGTCATCGGCGGCGGCTTCGCCGGACTGACCGCGGCCATCACCGCCGCCGAGGCAGGAGCCGAAGTCACCCTCCACGAAGCGCACCACACCCTCGGCGGCCGCGCCCGCACCGCCGAGGGCCCCTACCGGACCAACGAGGGCCCCCACGCCCTCTACAGCGGCGGCCCGCACTGGTCCTGGCTCCGGCAGCGCGGCCTCCTCGGCCTCCTCGCGCCCCTCCCGCC
>NZ_LIQT01000783.1 GCF_001418415.1 Streptomyces hirsutus
GCGCCGGGTGCTCGCGGAGTGGGGCATGCGCGGGCGCGAGGACGATGTGCTGCTGTGCGTCAGTGAACTCGCCACCAACGCACTGGTGCACGGTGTGCCGCCCGGCCGTGGCTTTCTGCTGAGGATGCTGCCGTACGGCGAGGGCGCCGATGGAGGCGTGCGGGTCGAGGTGCATGACAGTGGGGGCGGGCTCGTGGACGAGCTGGCGGACAAGTGGGGGGTGGGGGAGCGGGCTCCTGGGAAAGTCGTCTGGTGCGAGTTCGCTACACCGGTCGCCGTAGCGTCGCGGCGATCGCCGAGATCGTCTTCGGGGCCACCCGGCAGCACCCTCCGATCAGCCGAGCCCCGGACGCGCGCCACCCCGTGACCTGCTTGGCGGTGAACGTGGCGGGGCCCGTCCACGCGCGTGCCCCGGCGTCCCAGGTCTCGCCGCTGTTGGGGTAGACCACGACCGGTTTGCCGGTGACACGGGCCGCGAGGGCGACCGCGTGGTCTGCGTCCTCCGGGGCGCAGCAGTTCACGCCGACCGCGATGACCTCGTCCACCTCGGCGGCGAGCGCGAAGGCGTCGGACAGAGGCTGGTCCGCGCGGGTGCGGTCGCCCGTCGCCGAGTAGGACAGCCAGGCCGGGATGCCGAGGCCGGGCAGGATCCGCAGCAGGGCCTCGGCCTCGTCGGTGTCCGGGATCGTCTCCAGGGCGAGGACGTCGGGCTCCGCGGCGGCCAGGGCCTCCATGCGGGGGCGGTGGAAGCGCTCCAGCTCGGCCACGGTCAGGCCGTACCGGCCCCGGTACTCGGAGCCGTCCGCGAGCATCGCGCCGTACGGGCCGACGGACGCCGCCACCCACAGGGGACGGGTCACCCGGGCTCGCCGGGCTGCCGTGCGGGCCGCCTCGACGCTCAGGGTGAGCAGGGCGGTGGCCCGGTCGTGGTCGATGCCGCGTCGCGCGAAGCCTTCGAAGGTGGCCTGGTAGCTGGCGGTGATCGCCACGTCCGCGCCCGCCTCGAAGTAGGCGAGGTGGGCCTCGGTGATCGCCTCGGGGGCCTCGGCGAGCAGCCGCGCCGACCACAGCTCGTCGCTCAGGTCGTGCCCGGCCGCCGCGAGCTGGTTGGACATGCCGCCGTCGAGGACGACCGTGCCCCCCGCGAGGGCGTCGGTGAGGGACGGGGTACCGCTCATACCGACGACGGTAGCCGAACCATGCGCCGGGGCCTGCCTAACGGGCCTTGGTGGGAGCGGGCGGGACGACTTCGTCCCGCCCGACCCGTTGACCTGTCCGTGACACACCCTTACCTTGTCGGCGTTCGCCATGTCAGATGCCGTTCGTGATGTCGAACAGTTCCGTGATCGCGAGCACCCTCCCACCGTGAGAGGCAGACCGCATGAGCCGCGCCGCCGACGACCTGCCCGACCCGCCCCGCTCGTCACCACCCCCCGCCCGCAGGCTGTTAC
>NZ_LIQT01000079.1 GCF_001418415.1 Streptomyces hirsutus
GGCCCGCCCCGGCGGCCGGGCACGCGCCGCCCGCCGCCGCCCACATGCCGGCGGACCTCGGCCGGGGGCCTCCCGGACCGTCCAGCACATGAGAGTCCTGTTCCTTTCCTCTCCGCCGCGTCCCGGATCGGCCGCGGCGTGACTGCTGGAGTCATCCGTGAAAAGTTCCGCCCGCATCCGGGCGTTGTTCGCACTTGTCGTGATCGCCCTGTCCGTCTACATCGCCGTGACGGTCCCCGTCCGTCTGGGACTCGACCTGCGCGGCGGTACCCAGATCGTGCTGGAGACCCGTTCCACCGAAACCCTCGAGGCCGACGGTGAGGCGACGGACCGCACGCTCGAGGTGCTGCGCGGCCGTATCGACGCTCTCGGTGTCGCCGAACCCAGCATCGTCCGGTCCGGGGACAACCGGATCATCGTGGAACTGCCCGGCGTGCAGGACCCGCGGCAGGCCGCCGAGGTGCTGGGCCGTACCGCGCAGCTCACCGTCCACCCGGTGCTCGGCCCCGGTACCGATCCCGAGTCCGCCAAGAAGCTGCCGAAGGGCGAACGCGTCCTGGCCGACGAGGCCGGGGAGCGGCTTCACCTGGCCCCCGCCGCGCTCACCGGCCAGGACGTGGAGGGCGCCGAGGCCACCTTCGACCAGCAGAGCGGTGCCGGCTGGATGGTCACCGTGGACTTCGCCGACGACAAGGGCTGGTCGAAGCTGACCGGCGAGGCGGCCTGCAATCCCGCGGGTGACCACAAGCGCCGGGTCGCGATCGTGCTGGACAACAAGGTCATCTCGTCACCGCAGGTCGACCCGTCCGTGGCCTGCGGGGCCGGCATCACCGGCGGCTCCACCCAGATCACCGGGTCCTTCACCTCTGAAGACTCCAAGGAACTCGCCCTGCTTATCAGCGGCGGTGCCCTTCCGGTGCCGGTCGAGACGGTCGAGCAGCGGACCGTGGGCGCGACGCTGGGCGCCGAGGCCATCGAGTCCAGCGCCTGGGCCGCCGCCTTCGGCACCGCCCTCACCGCGCTGTTCATCATCGTCGTCTACCGGCTGATGGGTCTCCTGGCCATCGTGGCCCTGACCTGCTACGGCGTGATCTCCTACGCCGCTCTCGCGGGCCTCGGCGCGACCTTGACCCTGCCGGGTCTGGCCGGTTTCGTCCTGGCGATCGGTATGGCCGTCGACGCCAATGTGCTGGTCTTCGAACGAGCGCGCGAGGAGTACAGCAAACGCAACCGGCCCAGCAGCCGCTCGGCCCTGACCGCCGGCTTCAAGGGCGCTTTCAGCGCGATCGCCGACTCCAACATCACCACGCTCATCGCGGCGGGGCTGCTGTTCCTGCTCGCCTCCGGTCCGGTGAAGGGCTTCGGCGTCACCCTGGCCATCGGTGTCCTCGCCTCCATGATCAGCGCACTGGTGATCACGCGGGTGCTGGCCGAGTTCGCCGTGGAGCGCCGCTGGGTGCACCGCCGTCCCAAGCTCACCGGTCTGGCCTCCATCGGGCGGGTCCGTGAGTACCTCACCCGTCGCAACCCGCAGCTGATGCGCCGCCCGCGCCGCTGGCTCCTGGTGTCCCTCCTCGTCCTCGTCGTCACCGGCGCCGGCATCGTGGTGCGCGGGCTGAACTTCGGTGTCGAGTTCACCGGCGGCCGGCTGATCGAGTACTCGACCACCAAGACCGTCGATCCGGACCGAGCCCGTGCGGCCCTGGCCGACGCCGGCTTCCCGCAGGCCGTCGTGCAGTCCTCCGGGGACAACGGGCTGACGGTGCGTACCGAGGAGCTGAGCAACGCCGAGGCGGTCAAGGTCGCCGAGACCATCGACGAGGTCGGCGGCGGGGCGGAGAAGGTCCGTGACGAGCTGATCGGCCCGAGCCTCGGCGACGAACTGCGCCGCAACGCGCTGATCGCGCTCGGCCTGGCCCTCGGCGCCCAGCTGGTCTACCTCGCCTTCCGGTTCCGCTGGATGTTCGGTACGGCGGCGGTCAGCACCCTGGCCCACGACGTGGTGATCCTCACCGGTATCTTCGCGTGGCTGGGCAAGCCGATCGACGGGATCTTCCTGGCCGCGCTGCTCACCGTGGTCGGTTACTCGGTGAACGACTCCGTCGTGGTCTTCGACCGCGTCCGGGAACTGTGGCAGAAGGATCCCAAGGCGCCCCTGCCCCAGTCCACCAACACGGCGGTCCTGCAGACGGTGCCCCGTACGGTCAACACCGGTATCGGTGTGATCTTCATCCTGGCCGCGCTGGCTCTGCTGGGCGGTGACTCGCTCACCGACTTCGCGCTCGCCCTGCTGATCGGCATGCTGGTGGGTACGTACTCGTCGGTGCTGACCGCGTCACCGCTCGCCATCGAACTCGATGCGTACAGCGGCCGCCGCAACGGGGGCGGCCGTCGCCGCGGCAGCCGCGGCAGCCGCGGCCGCGGCGGTCCGGCGCGCGGGAAGTCCGGTGACGGGGAGAACTCCGGGCGGGCCAAGGCGGAAAGCCGTGGCCACTGACGCCGCACGGCTCGCCGTAGGAGACGGCGAGGAGCCGTAGGCGACCGCGGTCGTACGCGAGAGCGCCGCCGCGGGCCCGGGACCGGGCCCGCGGCGGCGCTCTCGCACGTCTCGTACGGGGCGTCGGGCGTGCTCTACACCGCCACCGCCCCTTCCGCACCCCGGTCGTGGTCCGCGGGCCGGCGGGCGAACCGGGTGCGGTGCAGTGCGGCGTAGCGGCCGCCGGCCGCCAGGAGTTCCTCGTGCGTGCCCCGCTCCACGATCCGGCCGGCCTCGACGACCAGGATCCGGTCCGCGGCCCGGACGGTGGACAGCCGGTGCGCGATGACGATGGCCGTCCTGCCCTCCAGGGCCTCCGTGAGCGCCTCCTGGACGGCGGCCTCGGAGGTGTTGTCCAGGTGGGCGGTGGCCTCGTCGAGGAGGACGACCCGCTGGCGGGCGAGGAGCAGCCGGGCGATGGTCATGCGCTGGCGCTCACCGCCGGAGAACCGGTAGCCGCGCTCCCCGACCACCGTGTCCAGACCGTCGGGCAGGGAGCGTACGAGCTCGTCCAGGCGGGCGCGGCGCAGCGCGTCCCACAGGTCGGGCTCGCTCGCGGCGGGCGCGGCCAGCAGCAGGTTGGCGCGGACGGTGTCGTGGAAGAGGTGGCCGTCCTGGGTGACCATGCCGAGGGTGTCGCGCAGCGATCCCGCGGCCAGGTCCCGGACGTCGACGCCGCCCACCCGCACCGCGCCCGAGTCGACGTCGTAGAGGCGCGGCAGCAGCTGCGCGATGGTCGACTTGCCGGCACCGGAGGAGCCGACGAGGGCCACGGTCTGCCCGGGTTCGACGCGGAAGGAGATGCCGTGCAGAACCTCGGCGGAGCCGTGCGTGTCCAGGGCGGCGACCTCCTCCAGGGAGGCGAGGGAGACCTTGTCGGCGGACGGGTAGCCGAAGCGGACGTCGTCGAACTCCACGGAGACCGGACCCTCGGGGACGGCGCGGGCGTCCGGCTTCTCCTCGATGAGCGGCTTCAGGTCCAGTACCTCGAAGACCCGCTCGAAGCTGACCAGCGCGCTCATCACCTCCACCCGCGCCCCGGCGAGGGAGGTCAGCGGCGCGTACAGGCGGGTCAGCAGCAGGGCCAGGGACACGACCGCGCCGGGCTCCAGGGAGCCGCGCAGGGCGAGGTGGCCGCCGACGCCGTAGACGAGGGCCAGGGCGAGGGCGGAGACGAGGGTGAGCGCGGTGATGAAAACGGTCTGGGCGGTGGCCGTCCGTACGCCGATGTCCCGGACCCGGCGGGCGCGCACCGCGAACTCCTCCGACTCCTCCCGCGGGCGGCCGAAGAGTTTGACCAGGGTGGCGCCGGGCGCCGAGAAACGCTCGGTCATCCGGGTGCCCATGGCCGCGTTCAGGGCGGCGGCCTCACGCTGCATCCCGGCCATGCGGCGGCCCATGCGGCGGGCGGGGATCACGAACACCGGCAGCAGGACCAGGGCGAGCAGGGTGATCCGCCAGGACAGGGTGAGCATCACGGCCAGGGCGAGCACCAGCGTGACGACGTTGCCGACCACGGTGGACAGGGTGTTGCTGAAGGCCCGCTGGGCGCCGATCACGTCGTTGTTGAGACGGGAGACGAGCGCGCCCGTACGGGTGCGTGTGAAGAACGCGACCGGCATCCGCTGCACGTGGTCGAAGACGGCGGTCCGCAGATCGAGGATGAGTTCCTCGCCGAGGGATGCCGACAGCCTCCGGCCGAGGATGCCGAGGGCTGCCTCCGCCACCGCGATCAGTGCGATGAGCAGGGCCAGCCGGACGACCGTGGCCGAGTCGCCGTCGGACACGATGGTGTCGACGACGCGTCCGGCCAGTACGGGGGTGGCGACGGCGAGCAGCGCGGTGGCTGCTCCGAGCAGGACGAAAAGGGTCATGCGGCGGCGGTGCGGGCGGGCGAACCCCGCGATGCGGCGTAGCGTTTCCCGCGCGAAGGGGCGGCGTTCCTCCTCGGCGTTCATGACGCTGTGCAACTGGGTCCAGGCGGTGGTCTCCATGCTCATGCCGGAGAAGGTAGAACCTCAAGCATTGTCGAGGTCAAGGCCCGTCGCCCGTTCGGGGCATGTGAGGTCCGTATGACGCTCCAACAGCCGCTGCCCAGCCGTAAGCCGCCGTCCGGCCTGCCGCCACCCGCAGTTGGCGCGGGGCGGAAAGGCTCCTCCGATGTGACGCGGCCCCTCCGCAGGATCCTGTACGTCCTTCCCCTGCTGCTCGTGACCGTGGTCGCGGTGCAGCAGCGGTCGGTGCTCGCCGACGGCTTCGTCCATCTGGGCACCGCGCGGTGGCCCTGGCTGCTGGCCGCGGTGGGGGTGACCTGTCTGACCTGGGTGGCCGCCGCGTGCACCCGGCAGGGCGCGGTCCTCGAACGGCTCCCCGCGCGGCGGCTGCTGGCCACCCAGTTCGCGGCGGGCGCGGCCAACCATCTGCTGCCGACGGGGCTGGGCGCGAGCGCGGTCAACCTGCGGTTCATGACGGTGTGCGGGCTGTCCCTGACCCGCTCCTCGGCCGCCCTCGCGCTGTACCTGCTGGCGGAGTCCGTCGGCCGGGTGGCCCTGCTGGGCGCGCTGCTCGTCGCCTTCCCGGACGTGCTGCGCCCCGGATCCCTGCTGCCCGAAGGCGCGTTGGGCCCCGCGCTGCTCGCGCTCGGCGCGGTACTGGTGGTCGCGGCGGCCGTGCTCGCGCTCGTGCGGCGCATACGGACGGCCGTGTTCTCCTTCCTGCGGACGGCACTCGGCGAGGCCCGGTCGGTGCACACCCGGCCGTCGAGGGCACTGGCGCTGTGGGGCGGGGCCCTCGCGTTCCCGGCGCTGCAGGCGGCGGCGCTGATCCTGGTGGGGCTGGCGCTGGGACTGTCGGTACCGATCGCGCACATGGCGGTGGCGTATCTCGCGGCGACCGTCGCGGTCGCGCTGGTGCCCACGCCGGGCGGGCTCGGTTCGGTGGAGGCCGCCCTGATCGTGGCGCTGGTCGCGGTGGGCGGGGCGGCCGCGGTGGCCACCGCGGTGGTGCTGGCGTTCCGGGTCGTCACGGTGTGGCTGCCGTTGCTGCCCGGCGCGCTGACGCTGGGCGCGCTGGTGCGGCTGAAGGTGATCTGACCAGGGTGGCGGCAGGCCGCCTCCTTGCCACGGCGTGGTACGAACTGCCCTGCCGGATACGGCAGGATGAGCGATCGCGCCGACCGCCGGCCGGCCGGTGCGGCACGGCACACCCTCCCGGGCCGCACTCTCCCGGGCACCCCCGAATGCGAGCAGGTGACGAGACGTGACACGACATCACATACGCCCCATGGCAAGGGCCCTCGCCGGAGGTGAGCGATGACGCGCGCGCTCACCATGAACGATGTGCTGTTCGCCGGTATCGCGATCGCCGCGGGCCTGGTCGCGGCGTTCCTGCTGCGCATGCTGCTGCGCTGGCTGGGCCGGCACGCGGACCGGACCCAGTGGCGCGGCGACGACGTCGCCGTGGACGCCCTGCGCATGATCGCGCCGTGGGCGGCCCTCGCGGGCGGTGCCGCGTCCGCGGCGGCCGCGCTGCCCCTGACCCGGACCGTGCAGCACAACGTCAACCAGGTGCTGACGGTGCTGGTCATCTTCGCGGCGACGCTGTCGGTGTCGCGGGTGGTGGCCGGCCTGGTGCAGTCGGTGACCCAGTCGCGGTCCGGCGTCGCCGGCTCGGCCACGATCTTCATGAACATCACCCGGATCCTGGTCCTGGCGATCGGCTTCCTGGTGGTGCTCCAGACGCTGGGCATCTCCATCGCCCCGATGCTCACCGCTCTCGGCGTCGGCGGTCTGGCGGTCGCGCTGGCGCTCCAGGACACGCTCGCCAACCTGTTCGCGGGCATCCACATCCTCGCCTCCAAGACCGTCCAGCCCGGTGACTACATCCGGCTGAGCAGCGGCGAGGAGGGCTATGTCGAGGACATCAACTGGCGTCAGACGACGGTCCGCGCGCTCTCCAACAACCTGGTCGTCATCCCCAACGGGCAGCTCGCGAAGACGAACATGACCAACTTCATGCGCCCCGAGCAGGAGCTGACCATCCTGGTGCAGGCCGGGGTGTCGTACGACAGCGACCTGGAGCAGGTGGAGCGGGTGACCAAGGAGGTCGTCACCGAGGTGATGACGGAGATCACCGGAGCGCTCCCGGAGCACGAGCCGGCGGTGCGTTTCCACACCTTCGGCGACTCCCGCATCGGGTTCACCGTGATCCTGGGCGTCGGCGAGTTCAGCGACCAGTACCGGATCAAGCACGAGTTCATCAAGCGCCTGCACCGGCGCTACCGCGAGGAGGGCATCCGCATTCCGTCGCCCGCGCGGACGGTGGCGTTGCAGCAGGGCTCGGTGGTGTTCCCGCAGCAGCGCGGCACCGAGCCGGAGCCGGGCGACATGACGGCGTTCCGCCCGGTCTGACGTACGGCGGGCGGGGCCGGGCCGCGGAGTCCGCCGCGGCCCGCGGCCGGCGGGGCGGCCGCCGCCGGGGGCCGAAACCCATGGGGTCCGGCACGGTGGGCTCCCATGCGGTCCGGACCCCTGTCGAGCTCAGGACGCGTACGGGATATCTTGATGTCGAGCAATGTTGCAGACGTGGAGCGGAGCACCCGGTGACTGACTCGACCATCATCTATACGCACACTGACGAGGCCCCCGCCCTGGCGACGTATTCGTTCCTGCCGGTGGTCCGGGCGTACGCCTCCCAGGCCGGTGTCCCCGTGGAGACGCGTGACATCTCGCTGGCCGGACGCATCATCGCCGTGTTCCCGGAGTACCTCACCGAGGACCAGCGCATCCCGGACGCCCTCGCCGAGCTCGGTGAGCTGGCGAAGACCCCCGCGGCCAACATCATCAAGCTGCCGAACGTCTCGGCGTCGATCCCGCAGCTCAAGGCCGCGGTCGCCGAGCTCCAGGGCCAGGGCTACGCGCTGCCGGACTACCCGGACGACCCGAAGACCGACGAGGAGCGCGAGATCCGCGCCCGCTACGACAAGATCAAGGGTTCCGCCGTGAACCCGGTCCTGCGTGAGGGCAACTCCGACCGCCGCGCCCCCGCCTCGGTCAAGAACTACGCCAAGAACCACCCGCACCGCATGGGTGCCTGGAGCGGCGAGTCCAAGACCGATGTGGCGACGATGGGCGAGAACGACTTCCGCTCCACCGAGAAGTCCGCGGTGATCGCCGAGGACGGCGCGCTGCGCATCGAGCTGGTCGGCGACGACGGCACCACCACGGTGCTGCGCGAGTCCGTACCCGTCCTGAAGGACGAGGTCGTCGACGCCTCCGTGATGCGGGTCGCCGCGCTGCGCGAGTTCCTGACCGCGCAGGTCGCCCGCGCCAAGCAGGAGGGTGTGCTGTTCTCCGTGCACCTGAAGGCCACGATGATGAAGGTCTCCGACCCGATCGTCTTCGGCCACGTACTGCGCGCCTTCTTCCCGAAGACGTTCGCGCAGTACGGCGAGAAGCTCGCCGCGGCCGGGCTCAGCCCGAACGACGGCCTGGGCGGCATCTACAAGGGCCTCGAGGGCCTGCCCGAGGGCGCGGAGATCAAGGCGTCCTTCGACGCCGAGCTCGCCGACGGCCCGGCGCTGGCGATGGTCGACTCCGACAAGGGCATCACCAACCTGCACGTCCCCTCGGACGTCATCGTGGACGCCTCCATGCCGGCCATGATCCGCACCTCCGGCCACATGTGGGGCCCCGACGGCCAGGAGGCCGACACCCTCGCGGTGCTGCCGGACTCCAGCTACTCCGGCGTCTACCAGGCCGTGATCGAGGACTGCCGTGCCCACGGCGCCTTCGACCCGTCCACGATGGGCTCGGTCCCGAACGTCGGCCTGATGGCGCAGAAGGCCGAGGAGTACGGCAGCCACGACAAGACCTTCGAGATCCCGGTCACCGGCACCGTCCGCCTGGTCGACCAGGCCGGTGACGTCGTCCTGGAGCAGACCGTCTCCGCCGGTGACATCTTCCGCGCCTGCCAGACCAAGGACGCGCCGATCCGCGACTGGGTCAAGCTGGCCGTCACCCGCGCCCGCGCCACCGGCTCCCCGGCCGTGTTCTGGCTGGACGAGACCCGCGCCCACGACGCCAACCTGATCGCCAAGGTCGAGCGGTACCTGGCCGACCACGACACCGAGGGCCTGGACATCCGCGTCCTGAACCCGGTCGAGGCCACCAAGCTGTCGGTGGAGCGCATCCGCCGCGGCGAGGACACCATCTCGGTCACCGGCAACGTGCTGCGCGACTACCTGACCGACCTGTTCCCGATCCTGGAGCTGGGCACCAGCGCCAAGATGCTGTCGGTCGTCCCGCTGATGGCGGGCGGCGGCCTGTTCGAGACGGGTGCGGGCGGTTCCGCGCCCAAGCACGTGCAGCAGCTGGTCAAGGAGAACTACCTGCGCTGGGACTCCCTGGGCGAGTTCTTCGCCCTGGTGCCGTCCCTGGAGCAGTTCGCCGAGACCACGGGCAACGCCCGCGCCAAGGTCCTCGCCGACGCGCTCGACCGCGCCACGGCGACCTTCCTCGACGAGGACAAGTCCCCGAGCCGTCGCCTCGGCGGCATCGACAACCGCGGCAGCCACTTCTACCTGTCCCTGTACTGGGCGCAGGAGCTGGCCGGGCAGACCGAGGACGCGGACCTGGCGAAGGCCTTCGCTCCGCTCGCCGAGACGCTCGCCGCGAACGAGCAGAAGATCGTCGACGAGCTGATCGCCGTCCAGGGCCAGCCGGCCGAGATCGGCGGTTACTACCAGCCCGACCCGGCCAAGGCCGCCGCGGTCATGCGTCCGTCCGTGACGTGGAACGAGGCGCTCGCGTCGCTGAGCTGACGCGAGCAGGCAAAGGATCCACTGGCTCCGCCCCGGCCGGCACGACGCCCGGCCGGGGCGGAGCCGTGTTCGGCGCCGGCCCGGCCGGCGGGCCGTGCCCCGGTCACCTCACGTTCGTGAACGCCGCGTGAAAAGACCGACCACCTGCTGAGACGCCATCTCATTTTCAGCTCCCCTCGTCGTAGCATCGAGCTGGTGACGCGCTGCCACCGCGACCGCGCACGTGTCACCACTACGGCGTGTCGCGCGAGAAGCCGGCACCTACGTCGGCACGCGGTCCTTCCCGACGCCCTGATCCCCAGGGACATCCGGCACGCCCCCGCACCCCACAGGTACGTCCGCGGATCCGCACCCCCACCCGTCGTCCGCGCCCGCACTGCGCACGAGGAGCACACCGTGAGCCAGCCCACCGAACCCGTCCCCGCCGGTCACACTCCCGAGGAGACGTCCACCGGTCCCGACATGTCGGCCTGGTCGTTCGAGACGAAGCAGATCCACGCCGGCGCCGAGCCCGATCCCACGACCGGGTCCCGGGCCACGCCGATCTACCAGACGTCCTCGTTCGTGTTCCGGGACACCCAGCACGCGGCCGACCTCTTCTCGCTGGCGGAGCCGGGGAACATCTACACCCGCATCCACAACCCCACCCAGGACGTCTTCGAGCAGCGCGTCGCCGCCCTGGAGGGCGGTGTGGCGGCGGTGGCGCTGGCCTCGGGGCAGGCCGCGCAGACACTGGCCCTCCTGACACTCGCCGGGACCGGCGACCACATCGTCTCGGCCTCCTCGCTGTACGGCGGAACGTACAACCTCTTCCGGCACACCCTGCCGAAGTTCGGCATCGAGGTGTCCTTCGTCGACGATCCCGACAACGCCGATGCCTGGCGGGCGGCCGTCCGGCCGAACACCAAGGCGTTCTTCGCCGAGACGCTGGGCAATCCGCGGGGCAACGTGCTCGACGTGCGGGCGGTCGCGGACGCGGCGCACGGGGCGGGCGTGCCGCTGGTCGTGGACAACACGATCCCCACGCCCTATCTGCTGCGCCCGCTCGAGCACGGCGCGGACATCGTGGTGCACTCGGCGACGAAGTTCCTCGGCGGGCACGGCACCACGCTCGGCGGCGTGGTCGTGGACGGCGGCACCTTCGACTTCGGCGCGCACGCCGAGCGGTTCCCGGACTTCACCGAGCCCGACCCCAGCTACCACGGCCTGCGCTACTGGCCGGCGCTCGGACCCGGTGCGTTCGCGATCAAGCTGCGCGTCCAGTTGCTGCGCGACCTCGGACCGGCCATCGCCCCGCACTCCGCCTTCCTGCTGCTGCAGGGCGTGGAGACGCTGAGCCTGCGCATGGAGCGGCAGTCCGCCAACGCGCAGGCGCTGGCGGAGTGGCTGGAGCAGCGTGACGAGGTGGCGGTGGTGCACTACCCAGGCCTGCCGTCCAGCCGCTGGCACGAGGCGGCGCGGACGTACCTCCCCCGCGGTGCCGGCGCGGTGTTCTCCTTCGAGCTGAAGGGCGGTGTCGAGGCGGGCAAGCGGTTCGTGGACGGTGTGGAGCTGTTCAGCCACCTCGCCAACATCGGTGACGTGCGCAGCCTGATCATCCACCCGGCGTCCACCACCCACAGCCAGCTGGACGAGGAGCAGCTCGAGGCGACCGGCACCGCGCCGGGTCTGGTACGGCTCTCGGTCGGCATCGAGAACCTCGTCGACCTCACGGCCGACCTGGAGTCCGGTTTCCGCGCGGCCAAGGGCGCCCCCTGAGCGCCTTCGCAGCCTCCGGAACATCGGTTCCCCTCCCGTCGGCCACCGGGGCCTGGCAGGAGGGGGACCCGCCCGGACGGCGTCAATGGCATGCCCTCGGTACGCCGCTGCCGCTGGAGGCGGGCGGTGAACTCCCCGGTGTGGAATTGGCGTTCGAGACCTGGGGGCGGCTTGCGCCGGACGGGTCCAATGCCGTCCTGGTGCTGCACGCGCTCACCGGTGACAGCCATGCGGCCGGACCGGCCGGCCCCGGGCATCCCACGGCGGGCTGGTGGGACGGACTGATCGGGCCCGGTCTGGCCCTCGACACCGACCGCTGGTTCGTCGTCGCCCCGAACGTGCTGGGCGGCTGCCAGGGCAGCACGGGGCCGGCCTCGCCGCGCCCCGGCGGGCGGCGCCGGTGGGGCGGTGCCTTCCCGTACCTGACCCAGCGGGACCAGGTCGCCGCGGAGGCCCGGCTGGCGGACGCGCTCGGCATCGGGACGTGGGCGCTGGTCGTCGGCGGTTCGATGGGCGGGATGCGTGCCGTGGAGTGGGCGGTGACGCATCCGGAACGCACGGGGGCACTGCTGCTGCTCGCCACCGCGGCGGCCGCGAGTGGCGAGCAGATCGCCTGGTCCACCCTTCAGCTGCACGCCATTCGCAGTGATCCGCACTGGCACGGCGGCGACTACCACGACACCGGCCGGGGCCCGCACGACGGACTGGGCATCGCCCGCCGCATCGCCCACGTCACCTATCGGAGCGAGCCGGAACTGTCGGCCCGGTTCGGCCGGGAGCCGCAGGGTGCGGAGGATCCGTGGCGCGGCGGCCGGTACCAGGTCGAGTCGTACCTCGACCACCACGCGGTCAAGCTCGTCCGGA
This sequence comes from Streptomyces hirsutus, assembly GCF_001418415.1. GTDB lineage: Bacteria > Actinomycetota > Actinomycetes > Streptomycetales > Streptomycetaceae > Streptomyces > Streptomyces hirsutus. Next base: position 11,979 of record NZ_LIQT01000079.1, read on the forward strand.
GGTTCGACGCGGGCAGCTACGCGGTGCTGACGGAGGCGATGAACGGCCACGACGTGGGACGCGGCAGGGGCGGCGTCCCCGCGGCCCTGCGCCGGGTGACCGCGCCCGCGCTGGTGGCCGGGGTCGACTCGGACCGTCTCTATCCGCTGTCCCAGCAGGCCGAGCTGGCCGCGCACCTTCCCGGCGCCGACCGGCTCAGAGTGGTGGAGTCGCCCTACGGACACGACGGTTTCCTCCTCGAGACGGAACAGGTCGGCGCGCTGATCCGCGAGTTGCTGGGGTAGCCGGCACGGCGGTCCCCGGTCTCGACGTGTTGTCAGTGGTGTGTGGCACCTTGATCATGCCGTGCACCACCGACGAACCCTCCTGGAGCAGCCCGATGGCCGACACCCCGCAGTCCTACGCTCTCCTCCCCGGAGCCGGGGACTCCCCCGTGATCCTCCATGTGCCGCACTCCTCGCGGGAGATACCGGCCGAGGTGCGGTCCGGGATCGTGCTGGGCGACGCGGAGCTGGAGCGGGAGCTGGACCACATCACCGACGCGCACACCGCCGCGATCGCCGAGGCCGCCGCCGAGGCGGCCGGGATCACTCCGTGGCGGTTCGTGAACGGGCTGTCCCGGCTGGTGATCGACCCCGAGCGGTTCCCGGACGAGCGGGAGGAGATGCTGGCGTCCGGGATGGGCGCGGTCTACACCCGGACCACGCACGAGGACGTACTGCGGCCCGACGGGTTCGACCACGGGCCGCTGATCGAGCGGTACTTCCGTCCGTACGCGCAGGCCATGACCCAGGCGGTGGCGGATCGTCTCGCGGCCACCGGGCGGGCCGTGATCATCGACGTCCACTCCTACCCCACCGCGCCCCTGCCCTACGAACTCCACGGCGCGGGCCCGCGCCCGCCGGTCTGCCTGGGCACCGACGCCTTCCATACGCCGCCCGGTCTGCTCGACGCGGCCCGTGAGGCCTTCGCTCCCTGCGGGGAGACCGGACTGGACAGCCCGTTCGCCGGGACGTACGTACCGCTGGAGTTCTACGAGAAGCGGGCGGAGGTGACGGCGCTGATGGTGGAGATCCGCCGGGACACGTACATGACCGAGCCGGGCGGCCCCGCCGGTCCGGGCCTGGCGGATCTGGCCGCCGCTCTCCGGGTCCTGGTGGACGCGGTGTCGCGCTGACCGGGCGCCGTTCCCCTCACCCGGGCGTAGCGCGTCGCGCTGCGCCCGGTCCGGGATACGCGGATCAGGTCCGCAGCCACTCCGTCTCGACCACGTCCCCGGCGGTCCGCAGGCGCAGGGCGAACGGGCCGGAGGGCGGGGCCGTACCGGTGAAACGGCCCATGTCGTCGGCGGTGAGGGAGGATCCCGGCTGAGGTCCGCCCAGCACCTCGATCCGGGCCGGCTGGGGCGGCATCAGCTGCCCCATGAGGCCGTGCGCGGTCACCTCGACGTCCACGGTCACCTCGCCCACGCTGAAGGTGAGCATCCGCGGCGGGGCCTCGGCGCCTCTGACCGGGAGGGCGTCGACCAGCGAGTCGAAGCTCAGCTCGGCCACCTTGGTGTCCAGGTCGTGCAGGGCGTAGGCGTCCACGGCGCTCTGCAGCAGCGCCGGCGGCAGCGGATCCAGGACGGCGGCGGCCTGCCGGAGTTCCTCCTCCAGCAGGTCGGCGTCGATGCCGGCGTCGCCGCCGGCGGACTCCGCCGTCCCGGCGTGCTCGTCGAACGCGCCGTCGTCGAGGTCGTCGTCCATGCCGTCGCGCATACTGTCCGCGCCGTCCGTACCGTCCATGCCGTTCACATCGCCCCCCGTGCCTCGAGCCGGGCCCGCAGCCGGCGCAGACAGCGCTGGCGCAGGGGCCCGATACTGCCCACCGCGATACCGAGCGCGGCGGACACCTCCTGATAGCTCGGCGGCGGCGAGGCGATCAGCACGCGCAGCAACTGCCTGCACCGGTCGCCGAGTTCCTCGAACTCCTGCCACATCCGCCGTACCCGTTCGCTCTGCGCGGCGGCTTCCTCCGCCTCCAGCAGCGACTGCTCCGGTGTGCCGTCCTCGCTGACCCGGTCCAGGAGCTGCGGGTCGTCCGTCAGGGTCAGCCGGCGCGCGTTCCTGAGCACCTTCAGGCACTCGTGCCGCGCCGTGCTGGCCAGCCAGGCGCCCGTCTTCTCCGGTTCACGGATCCGCCCCAGATTCTGGGCGAAGCGGAACCACACCGTCTGGTAGACCTCGTGCGCGTCCGCGTCGGAGAGCCGGTGGGCGCGCACCACGGACCACACCAGGGGGCCCAGCCCCTCCACGATCGACTTCCAGGCCGCCGCGTCGCCGCCGGCGGCGGACCTGACCAACGCGCCGACATCAGTACGGTCCACGCTCCCACCCCTCGTGTACGGCACGTCATCGTACGCCGCGGAGGGGATGGTTCCGGACCTCATGTCCGGGTGGAGGGGAGCGCGACCGGCGTGGGACGCCAGGTGGCCGGAATGAGCGCCGGTACGGTCGCCCCGCGCACCTCGGCGAGTTCGCTGTTCGCGTCCATCAGCTGCTGTCGGGCCGCGCGCGGGGCGGTCTCGGCCCGCGCGGTCATGTGGGCGGCGACCATGCCGACGGCGACAGGCGTGGCGAACGAGGTGCCGCTCCACTGGGCGAGGCCCTCGAACATCACCTGGTCCGGCTTGCCGGAGCCGCCCTCCTCGCTCAGGACGCCGGTGTGCCGGGGGTTCCGGCAGGTGCAGGCGTAGCCGAAGCCGTAGCGGCAGGCTTCATAGGTGGAGTGCTGGTACACGTACGGAACCGGGGTGTCGAAGCCGGTGAGTGCGCTGGTGAGGCGCTCGCCGGGAGCGTAGGCCTTCACCCAGGCCCCGTGGTTGCTGAAGCAGGCGCCGAACTCGCCGTCGCCGCGCAGCGCGCCGACCGACAGGACGGCGTTCTCGAAGCCGGGGAGGCCGGCGTAGGCGGCGGGCCAGAACGGGGAGGCGCTGGAGTTGTTGCCGGCGCATGCGACCAACAGGGTGCGCTGCTGCCGGAGTTCCCGCATGAAGGCGTCGACGCCGAGCAGTCCGTCGGTGCGGCCGTTGGAGGTTCCGGCGGAGAGGCTGAGGATGTCGGGCCAGCCGTCCTGGTCGACGGCTTCGAACAGCTTCTCGCCGAACTCGGACTCCAGGATGGCGCCGGCGTCGTTCAGGGTGCCGCGGACGGTGATGTCGGTGTTGGGGGCGACGGCCGCGACGAGCCCCGCGATGAACGTGCCGTGGCCGCAGTACTGCCTCAGGATGCCGTCCTCCCCGCACTCCTCGACCTGGGCGTCGCCCCGGGTGTGGGCGAGGAGCGGGTAGGAGCGGTAGTCGTTCATGAGGCCGGTGTCGATGACGAGGACCCCGACGGCGCCGTCCGGGGCGTAAGCACCGTCGGCGACGGCCGGGTTGGGCTGCGCGCCGGCCTCCACGGGCACGGGTTCGTCGCCGGGGCAGGCGTTGACCGCGATCGACACCACGTGGTTGCGGCTGACCAGCCGGCGGCCGGTGCGGCCCTCCGGCTCCCGCAGGGCGCGCAGGGCGCCCGCGACGGCGGGGTCGCCGCTGCCGTCGCCCTGCCCGGGGTCGGCGACCTGGATGCGCGTGATGCCCGAGCGGTTGGTCTCCGGGCCCGTGCGGCGCACATGATCGGCGGTCAGGCCCGCGAACGTGGTGAAGTGCTGCCGCACGGTGTCCTCGACGAGGCGCGCCTCCTCGCCGTCGCGGGCGAGCACGACGCCCTTCTCGTAGAGGAACTCCCCCGCGTCGTCCGGGCCGATCGCCAGGGGGACGTCGGGCATGGAGCGCTGGATCTGGTCGTACTGCTCTCGGAATCGCTGTGGTGCCATGGCGTGTCCTCCACCGGGGCGTTGGCGGCCGGGGCCGCGGAAGCTGTCGTAGAGCGGTGTCGTCGTGGAGCGGCGCTGTCGTGAAAGGGCGCTGGTGTCGGGTGGTGCCGGGGTCCGGCCGGGCCGTCGGCGAACGGCGCGTCGTGAATCAGAGTCGTGGGGCGGCCGTTTGATACAACATCGCACCTGTGAGGCACGGTTGCGGAGCACTACCATCCATGAGGTGACAGCGGGAAGCGAATCGGTGCTGGAACTGCTGCCGATGGTGTTCGCCGACCCGGGCGAAGCCCTGGCGAGGGCGGAAAAGGTGCTGGGCGACCGTCCCCCGCCGCTGCACGCGTCCGTCGCCCACCAGGTGATCGGCATCTGGCAGCGGGACTTCGGCGACCTGAGGCTGGCCCTGACCCATCTGCGGCGGGCCCGGGACTGGGCGGCGCGCGCGGACTCGGCCGAGCGGGAGGCGGACGTCCTGGGCACCCTCGGGGTGGCGTTGGTGCACGCGGGGCGCACCCGGCAGGGTCTGGATGCCCTGGGGCGTGGCATCGAGCGCGGTACCGGGCACACCCGCGCGCGGGTGTTGTTCCGGCGTGCCTACTCGTGGTGGGTGCTGGGACATCACAAGGAGGCGCTGGAGGACGTACGGCGGGCCATCACCGTGCTGCGGCAGGCGGACGACGTGATCTGGACGGCGCGCGCCCTGACCCTGCGCGCGACGGTGCATCTGGCGCTGGGCGCGGTGAAGCAGGCGAACGCCGACTTCACCGCGGCGGAGGCGCTGTGGGACACCACGGGCCAGGAGCACGACAAGGCGGACGCCGTGGAGAGCCGGGGCCTCGCCGCGTTCCGCTCCGGTGACGTCCCGGCGGCGCTCAGGCTGTTCGACGAGGCGGAGGAGCGTTACGCCAAGCTCGGCACGCCGACGTTCATGCTCGACATCCGGCGCTGCGAGGTGCTGATGGCGGCGGGACTGCCGTCCGAGGCGCTGGCGGGGGCGGACGCGGCGGTCAAGGCGCTCGACGGGATCGGCGGACAGTCCACCCGCAAGGCGGAGCTGCTGCTGGCCGCCGCGCGGGCCGCCCGGCTGGCGGACGACCCGCAGACGGCGATCGCCCGCGCGGCGCTCGCCGTACGGCTGTTCGCGGGGCAGCGGCGTACCTGGTGGGAGACGCACGCGCGGCTGGTGCTGATCGAGGCGCGGCACGCGGCCGGGCGCGGTTCGGGGCGGCTGGTCGCGGAGGCGGCGACGGTGGCCGACCGACTGGCCGCCCTGGGCGCGCCGGCCGCGCCGGAGGCCTCCCTGCTCGCGGGCCGGATCGCGCTGGACCTCGGCTGGACGGCGGACGCCGAGCGGCATCTCGCGGTCGCCGCCCGCAGCAGACGCAGCGGGCCTCCGCTCGCGCGGCTGACGGGCTGGGCCGCGCAGGCGTTGCGGGCGCAGGCGGCCGGGTCCGCGCGGGGTGTCCTGGAGGCCTGCCGACGAGGGCTCGACGTGCTCGACGACCACCGGATGACGCTGGGTGCGTCGGAGCTGCGGGCGCGTGCCACCGCGCAGGGCGCGGAGCTGGCCGCCCTGGCCCAGCGGGCGAGCCTGGTCTCGGGCGGGCCGCGGCGGCTGCTGGTGTGGAGCGAACGCTGGCGGGCCACCGCGCTGTCCACGCCGCCCACCCGGCCCCCCGCCGACCCGGCGCTGCTCCGTGGAATGACCGCCTACCGGGAGATCGCCGCCCGCGCGGAGGAGGCCCGGATGGACGGCAGGGCCGTGCTGGCGCTGGAGCGGGAACAGCGGCGCCTGGAACGGGAGATCCGCTCCCGCACCCTGCACATGCGGGGCACGGCGGCCGACGGCCGGGGCCGGTTCGACGTCGGGGGCCGGTTCGACGTGGGCAGGCTGCTGCGGCGGCTGAGCGACAGCGGTGACGTCCAACTGGTGGAACTCGCCGTGCTCGACGGGCGGGTGCAGGTGCTGTTGTGCGGGCAGGGGCGGGTGCGTCGGTTCGAGGCGGGTCCGCTGGCCGCGGCGGAGACCGAGGCCGAGCATGTGCAGGCCGGGCTGCGGCGCCTCGCCCATCCGGGGGCTCAGGCGCGGCTGCCGGTGGTGGAGGCCGCGGGCCGGCGTCTGGAGGAGCTGTTGCTGGGTCCGGCGGCGGCGCATCTGGGCACCGGTCCGCTGGTGGTCGTACCTCCGGGGCGGCTGCACCGGGTGCCGTGGGCGCTGCTGCCGTCGTTGCGGGACCGGGTGCTCAGTGTGTCGCCTTCGGCGAGCGGCTGGCTGCGCGCGCGGGAGACCGCGCCGCCGCCCGGGGGCCGCCAGGTGCTGGTGCGCGGTCCCGGACTCGCGACGGGTGGTGCGGAGGTGCCGGAGCTCGCCGGCCGGTACGGCGGGGCGAGGGTCCTGGAGGAGGACGACGCGAGGGTGGAGCGGGTACTGGAGGAACTGGACGGGGCCGAGCTGGCGCACATCGCCGCGCACGGCGAGTTCCGCGCGGACGGTCCGCTGTTCTCCTCGCTGCGGATGGCCGACGGGCCGCTGATCGTGCACGACTTCGAGCGGCTCGACCGCAGCCCGTACCGGATCATCCTGTCCTGCTGCGACACCGCGCGGTTCGCCAGCGTGGGCGCCGACGAACTCCTGGGCCTGGTCACGGCGTTGCTGCCGCTCGGCACGGCGGGTGTGGTGGCGTGCAGCGCGCCCGTGAACGACGCGGCGGTGGTGCCGCTGATGCTCGCGCTGCACAAGGGGCTCGACACGGGACTGTCCCTGGCGGAGGCCCTGCGTGACGCGCGGGCCTCGCTGCCGGGCGACGCGGTGCACCGGGCCACCGGGTGGGCGTTCTCGGCGTTCGGCGCGGCCTGAGACGGGCGGACGGTCTCCGGGTCTGGGGGACGAGGATCAGGCGGGCTGCTTCTCCTGGAATTCGGCCGGGCGGGGGTCGGTCGGCCGGGGATCGGTCAGCCGGGGCAGGGCGGTGCGGTCGCTCGCGCCGAGGCGGGTGTAGGCGCTGTACAGGTGGTTGCCGACGGTGCGGATCGACAGGGTGAGGCGTTCGGCGATCTGCCGGTTGCTGAGTCCGGTGGCGGCGAGGGTGACGATCTGCTGTTGCCGTGCGGTGAGTTCGCCCAGGGCCAGAGCGGCGAGTGCCGGGGTGCGGGCGCCCTGGCAGCGACGGGCGAGGGCGACGGCACGCGTGCGCGCGGTGCGGGCGGCACCCGGGTCTCGGTGGGCGGCGGCGGCCTGGGCGTACGCCTCGGCCGAGAACAGCAGGAAGCCGCGCCGCTCCAGTTCGCCGGCCGCGCGGTCCAGGGCGGGGCCGTCGGAGTGCGTGAGGGCGTCGGCGTGGGCGGCGAAGACACCGGTGAGCCGCCCGGCGGCCCGCTCGGGGGTGCCCAGGCGGACGGCGTCATAGGGATCGTGCGGGGCGTGGGCGGGGTGTCGAACGCTCGCGAGGGCGGGCGACTGGGCCTCGGCGAGGGCGAGTTCGGCTCTTGCTTCGGCGGCCTCCCCGGCTCCGGCTCCGACTCCGGCTTCGGCTGGACCGGAGCGTGCGGAGGCCGTCGTGCACAGTCCCTCGCGGGCCCATGCGGCGGCCTCCCGCACTTCGCCCCGCAGCCGCGCGTACCGGGCCCGCAGTGCCGCGTACCCGGCGGGCACCGGGACGCCCTCCGCCACCAGCCAGTCCCCCACGGGCGCCGGGACGGTCCGGACGTCGGCCTGCCCGATCAGCGCGGTGAGGGCGGCGGCCTCGGCGTCCAGGGCGGGTCCGTACTCCTCGGGCGCGCGGGCCAGCCGTCGCGCCCGCAGTCCGCCGGCCGCGGCCCGTAGGACGGGGCCGTGCAGGGGATGGGCGAGACGGACGGCGCCCCGGCCGTCGACGTGGACCAGACCGTCGTCCTCCAGGCGTTCGAGGGCGGCGAGGTCGAGGGGAGCGGGGTCCGCCGGGCGGCCGGCCGGGTCCATCGGATGCTCCGGGCCCGTCGGGCCGTCCAGCTCCACCGGCAGGGGTTCGGCGAAGGCCAGGCGGTCCAGCGTCTCGCGTTCGCCGGGGTCCGTGCGGGTGAGCAGGTGGGCGGTGTGCTCGCGGACGGCCGGTGTGAGCGGCACCGGACCCCGCCAGGCCCACTCGTCCGTGCCCGGTACAGGGGTGAGGTCCTCGTGTCCCCGCAGCACCCCCAGGAGTTCGCGCAGCAGCCGCAGGTCGCCGCCGGCGAGGCGGTGCAACCGGTTGACGGTGAGAGGCTCCGGGGCCCGGCCCGCGCCCACCGTGACCAGCCGTGCGGTCTCCTCGCGGGGCAGCGGCCCCAGGGGCAGGCGGGGCAGCAGTTCGCCGGTCCACAGCCGGGACACCGCGGCGGGTACGGGAGCTCCGTCGGTGACGACGATCAGCAGCCGGGTGTCCGACCGCACGGCGAGTTGATGGACCAGGGCGGCGGAGGAGTCGTCGAGCAGGTGGGCGTCGTCGACCAGCAGGGTCCGTACTCCGGACAGGAGCCGGACCGCGCGGTGCAGGGTGACCGATTCGGGCAGCAGAGGGGCGAAGGCGGCGAACGGCATCCGGTGGGCCTGCGGGATTCCGGCGACCCGGGCGCAGTCGGTGCCGCGGACGGCCTCGGTGACGAGCCGGGTCTTGCCCCGGCCCGGCGGTCCGGTCACCACGAGGCCACGCCGGGCTCCGGCCGACGACCGGCGGACCAGACGCAGTTCGTCCTCCCTGCCGGTGAAGGGCCAGAGCGGCAGGGGCTCCGGCGCCACCGCCTCCCTCATGGACGGCGTCTCCTCCCTCTCGTGGGGCCGGAACGGCGTGCACGGCGTGATCGTGTTCCCGGGCGAAGTCGTCACATCAACAGGAGCGGGGATACTCACGCCTGATACAGGGCGAGTTGAGTAGACCTCGACTCAGGCGCCGGGGGCCGTCCGTGGGGCACCCTCTCCCCCATGACCCCTCGCTACTGCTCGCTGACGCGGCAGCCGGCCCCCGCCTTCGCGCCGGGGCTCGCCGCCGAGCGGCTGGGCGCGCTGACCGCCGGGCGGCGGATGTGGGTCAACGGCACCGTGCTGCACTACTGCTTCTTCCGCGGCGACACCGACGGGTCGGTCATTCCCGTGCCGGGGACCGGCCGGACCCGGTGGGTGCCGTGGGGCGGCACCACGGCGCAGCAGGACGTGGTGCGCGAGTGCTTCGCCGAGTGGCAGGGCCTCGGGATCGGACTCTCCTTCACCGAGGTCCACGACCTCTCGGAGGCGGAGCTGCGCATCGGCTTCCAGTCCGGCGGCGGCTCCTGGTCGGTCGTGGGCAAGGAGGCGCTCCTGGCGGGTCTGCACGAGCGCACCGTGAACTTCGGCTGGGACCTGACCGAGCCCGGGGAGCGTGGGACGGCCCTGCACCAGATCGGCCACGCCCTGGGCATGCTGCACGAGCACCAGAGCCCCTGCGCGGGTCTCCACTGGGACGACGAGGCCGTGTACGCCGAGCTGGCGGGCCCGCCCAACCACTGGAGCCGGGAACGGACGCACCACAACATCCTGCGCAAGCTGGACGCGACCGAGGTCAACGGCCCCGTCTGGGACGCCGATTCGATCATGGGATACGCCTTCGCGCCGGGGCTGATACTGGAACCGGAGCAGTTCCGCGGGGGCGTCCATCCGCCCGGCACGCTGTCCGCGGCGGACAAGGAGTTCGCCCTCGGCTGGTATCCGCCGGCCGAACGGCCCGGCCCGCCCGCGCTGGTGCCGTTCCGCTCGGTGCCGCTCGGCTTGGGCCCCGGCGAACAGGCCGACTTCCGCATCGACCCGGTGGAGACCCGCGACTACACGGTGGGCACTTTCGGCGACGGTGACCTGGTCGTCGTGCTGTTCGAGGAGCGGGGCGGGGAGCCCCGCTACCTCGCCGGGCACGACGACGGAGGAACCCCGCGCAACGCGACCCTCGCGGTCCGGCTCGTCAAGGGCCGCCGCTACTTCGTCCGGATCCGCCTCTACTCCGCACGGGGTTCGGGCGAGACCGCGGTCATGTGTTGGTAACGGCACCGGTCCGCTGAACACGGACGCCACGACCACTGTCCGGCGCCGGGGGAACGGTCGGGGACGTCACCTTCGGGGGAGGGTGACGTCTCCGGCCCACGCCACGTCCGGGACCACGGCGGCCGGCCGGTTGCCCGCCGCCTGCCCCAAGGCCGGTCTCCTGCCCACCGGCTGCCGGCTCGCCATCGGTCACGGCCGGTCGGGCCCTCGAAAAGACACCGGCGAACCGGCGACGGATTCCAGGCTGTTGGGCCGCCCCGACCTGCACCGCCCTCACGGTCACGGTCCGTTCGCCTTCCGATCGCACGAGATGCACGCGGCCCGCACCACCCACGCCGAGGCCGGTGACCAGGCGGTACGGGCCTTTACGCAAAGGGTCTTCGTCGATCGGCGGGTTCCCCTACAGACGGCAGACCGCAAACCCCAAAGGCCCGAGGGACTCTTCGCGTCGGCGCACGATCACCGTGGGCCGGTTCCCGGGCGTCGGGCGACAGCGGCCGCACCAGCGCCGTCGCCAGTCCCTTTCGGCACCTGCGCGCCTCGCCCCCGTTAAAATGCGCAGTGACACAGTGGAGATCATGGGAGTGCGTCAAAACATGGACAGTCTGCTGACAGTATTAGTCGTGGTAGCCCTCGGAGTGATCTATCTGCTGCCCTCGTACCTCGCCTTCGCGCGTGGTGCGAAGGACAGGTGGTTGATCCTCGTCATCAACGTTGCCTTCGGGGCATCGCTCATCGGCTGGGGTGTGGCCCTCTACATGGCCACACGCACGCCGAAGCGGACCAAGCCGCTTGCCCTGTAGGGCGACGGGTTCCGTGCCCGCGGGGCGTGCTGCGCTCCGATCCGTTGTGACTGCCCGACCACCGTTGTCGGCTCGGACGGTGGGAGCACCCTTCCGTGAGGTATCGACGCGCGATGATGCTGCCGGGCCTCGGCCGGGGGAAACCGGGTCCCTGCGCCCTCGATGCCGGCGCAGGCTGTCGAGATCCCTGACCTGCTGAGATATCCCACTTCATGATCCGAACGACGCCTCGGGCGCGATCGCCCGTACAAGGGTTCCGCGCGCCTCGCACTCCCTTCCGGGCCCCACCGTCGTCACCCGCCGGCGCCGGTCGAGGACGTCGGCCCCACACATGGTCGGGGCCGGCTCGGATGTCTCCGAACCGGCCCCGACCTACGACTCTCACGAGTCGGGACGAAAGGATTTGAACCTGTGACCCCTTGACCCCCAGTGAACGAAACACCGTCCATAGGGGTCTGCGTTTTCCAGGGAGTGCGGAAACGTCCAGGTCAGGGCCAGATTTTCCGGCTCGTTCCACACAGTCCGTGAGATCCGTGTGAGAGACCCTGAGACCCTGAGACGAAGAAGCCCAGCGCGATGCCGGGCGGGGCTTCTCGCGTATCTACAGCCAGTCCCGCATCTCTTCGCGGGGCGTCACCAGGCCCAGCCTCTCCGGCCGGTCAGAGGTCCATGGCTTCCCGGGCCCGAGTTCCGGCCGAAGCCCCCACAGAGACCCGCCACGCACGTCCGTGACGATCCCGCGCCGGTCGGCGTCCTTGTCATGGATCAGATCGCCCACCCAGGGGCTCCGCTCGTCGCTCATCCTCGTGCCTTCCCGTCCAGTTCTGCCCACACCCAATTGCCCCACGGCAGCAGCTCGGTCCCCCAGGTCTTGGCCAGCTCTCCCACGAGCGCGAGGCCGCGCCCACTCTCACGCTCCGGGTCCGGCTCCCTGCGCACTGGCAGCACCTTCGAGAAGTCCACGACACCGACACGCACCCGCGCGGCGCCAGGGCGGTCGATGACGACCCGGATGGACTCCCGCCGGGCGTGTTGGACGGCGTTGGACACCAGCTCGGAGATGATCAGGGCGCCGTCGTCGGCCAGGTCGTCCAGACCCCAAACGGACAGGGCGACGCGGACCGAACGGCGTGCGGTGGCGGCGCTCTCCGGCTCGCGCGGCAGGGTCTCGCTATACCCGGGGTAGCCGGTAAGACGCGCCCGCGTTGTAGGTTGCGGCATGTCGGTCTGCTCTCTCAGATCGGCCGAGCCCCGGGGCCGGTCGCACGGCCGCCGGGGCGCTGTCCGCTCATGTAAGCGACATGCCAGGAACGTTGACAGGGGCGCAACGTCCCACTTTCTCCACGCTATTCGCTGACCCCCAGGAACTCTGCCAACGGCCGTAGCCCCGGCGGGTGGTTGGGGAGCGCCCACAGGTCGCGCACGATGGCCACGGCCAACGTGTGGTGCTGCATCCATGTCGGCGCCACCCGGCGCAGGGACTCCAGAGTCTTCACGGCCCCGGCAGCATCCCCGATGTCCGTGTGGGCTCGTGCCACGTCCAGCAACAGCCATGTCCGCCAGGACGGCGGGGTGTCCTTGCTCAGCCGCATTCCCTTGGCCAACGCCAAGGCGTCCTGCGGGTGCCCGTACTGAACAGCGAGGCGGACGCGTTCGATGCGGACCGACGACGGACTGAAGACGCTGACCATGCGATTGTCGCCACCGTCGGGCAGCTTCGAGACTCGGGCGGCTTCCTTCTCCGCCGCCTCCATCATCGTCGCCGCACGCTCGTAGTCACCGCTCCTCGCCGCCGACGTGGCGGCGCTCATGGTCAGCGCTCCCCACACCTTCAGGCCGTCGGCTGTCTCGTCACGGCCTGCGTTCACCATGTCGTCGGCGGTGCGCAGGGCAATGCTCAATGCGTCCTCCAGGCGACCTTGCCGCTGATAAGTCCAAGCCGTGGAGTTGACGATCATCGGCAAAAGCAGCGGATCGGAGGACTGTCCCACAGCGTCTATGGCGCGCTCCAGGCTCGTCAGAGCAAGGTCGGTCTTGCCCATCCGCACGGCAACGTGTCCGGCGAGCTGAAGCGCCTTGCCCAGGGCTGCGAAACCGGCCCCGCGGTCGTCGTCGTTGCCCGAAGCCGTGGCGGTGCGCGCATCGGAGAGCAAGTCCGGCAGCGCCTTCATCACCGTGTCGAACTCCGCGGCGTGGTACTGCGTCCAGCCGTCCGCGATCTGCTCACGGAGACGGTCCAGCGAGAAGTCAGGCCCGGGCGGTTCCGTCTCCGGCCCCCAGAGCACGGGCATGATGGCGCGGCGTACGGCCACGAAGCGTGGTCCGTCGTTCTCTCCTGTGGAGGAAACCGCAGGCGGGTCACCCAGGAGCGTGGTCAGTTCCACGCCGAGACCGTTGGCCAGTGCGTGCAACGTGGGCAGGCGCGCCGAGTGCTTCCGACGCTGTTCGAGCTGGCGGATCACATCGACGGACACGCCGGACCGCTCGGCCAGCTCTTCTTGCGTCAAGGAGGCCAGACGGCGCAAGCGGCGCAGGGTCCGTCCCAGGTCTTCGTTTGCCACGCTGCCACGGTACGCCGCCACGACCGGGAGAGAGTGCCACCGAAGGCCGGTACAGCAGCCCTCCTGGCCCCGGTCGACCTCCCTGCTCGAAGAGCAAACGCCGGACCGGACACCACGATGTCGGAAAGACCGTCAAACTCACCGAACAGGCGAAGACACACCAAGTCCGCAGATGTTAAACACCAAGCTCAGCTTGTTCTTTATGCTCTGTCCCGGCCACATTCGTTGCGGGTTTCTGGGCGTCTGCCAGTTGTGTGCACGTCGCAACGGGGTGCGGGACACCGGCCTTTCGGACCGTACGTGGCAGTGACCGGCCCAGGGCAGCACATGTTCCGGCCTATCTGGACCAACCCGGGCCTGCGTCCTGAGTAACCTCACAGCATGGTCTCGGATACGGTCGCCGTGGGCGTCCTCACCTTCATCGGAACAGGGTTGGCCACGGCGGCCGGACTGTGGCAATGGCAACGCGCCCAGGCCCGTGAAGCACGGGCGAATTTCCGCACCCAGCGCGTGGAGGCCCTGAAGGATGTGTGGGAGGCATTGTCCGACCTCGAGGAGGCCCAACGTACGTCCATCGCCCGCCGGGACACCTCCGCCGCGCCTGAAACCGGCAGGCTGACGCAGGTCAACCTCCTCTTGCTCCGGCGTTCGCCATTCCTCCGGCCGGACGAGCAGGAATGGGCACAGGCTTTCGCACAGCACGTGGCGGAAATCGACACCCTGATCCGGGCAGAGATGCGTGGTGGTCGACCCGACGCCGATTGGTTCGCAAGCACCGAATGGCAGCCTGCCGCATCACATGTCACGGCCTCCGCCGCACACGAGCTAATGAAATTACGCGCCAAGTTAGGTGACCGGTACGCTGCGGTCGTGCGGGGGTCCAGCGAATGATTTCGGGCAGTCGAGAATCCTGACCTGCTGAGATATCCCACTTCATGATCCGAACGACGCCTCGGGCGCGATCACCCGTACAAAGGTTCCGCGCGCCCCGCGCTCCCTGCCGAGCCCAACCGTCGTCGCCCGCCGGCGCCGGTCGAGGACATCGGTCCCCCAGCATGAACAGGGCCGGCTCGGATGTCTCCGAACCGGCCCTGACCTACGACTCTCACGAGTCGGGACGACAGGATTTGAACCTGCGACCCCTTGACCCCCAGTCAAGTGCGCTACCAAGCTGCGCCACGTCCCGATGCGTCCCGCGCGGCGTACCGCGTGATCACGCAGGTCAACACTACCGCATCCGGAAGGTGGCCCAGGGACGGAAGGGGCGGGGGCCTACGGCCGCGGCTCGGGCGGCGTGACTCCCGGCCCGGCCGCGCTCTCCGTCGGCTCGCGCCACACCTCCGGTGTCACCGGTGCTCCCCGTTCCCCGTCCTCGGCGGCCGTGGCGGCGCTGCGCTCCCCCGGGTGGCACAGGACCGAGGGGTGCGGTCGTCACGACCCCGCCGATCACCACGCCGTCGGCGGGCGGGGAGAACCGGATCACCAGCGGTACGAGCGCCTGTCCGGCTGGTTCGGGGCACCGCTGCATTCGCACAACTGCGACGAGCACGTCACCGTGCTGGAGGGCGAGGCGGAGGTGGTGGTGGGCGGCGGGGCCCTCGGGGACGTCCAAGGGCTTGGAAGGGGACCCGGGGCGATCCGGTCAGCCGCGCAGTGCCTCGATCACGCTGGTGAGGTGGGCGCGGACGGCCGCCTCGGGGTTCCCGGCCCTGATCGCTTCGATCATGGCCGGATGCTCGACCAGGGAGTGCTGCGAGCGTCCCGGCCTGAGTGCCAGCTGGAAGCGGTGGCGGACCAGTTGGCCGTTGAGGCGGTCCAGCAGGGCCACGGCGGTCCGCTGACCGGAGAACTCCTGGATGCGGGTGTGGAGTTCCTGGTTGAGCTGGGAGTAGGTGAGGGGTTCGCCGTCGGCCACGGCCTTGGTCATCGCCGTGCCCAGGTCGGTGAGCCGGTCCAGTTGCGCGTCGTCGGCCGTGGCGGCGGTCTTGGCGGCGCACAGCCCTTCGAGCACCATCCGGCATTCGGTGATGGAGACCGCCTCCTCCACGGTCACCACCCGCACCCGTGAGCCGCGGTTGCGGATCCGCTCGACCAGCCCCTGGGCCTCCAGGTTGATGAGCGCGGCCCGGATGCCGGCCCGGATCACCTAGAACCGCTCGGCGAGCTCGTTCTCCACCAGCCGCTGGGCCGGTGCCCTGTCGCCCCGCGCGATCGCCTGCCGCAGCTGGGCGATGGCATGGCTGCTTGGCCTGCTCTCCGCTGCGCGGGCGGCCTTGGTCGGGCATCGTCACTCTCCCCCTGAGTGGGTGCCCGGTGCCCCTAAGCCTGTCCAGACAGAATGGTCAACAATGTCGTTCGCTCCATTGCGGACAAGTGCTGTCCACCTGGCTCCTCCTTGACACCCTCACCCGTACACACTCAAGGTTTGTCTGGACAAGGATGGACGGAACAGGGAACGGTCCGGGTACGGAACGGTCCGAGGGAAGGGCTCTCATGGTGGATACGCTCGGTGTCGCCGTCATCGGATTCGGCTGGATGGGGCGGGTGCACACCCAGGCGTACGCGCGGGTGCCGCACCACTATCCGCATCTCGCCCTGCGCCCGGAGCTGATCACGGTCGCCGAGGAGGTGCCGGGCCGGGCCGAGGAGGCCGCCGCGCAGTTCGGGTTCGCCCGCGCCACCCGCGACTGGCGCGACGTGGCCGCCGACCCGCGGGTCCGAGCGGTCAGCATCACGGCCCCGAACTTCCTGCACCGTGAGATCGGCGTCGCGATGGCCGAAGCCGGCAAGCACATCTGGATCGAGAAGCCGGTCGGGCTCACCGCCGGCGACGCCCGCGCGGTCTCGGACGCCGTCGAGAAGGCCGGCGTCCGCAGCGCGGTCGGCTTCAACTACCGCAACGCGCCCGCCGTCGAGGCGGCCCGCGCGCTGATCGCCGCCGGCGACATCGGCACCGTCACCCATGCCCGCATCCGCCTGTTCAGCGACTACGCCGCCCACCCCGAATCCGCCCTGACCTGGCGCTACGAGCGGGAGCGCGGCGGCAGCGGTGTGCTCGGCGACCTGGCCTCGCACGGCGCCGACCTGGCCCGCTTCCTGCTCGGCGACATCGCCTCGCTGACCGCCGACACGGCGATCTTCCTGCCCGAGCGGGCCCGCCCGGTCGGCGCCACGGCGGGCCACACCCGCGCCACCGGCGGCGAACTCGGCCCGGTGGAGAACGAGGACTACGTGAACTGCCTGCTGCGCTTCGCCTCCGGTGCGCGCGGCGTGCTGGAGGCCTGCCGGGTCTCGGTCGGCGAGCAGAACAACTACGGCTTCGAGGTGCACGGCACCATGGGCGCCGTCTTCTGGGACTTCCGGCGGATGAACGAACTCGGCGTCAGCCGCGGCACCGCCTACCAGGACCAGCCGGTGAGCACGGTGTACGTCGGCCCGGGCGACGGCGAGTTCGGCGCGTTCCAGCCGGGCGCGGCGAACGCGATGGGCTACGACGACCTGAAGGTCGTCGAGGCCCACCGCTTCCTGCGCTCCGTCGCCGAGGACACCGCGTACGGCGCCACGCTCGCCGACGCCGTGCGCAGCGCGGCCGTGCTGGACGCGATGGTGCGCTCGGCCGAGAGCGGCGCGTGGGTCAACGTACCGTCGTTGTAGAGGTGTTGGTGGGCATGTTGTAGGGGGTGACCACCTGGATCGCGGAGGGGAGGGTGGGCCCGGCGGGCGGCAGGGCGCCGTGGGCGCGCATCACGAGGTGGCAGGCCTCGCGCAGGTCGTGGCGCAGATCGTGGTGGAGCACGGCGGACAGGCGGTGCTCGCGCAGCAGCCGGGTGTTGTCGTGGTCGAGGTCGTGCGCGACGAACACGGCGCACTCGCGCCCGGCGTCCTCGAAGGCCCGCAGGGTGGCGATGTTGCCACCGCCGATCGAGTAGACCGCGCGGAGGCCCGGGTCACGGTCCAGGGCCTCCCGGACGAGCTCGTACTGGGTGGTGTCCAGGCCCTGCCCCTCGGCGATCTCCACGAGGGCGCGCTCGGGGTACCGGGCGCGCATGACACTGCGGAAGCCCATCTCGCGCTCCTCCTCGTTGCGGAAGAAACCGCTGGAGAGGCTGGTGAGCACATTGCCGGGGCCGTCGCCGAGCCACTGCCCCATGAGATACGCGGCGGTCGCGCCGGCCGCCCGGTTGTCGCTGCCGACGTAGCCGACACGGGCGCTCGCGGGCAGGTCGGTCACCAGCGTCACCACCGGGACGCCCGCCGCCGCGAGCCGGCCGACGGCGGCGGTGACCTCGGGAACGTCCGGGGCCTTGAGGATCACCCCCTGCGAGCCGCGCCGCCCGATCCGGTCGAGGGACGCGACCAGTTCCCCCGCCGAACCCGTCTCGCGGAAGTGGAAGCGGGAGCGGACCACGGCCGGGTGCAGGGAGGGGAGTTCGGCCTCCAGGGCCGCACGGACGGCGGTGGAGAACCGCTCCGGCGACTGCATCACGATGTCCACCATGAACGTACGGCCGACCAGCCGGACCTGGGTGCGCTGCCGGTCCAGGTCGGCGATCGCCCGGCGCACCTCCTGCGCGGTGCTGTCCCGCACTCCGCCCCGGCCGTTGAGCACCCGGTCGACCGTGGCCTCGCTCAACCCTGCCTGACGTGCGATTTCCCTGATGGGGAAGGGGTGGCCCATGCGCCGGCTCCTGAGACTCCTGAGGGGTTTTTGATGGCTGACTGCTGGTTGTTCGAAGGCTTTGTACTGACAAGAATGACAGAGCCGAGTCCCCCCGTGACCCGAAAGGACGACCATGTCCTTCTCCACCGCTTCCACCCCGGTCCAGCCGTCCGCGCGGCAGCGGCCCTGGCTGTCCGAGCAGGACTGCGACCTGGACGCGTTCCGTGCCCTGGTCGAGCGGACCACGGACCGTTCCGCCTACCCGCACGCCGGTGCCGTGGAGCGGAACGTGCTGCTGTACGACGCCGACCGGCTCGCCCTCGCGGACCGCCGCGAGGTCCAGGCCGAGCTGGTGCGCGCCCTCGCCGACGGCCCCGGCATCGTGGTCGTCCGGGGCGCCTTCCCCGACCCGGCGGTCGTGGACCGGGCCACCGCCGTGTTCGACGCCCTGATCGCCCAGCAGCGCGCCACGGGCGCCACCTCCGGCGACCACTTCGCCAAGCCGGGCGCCAACGACCGGGTGTGGAACGCCCTGGAGAAGGCCGCCCTCCACGACCCGCAGGTCTTCGCCGACTACTACGCCAACGACGTGATCGCCCTGGTGTCCACGGCCTGGCTCGGTCCCGGCTACCAGGTCACCTCCCAGGTGAACGTGGTCAACCCGGGCGGCGCCGCCCAGACCGTGCACCGCGACTACCACCTCGGTTTCCTCTCCAACGAGGTCGCCGCCGCCTACCCGGCGCACGTGCACCACCTCTCCCCCGTGCTCACCCTGCAGGGCACGGTCGCGCACTGCGACATGCCCGTCGAGTCCGGTCCCACGCTGTACCTGCCGCACTCGCAGAAGTACGGACCCGGCTACCTCGCCTGGCGACTCCCCGAGTTCCAGGCGTACTTCGAGGACCACCACGTGCAACTGCCCCTCGCCAAGGGCGACGCGGTCTTCTTCAACCCGGCCCTGTTCCACGCGGCCGGCGCCAACCACTCGGCGGACATCCGGCGCATGGCCAACCTGCTCCAGGTGTCCTCCGCGTTCGGGCGGGCCATGGAGACGGTGGACCGCGAGACCGTGACGGCAGCCGTCTACCCGGTGCTGCTCAGGGCGCGGACCGAGGGAGCCGGCGAGCAGTGGCAGGAGAACGTGATCGCGGCGAGCGCCGAGGGCTACCCCTTCCCCACCAACCTCGACAACGACCCGCCGGTCGACGGCCTGGCCCCGCCCTCGCAGGCGGACCTCGTCCGGCGGGCGCTACGCGAGGGCTGGACCGTGCGCACCCTGCGGGAGGCGCTGCGGGCCGGCACCGAGCGGCGCGCGAGCTGACAACCACGCTGCCCCGCCCGCCCCGCGTCCCGCACCCCGCGCGACCGGCTCAGGAACGGAAAGGACCCCCGAACGGCATGGGACTTCTCGACGACAGGATCGTCCTCGTCAACGGCGGCAGCCAGGGCGTCGGTGCCGCCGTCGCGCGGGCAGCGGTGCGCGAGGGAGCGGTGGTGGCCGTCACCGGGCGCCGCCCCGCGCCCGGTGAGGCCCTGGTGGCGGAGCTGGCCGCCGCGGGCGGCCAGGCGATGTTCGTCCGCGCCGACCTGGCCGACGCCGAACAGGCCAGGGACTCCGTCGCCGAGGTGGTACGGGCGTACGGCCGGGTCGACTGCCTGGTCAACTCGGCGGGGCTGACCTCGCGCGGAACGCTGCTGGACACCACCCCGGAACTGTTCGACCAGCACATCGCGATCAACCTCAAGGCGCCGTTCTTCGCCATGCAGGCCGCCGTGGCGGACATGGTGCGGCGTGAGGAGCCCGGCACGATCGTCAACATCATCACCTCGTCGGCGCACGGCGGTCAGCCCTTCCTGGCCCCCTACGTCGCCGCGAAGGCCGGGCTCATCGGCCTGACCCGCAACGCGGCGCACGCCCACCGCTGGGACCGGATCCGGATCAACGGGCTGAACATCGGCTGGACCGCCACCGAGGGCGAGGACGCCACCCAGCGCACCTTCCACGGCGCGGGCGACGACTGGCGCGAGCGGGCCGCCGCCCGGCTGCCGATGGGCAGGCTCGGCCGGCCGGACGAGATCGCCGGCTTCGTGGTCCTGCTGCTGTCCGACCGGTCCGGCGTGGTGACCGGCTCCGTGATCGACTGGGACCAGAACGTCCTCGGCGGCCTCGACTGACAACCCCCGCCCGGCCCTCGCCTCCCCACCCAAGAGAACACCCGCACGTCGTACGTCGCACCCCGCACTCAAGGAGCACCACCCCATGCGCATCGGAATCCTCGGCCTCGGCCGCATCGGCGCCTTCCACGCCGAGACCCTCTCCGGGCTCGACACCGTCGAGTCGCTCGTCGTCTCCGACCCGTTCACGGACGCCGCGAAGGCCGCCGCCGAGCGGTTCGACGCCGAGGTCGCGGACTCCCCCGAGGCGGTACTCGCCGCCGGCGTGGACGGCGTGGTGATCGCCGCGGCGACCGACGCCCACCCGGGGCTGATCCTCGCCTGTGTCGAGGCGGGCGTCCCGGTGTTCTGCGAGAAGCCGGTGGCCCGCACGATGGCCGAGGGCGTGGAGGTGCTGAAGGCGGTCGAGGGCCGGGACGTGCCGATCCAGATCGGCTACAACCGCCGTTTCGACGCCGGCTTCGTCGCCGCGCGGGAGGCCGTGCGGGGCGGGGAGCTGGGCAAGCTCCACACCGTGCGCTCCACCACGCTGGACCCCGCGCCGCCGCCGGCCGCGTACATCGCCGCCTCCGGTGGCATCTTCCGCGACTGCTCCGTGCACGACTTCGACATCATCCGCTGGGTGACCGGCCGCGAGGTGACCGAGGTGTACGCGGTCGGCGGCAACCGGGGTGCCGACTACATCAAGGAGGCGGGCGACGCCGACACCACCGGGGCGATCCTCACCCTGGACGACGGCACCATCGCCGTGGTCTCCAACAGCCGCCACAACGCCCGTGGTTACGACGTCCGCATGGAGATCCACGGCTTCACCGACTCCCTCGCGGTCGGTCTGGAGGACAAGCTGCCGCTGCGGTCGGTGGAGCCCGGGGCGACCTTCCCGGCGGGCACTCCCCACGACTTCTTCATGGACCGCTTCACCGCCGCCTACCGCGCCGAACTCACCGCGTTCACCGAGGTCGTGGCCGGCTCCCGGCTGTCCCCGTGCACGGTGGCGGACGCCCTGGAGGCGGGCTGGATCGCCGACGCGTGCACCCTGTCCCTGCACGAGCACCGCCCCGTCACCATCGAGGAGGTACGCCAGGCGTGAGCGGGGGTACGCGCTCCTGGGCTCGGGGGACATGAGCAACGTGTGCGGGGGCCGCCCTTCCGGAAGGGCGGCCCCCGCACACGCATCACGTCGTCTCACCCGTACAGCGCGGGCTTCTCCGCCAGTTCGACCTCCACCCGGCCGCCCTCCTCCAGGGCCCGGACGCCGGCCTCGCAGACGGCGGCTGCCGCGTAACCGTCCCAGGCGCTGGGGCCGCGGACCTCGCCCCGGCGGGTGGTGTCGACCCAGGCCCGGAGCTCGTCGTCGTAGGCCTGGGCGAAGCGTTCGGTCCAGTCCTGGGTGATGGTGCCGCCCCAGCGGCCGGCCGTGTGGGTGACCAGGTGGTGGTCGTCGCCGACGCGGGCGGTGCCGCGTTCGCAGACCGCCTCGGCCTGGACCTGGTAGCCGAAGCCGCAGTTGACGAAGATCTCGACGTCGCTGAGCGCGCCGCCGTCGGTCTCCAGGACGACGAACTGCGGGTCGCGCAGCCCGTCGGGCGCCCCGGAGGAGGATCCGGGGGCGTGCACCGTGACCGCAGTGATCTCCTGGCCCAACAGCCAGCGGGTGACGTCCACTTCGTGGGAGACGGAGTCGGTGATCAGCATGGAGCTGGTGAAGAAGGGTGAACTGGCCACGTTCCGGTGCCTGTTGTGCAGCATCAGGGGCCGGCCCAACTGCCCTGTCTCCAGCAGTGCCTTGAGACGGACGTACTCGGCGTCGTAGCGGCGCATGAAGCCGACCTGGACGCGGCGGTGGCCGAGTGCCTGTTCGGCTTCGACGACGCGCAGCGCGGAAGCCGCGTCGGGGGTGAGCGGCTTCTCGCACAGCACGGGCAGGTCCCGCTCGAACGCGGCGAGCAGGGCGGCCTCGTGGGCCGGCCCCGGGGAGGCGATGAGCACGGCGTCGACGCCGGCCGCCGCCATCGCGGCGGCCGGGTCGGTGTGTACGGTGCAGCCGTCGATGCCGGCGGCCACGGCCTTGGCCCGTTCCGCGTCGGTGTCGGCGACGGCGGCGACCCGCGCGCCGCTGACGACCCGGTCGATCCGGCGCACGTGGTCCGCGCCCATGCGGCCCGTGCCGATGACGGCGATTCCCAGGGGTTCGCTCCCGTGCACGGTTCTCGCCTCCCTTTCCAGGGGGTCGGGCGCCGGGGTCAGGCGCCGCAGGAGCGGAGGAACTTGCGGGTGCGGACCGCGATCGGCAGCGGCTTGTCCGGCTCGCAGGGGTACATGTCCTGCTCGACGATCGCGAACAGGTCCACGTCCAGCTTCTGGGCGGCGGTCAGGACCGCACCCAGCTCCGGTACCCCGGCGGGCGGTTCGCACATCACGCCGCGCTGGACGGCGGGGCCGAACGGGATCCCGTTCGCGACCACGTCGGCGAGGATGTCCGGGTCGACCTGCTTGAGGTGCAGGTAGCCGATGCGTTCGCCGTAGGTCTCGATCAGCTTGACGCTGTCGCCGCCGCAATAGGCGTAGTGCCCGGTGTCGAGGCAGAGGTTGACCAGAGAGGAGTCGGTGGAGTCGAGGAAGCGCTCGACGTGCTCCTCGGTGTCGATGTGGGTGTCGGCGTGCGGGTGCACGACGATGTCGAGACCGTAGGTGTCCCGTACCTCCCGGCCGAGGCGCTCCATGCCCTTGGCGAGGTGGCCCCACTGCTCGGTGGTGAGCTCCGGTGACTCGAGGATCTCGGCGGTCTTGTCGTCGCGCCAGAAGGACGGGATGACGACGAGGTGCTTGGCGTCCATGGCCTGCGTGAGGGAGGCGACCCGGCTGACCTGCTCCCAAGTGGACTCCCACTCGGAGGGGCCGCGGTGCAGCCCGCAGAAGATGGTGCCGGCGGAGACCTTGAGGTCCCGCTTCTTCACCTCGTCGGTCAGGCGGGCCGGGTCGGTCGGGAGGTAGCCGTAGGGGCCGAGTTCGATCCAGGAGTAGCCGGCTTCGGCGACCTCGTCGAGGAAGCGCTGCCAGGGCACCTGCTGCGGGTCGTCGGGGAACCAGACGCCCCAGGAGTCGGGGGCGGAGCCCACCCGGATGCGGTCGAGCGCGACTGCCATGTCAGGACTTTCCTTCCGGGGATGCCACTGCGGGGGCCTGGAGGTCTCCCTCCTCGGGGAGCTCCTCCACGTCGACGCCGCGTACCTGTGCCAGCTCGTGCTTGAGGGCCGCGAGTTCGGTGCCGCCGGCCATGTGGTGGGTGAGTTCCTCGAGGGAGACCTCGCTGCGGGCGGCGGAGAGCTCCATGGTGCCCAGGCGCAAGACGCTGAAGTGGTCGCCCACCATGTAGGCGTGGTGCGGGTTGTGGGTGATGAAGATGACGCCGAGGCCGCGGTCGCGGGCGGCGGCGATGTACTTCAGCACCACCCCGGACTGCTTGACGCCGAGCGCGGCGGTGGGCTCGTCCAGGATGAGGACGCGGGCGCCGAAGTAGACGGCGCGGGCGATGGCCACGCACTGGCGCTGACCGCCGGAGAGGGTGCCGATGGGCTGTTCCAGGTCGTCCAGGACGATGCCCATGTTGCGCAGTTCCCTGTCCGCGGTCCTCTTCATCCGCTCGATGTCGAGACGACGGACCGGCCAGGGGCCCTTGGTCATCTCGGAGCCGAGGAAGAAGTTGCGCCACACCGGCATCAGCGGGACGACGGCGAGGTCCTGGTAGACGGTGGCGATGCCCTTGCCGAGGGCCTCGCGCGGGGTGGAGAACCGTACCGGGACGCCGTCGACGAGGAACTCGCCCTCGGTGTGCTGGTGCAGCCCGGAAATGATCTTGATGAGGGTGGACTTGCCGGCGCCGTTGTCGCCGAGCACGCAGGTCACGCGGCCGGGGTGGACACTCAGGTCGACCCCGTGCAGGGCGCGGATGTTGCCGTAGGACTTGCCGGCCCCGCGGAGTTCGACCAGGGGGTGCTCCCCGTCCGGGGCGGTGTCCTGCAGGACGGCACCGTGGGTGCCGGTCGTGTCGTCGGTCATTGCGGTCACCTCCGGGTCGCCGTGCGCTGGACCCACAGATTGATGAGGACGGCGCCGAGGAGCATCACGCCGAGGAATGCCTTGAACCAGTCCGGGTTCCAGCCGGCGTAGACGATGCCCTGCTGCACCATGCCGAACATGAAGGCGCCGAAGACCGGGCCGATCGCGGAGCCGTAGCCGCCGGTCATCAGGCAGCCGCCGATCACCGCGGCGGCGATGTAGATGAGCTCCTGGCCCACGCCCTCGCCGGACTGCACGGTGTTGAAGGAGAACAGCTGGTGCATGCCGACGAACCAGGCGCCGAAGCCGACCAGCATGTACAGGGAGATCTTGGTGAAGTTCACCGGCACGCCGACGGCACGGGCGCTCTCCTTGTTGCCGCCGACCGCGAAGATCCAGTTGCCGTACTTGGTGCGGAGCAGCACCCAGGCGGCGAGGGCGGCGAAGACGAGCCACCACACGATGGTGATCTTCACCTGGACGCCGCCCAGCTCGAAGCTGGACGCGAAGAGGGCCTTGGCCTGGGCGAAGCCGTCCATGTCGCTGATGTCGTCGGTCGCCACGTTCCCGGTGACCGTCTTGGTCACGGCCAGGTTGATGCCCTGGAGGATCAGGAAGGTGCCGAGGGTGACCAGGAAGCTGGGCAGTCCCGTCTTCATCAGGAACCAGCCGTTGAACATGCCGACGGCGAGGGACACCGCGAGGGCGGCGATGACGCCCACCCATACGTTCATGGACAGCTGGTAGGCGAGCATGCTCGCGGTGAGCGCCGAGGTGACCACGGCGACGCCGGCCGAGAGGTCGACCTCGCCGCCGATCATCAGCAGTGCCACCGGCAGGGCCATGATGCCGATGGTCGAGGACTGGTACAGGATGTTCGCCATCGAGCTGCTGTCCCGCATCGGCGGGGCGGCGATCAGGAAGAACACCAGAACGACCACGACGCCGAGGAAGACGCCGACCTCGGGACGGGCCAGCAGCCTCCGCGCCGGCGTGCGCTGCGCGGTGCGGCCGTCGTTCGCCTTCGGGCCGGGGGCCGGCGGTGGGGTCACCGCCGGCTCAGCCTGTCGGGTCATACTCATCACCGAGTGCCCTTCGCGGCGTACTCGGAGACCGCCTCGACGTTGGACTTGTCGACGAACGCGGGGCCGGTCAGCACCGGCTGCTCACCGCCGCCGCTGTAGTTGCCGTTGTTCTTGTAGAGCCACAGGCCGTCGATGGCGAGGTAGCCCTGGAGGTAGGGCTGCTGGTCCACGGCGAACTCGATGTCGCCCGCCTGGATCGCCTTGGTCAGGTCCTTGTTGAGGTCGAAGGTGGCGACCTTCGCCTTGCTGCCGGCGTCGCCCACCGACTGCACCGCGGTCGGCGCGAAGGGTGCGCCGAGGGTGGCGACGTAGTCGATGGAGGAGTCCTGCTTGAGCTTGGCGGTGATCGTCGACTTCACCGACGGCATGTCGACGCCGTTGACGTTGAGGATCTGGGTGTCGCCCTCGAAGGTCTTCTTCAGGCCGTCGCAGCGCTGGGTCAGACCGACGTTGCCCTGCTCGTGGATGACGCAGACGGTGTTCTTGGCGCCGACCTCGTTGAGCTTCTTGCCGAAGGCCTCGCCGGCCACGGACTCGTCCTGGCCGAAGAACTCCAGCAGGCCGAGGTCCTTCCAGTCGCTCAGTCCGGAGTTGAGGCCGACGACGGGTATGCCCGCCTTCTCCGCCTTGCCGAGGACGCCCTTGAGGGCGTCCGGCTTGGCGAGGGTGACGGCGATGCCGTCGACCTTCTGGTCGATCGCGTTCTGCACCAGGTTGGCCTGGTTGCCGGCGTTCGGGTCGGCGGAGTAGATCAGCTTGACGTTGTCCTTGGCCGCGGCCGCCTCGGCGCCCTTGCGGACGATGTCCCAGAACGTGTCGCCGGGCGCCTGGTGGGTCACGAGGGCGACCGTCATCTGCGGCGTGTTCGCCTTGCCGGCCGAGGCGCCGTCGCCGCCGTCCTCCTCGGCCTTCTTGCCACCGGAACCACTGGAGCAGCCGGCGAGGGCCAGTGCGGCCACCGCGGCCACCGCCACGAAGGGCGCGATTCTGCGGGGGCGGTTGCGAGAAGAGCGGTCCATCTTTACCTGCACCTCACTGTGCTACGCGGAAAAAGGGCGGGTCCGAGAATCCTCCCCGGAGCCTCGGACGTCCGGGTCTGTGTCGTCGTGCGAAACGCCTGGCGTGTTGGGACGGGATCAAATCCCCTGGCGCGCACTCTGTCAATACTTTGTTAAGACATCATTTCACTTGCTAGTCCGAATGTAAGTACAAACTATTGACATCGCCGCCCTCCGAGACCTACACCTGAGGGGCGGCAGGTCCCTGGATTCCACGCCCCCACCGTGGCAGGGCGCCCAGGGACCCGCATCCCCAGCAGTTCGAGGAGCTTCGCTCGATGACCGACTCAGACGCACCACAGTATTTCGACCTGATCACCATGGGCCGCATCGGGGTGGACCTTTACCCCCTGGAGACCGGCGTTCCCCTGACAAAGGTCGAAACGTTCGGAAAGTTCCTCGGCGGTTCGGCCGCGAACGTCGCGGTCGCCGCCGCCCGGCTCGGCCGCTCGACGGCCGTGATCACCCGTACGGGAGACGATCCCTTCGGCGCCTATCTGCACGAGGCCCTGAAGGACTTCGGCGTCGACGACCGGTGGGTCACCCCGGTCGCCGCGTACCCGACGCCGGTCACCTTCTGCGAGATCTTCCCGCCGGACGACTTCCCGCTGTACTTCTACCGCCGGCCCAAGGCTCCCGACCTGGAGATCCACACCGCCGAGCTGGATCTCGCCGCCGTACGCGAGGCCGGGATCTTCTGGATCACCGGCACCGGTCTGAGCGAGGAGCCGAGCCGCTCGGCGACGCTCGACGCGCTCGAGGCACGTGCCAAGGCGGGCACCACGGTGTTCGACCTGGACTGGCGCCCGATGTTCTGGCGCGATCCCGACGAGGCCCGTCCCTACTACCGCCAGGCCCTGCGGCACGCCACGGTCGCGGTCGGCAACCTCGACGAGTGCGAGGTCGCCACCGGAGTGCGCGAGCCCCAGGCGTGCGCCGAGGCGCTGCTGGCGGCCGGCGTGGAACTCGCCGTCGTCAAGCAGGGTCCCCGGGGCGTGCTCGCCGTGCACCGCGACGGCACCCGCGCCGAGGTGCCGCCGGTCCCGGTCGACGTGGTCAACGGCCTCGGTGCCGGCGACGCCTTCGGCGGGTCGCTCTGCCACGGTCTGCTCTCGGGCTGGGACCTGGAGCGGACCATGCGCCACGCCAACGCCGCCGGCGCTCTCGTCGCCTCGCGCCTGGCCTGTTCGTCCGCCATGCCCACCGCGGCCGAAGTGGCGGACCTCCTCGCGGAGGCCGTGCCGCCGGGCGGCGCGGGCCTGCCGAGCCAGTCCTGAACGGAGTCCTTCCTTGAACCTCAGCATCTGTGACCTCACCACGGTCCGGGCCCGGAATCCGCAGGCCGTCGCCGAGGCGGCGGCCCGCCGGGCCCGCCGTCCGCTGATCGGCGACAGCGGCCGGCTGATGATCGTGGCCGCCGACCATCCCGCGCGGGGTGCGCTCGGCATCGGCGACCGGCGCCTGGCCATGGCCGACCGTGCCGATCTGCTGGAGCGGCTGTGCGTCGCGCTGTCCCGGCCCGGCGTCGACGGGGTGCTGGCCACCGCCGACATCCTCGAGGACCTGCTGCTGCTCGGCGCGCTCGAGAACAAGGTCGTCATGGGGTCGATGAACCGCGGCGGTCTGGCCGGCTCGGCCTTCGAGATGGACGACCGCTTCACCGGCCACCGCCCCGAGGACATCGAACGGCTCGGCTTCGACGCGGGCAAGCTGCTGGTCCGCATCGACTACGACGACCCGGGCTCCCTGCGCACCCTGGAGTCCACCGCCCGCGCCGTCGACGCCATGGCCGAACGCCGGCTCCCGGTGTTCGTGGAGCCGTTCATCTCGCACCGGGTCGACGGCAGGGTCCGCAACGACCTGTCCGCCGAGGCCGTCACCCGCTCCATCGCCATAGCCTCCGGCCTCGGCGGCACCTCCGCCTACACCTGGCTGAAACTCCCCGTCACCGAGAACGCCGACGACATGGCGGAGGTCCTGCGCGCCTCCACGCTGCCCGTCGTCCTGCTCGGCGGGGAGGTCGGCGACCAGGAGGCGGCGTACGAGCGGTGGGGCAAGGCGCTGAAGCTGCCCTCCGTGCAGGGCATGGTCGTCGGCCGCTCGCTGCTCTACCCGGCCGGGGGCAGTGTGGAGGAAGCGGTGGACACGGCCGTGAGCCTGCTGTGACCGGAAAGGCAGCCATGACACATCACCTTCCCGCGGGCCGTGCCCCGGCCGGCCCGTACCTCGTCGACGTGACGCCGGAGTCGGCCGGCTGGAGTCATTCCAGCCTGCGCGTGCTGGAGCTGGAGCCGGGCGGCACGCACACCTTCGACACCGGCGAGAGCGAGTGGATCGTGCTGCCGCTCAGCGGCGGCTGCACGGTCGCCTCCGCCGACGACTTCGGCCACGAGTCGTTCGAACTCACCGGCCGCACCGGCGTGTTCGACGGGGTCAGCGACTTCGCCTACGTGCCGCGCGATGCCCGCGCGACCGTCACGTCGACGGGCGGCGGACGGTTCGCGCTCACCGGCGCCCGCTGCACCCGGCGGCTCCCCGCCCGCTACGGCCCCGCCTCGGACGTCCCCGTGGAACTGCGCGGCACCGGCAACTGCTCCCGCCAGGTCAACAACTTCGGGGCCGCGGCCCCCGCCGGAGGCGGTGACGGACAGGGGTTCGAGTGCGACAAGCTGATCGCGGTCGAGGTGATCACCCCGGGCGGCAACTGGTCGTCGTTCCCGCCGCACAAGCACGACGAGCACCGGCCGGGCGAGGAGTCCGTGCTGGAGGAGATCTACTACTTCGAGTTCGCGGACCACGACGGCGTCCCCGGCCTCGGCTACCAGCGGGTCTCCCCGTCCGGTCCCGGCCGGGACACGGACGTACTGGCCGAGGTGCGCGACGGCGACGTGGTGCTCATCCCGGACGGCTGGCACGGGCCGTCCATGGCCGTGCCCGGCCACCACATGTACTACCTCAACGTCATGGCGGGCCCGGAGGACGAGCGTGCCTGGCTGATCTGCGACCATCCCGAGCACGCCTGGATCCGCTCCACCTGGCCCGACCAGCCCGTCGACCCCCGCCTGCCCCTCTACACCGCACCCGAGAGGTCCGTATGAGCGCCCCCACCCGCCGACTGACGACCGCCCAGGCACTCGTGCGGTTCCTGGCCGCCCAGTACACCGAGCGGGACGGCGTACGGCACCGGCTGATCGCGGGCACGTGGGGCATCTTCGGCCACGGCAACGTGGCGGGCGTCGGGCAGGCGCTCGTCGAGTACGCCGATGTCATGCCGTACCACCAGGGCCGCAACGAACAGGCCATGGTGCACGCGGCGGTGGCCCATGCCCGCCAGCTCAACCGGCTGTCGGCGCAGGCCGTGACGACGTCGATCGGCCCCGGCGCCACCAACCTGGTCACCGGCGCGGCACTCGCCACCGTCAACCGGCTGCCGGTACTGCTGCTCCCCGGCGACTACTTCGCCTCGCACGCGGCGGACCCGCTGCTCCAGCAGCTGGAGCACCCGGTCGAAGCGGACCTGTCCGTCAACGACACGCTGCGCCCCGTCTCCCGCTACTTCGACCGGATCAACCGTCCCGAGGCGCTGATCGCGTCCGCGCTGAACGCCGTACGGGTGCTCGCCGACCCGGCCGAGACCGGCGCCGTCACCCTCGCCCTGCCGCAGGACGTGCAGGCCGAGGCGTACGACTGGCCGGAGGAGTTCTTCGCCGACCGCGTCTGGCGCGTACGGCGTCCGGCTCCGGACCCGGTCGAGCTGGAGGCGGCGGTGCGGGCCGTACGGGCCGCCCGGCGTCCGCTGATCGTCGCGGGCGGCGGTGTCCACCACAGCGAGGCCGAGGGAGCGCTCCGGGCGCTCGTGGACGCCACCGGCATCCCGGTCGCCTCCACCCAGGCCGGCAAGGGCTCCCTGCGCCACGACCACCCGGCCGACCTGGGCGGCATCGGTCACACCGGCACGGCGGTGAGCGACGAACTGGCCCGCACCGCCGACCTGGTGATCGGTGTCGGCACCCGGTACACCGATTTCACCACCGCCTCCGGCACCCTCTTCGCCGATCCGGACGTGCGCTTCCTCAACCTCAACATCACCGGCTTCGACGCCCACAAGCTGGGAGCGCACACCCTGGTGTGCGACGCGCGGAGCGGTCTGGAGGCACTGGCCGGGGCGCTGGCCGGACACCGCGTGGACCCGGCGTACGAGGCCGGGTACGCAGCCGGGAAGGAGCGCTGGGAGCGGGTCGTGGAGGCCGCCTACCGCGCCGACGACGAGAACGCCGTACCCACCCAGACCCAGGTGCTCGGCGCGCTGGACGCGGTCGTGGGCGAGACCGACGTGGTGATCAACGCGGCCGGCTCGCTCCCCGGCGACCTGCACAAGCTGTGGCGCGCGCGCAGCCCGCGCCAGTACCACCTCGAGTACGGCTACTCCTGCATGGGCTACGAGATCCCGGCCGCGATCGGCGTCCAGCAGGCCGCGCCCGGCACGCCCGTGTGGGCGCTGGTCGGCGACGGCACGTACCTGATGATGCCGACCGAGATCGTCACGGCCGTCCAGGAGCGGCTGCCCGTGAAGATGGTGCTGATCCAGAACCACGGATACGCCTCCATCGGCGGCCTGTCCGAGGAGACCGGCGGCGAGCGCTTCGGCACCGCCTACCGGTACCGGGCCGAGGACGGCACCTTCACCGGTGCCCCGCTGCCCGTGGACCTCGCGGCGAACGCGGCCAGCCTGGGCATGGACGTGCTGCGCGCCAAGACCGTGCGGGAGCTGCGCCACGCCCTGGCCGAGGCCCGCGCCGCCGAGCGTCCGACGTGCGTGTACGTCGAGACGGACCCGGCGCCCACCGCTCCCCCGGCCGAGGCCTGGTGGGACGTGCCGGTGGCCGAGGTCTCCTCCCGCGAGGCCGCCGTCCGGGCGCGCGAACGCTACGACGCCCAGGTCGCCGGCCGCCGCCGGCACCTCTGAACCGCACCTCCCCCACCCCCGGGCCCGGCACTCGAGCCCCGCTCCCGATTCAACTCACCGCACGTGAAAGGTCGTCCGCTCTCATGAAGACCATCAGCCACTGGATCGGCGGCAAGCCCGTCGAAGGCGCCTCCGGCCGTTTCGGCCCCGTCTGGAACCCGGCCACCGGCGCCCAGGAGAAGCAGGTCGCGTTCGCGGACACCACCGAGGTGGACGCCGCCGTCGCCGCCGCGAAGGACGCCTTCGAGAGCTGGGGCACCTCCTCGCTGGCCAAGCGCACGGCGATCCTGTTCAAGTACCGCGAACTGCTGGACGCCCACCGCGACGAGATCGCGGAGCTGATCACCGCCGAGCACGGCAAGGTGCACTCCGACGCCCTCGGCGAGGTCGCGCGGGGCATGGAGATCGTGGAACTGGCCTGCGGGATCAGCGTGCAGCTGAAGGGCGAGCTGTCCACGGAGGTCTCCAGCCGTGTCGACGTCGCCTCGATCCGCCAGCCGCTGGGCGTGGTCGCCGGCATCACGCCGTTCAACTTCCCGGCCATGGTGCCGATGTGGATGTTCCCGCTGGCCATCGCGTGCGGCAACACGTTCGTGCTGAAGCCGTCCGAGAAGGACCCCTCGGCCTCCGTCCGCCTCGCGGAACTGGCCACCGAGGCGGGCCTGCCGGACGGCGTGCTGAACGTCGTGCACGGCGACCGGACGGCCGTGGACCGCATCCTGGAGCACCCCGACATCGAGGCCGTCTCCTTCGTCGGCTCCACCCCGATCGCCCGGCACATCCAGCTGAAGGCGACCGAGCACGGCAAGCGCGTCCAGGCGCTGGGCGGCGCCAAGAACCACATGCTGGTCCTGCCCGACGCCGACCTGGACCTGGCCGCCGACCAGGCGATCAACGCGGCGTACGGCTCGGCCGGCGAGCGCTGCATGGCCGTGTCGGTCGTGGTCGCGGTCGGCGACATCGGCGACGACCTGGTCGGCCGGATCACCGAGCGGGCGAAGAAGCTCCGCATCGGTCCGGGCAACGACCCCACCTCGGAGATGGGCCCGCTGATCACCCTCGAGCACCGCGACAAGGTGGCCTCGTACGTGGCGGGCGCGGCGGCGCAGGGCGCCGAGGTCGTGCTCGACGGCACGGGCCTGGCGGTCGACGGCCACGAGGACGGCTTCTTCGTCGGCGTCTCACTGCTCGACCGGGTGCCGGTGACCGCGGACGCCTACCGGGACGAGATCTTCGGCCCGGTGCTGTGCGTGGTCCGCGCGGAGACCTACGACGAGGCCATCGCGCTGATCAACGACTCCCGCTGGGGCAACGGCACCGCGATCTTCACGCGGGACGGCGGCGCCGCCCGGCGCTTCCAGCTCGAGGTGAAGGCGGGCATGGTCGGCGTCAACGTGCCGATCCCGGTCCCGGTCGGCTACCACTCCTTCGGCGGCTGGAAGGACTCCCTCTTCGGCGGCCACCACATCTACGGCAACGACGGCGTCGCCTTCTACACCCAGGGCAAGGTCATCACCACGCGCTGGCCGGACCCGTCCGACGGAGGCATCAACCTCGGCTTCCCGAGCAACTCCTGACCCTCGGCCGCCCGAGCGGCTCCTGCCCTCTACAGCGCCCCCCAACAGGAAGGTACGCCCATGGCGAAGACCGGTGACCGGGCCCGTGCAGTGACCGAACCCGCGCTCAGCTCACTGGACTTCACCCTGGACCGGGGCAGTCCGGTGCCGCTGTACTACCAGTTCGCCCAGCAGCTGGAGGCGGCGATCACGCGGGGCGACCTCGCCCCGGGCAACCTCCTGGGCAACGAGGTCGATCTCTCGGTACGCCTCGGTCTGTCCCGCCCCACGGTCCGCCAGGCCATCCAGTCCCTTGTCGACAAGGGACTGCTGGTCCGGCGGCGTGGGGTGGGCACCCAGGTGGTGCACAGCCAGGTCAGGCGCTCCCTGGAGCTCAGCAGCCTCTACGACGACCTGGAGGCGGCCGGCCAGGGCCCGAGTACGCAGGTCGTCCGCCACGAGACCGTCCCGGCACCCCCCGGCGTGGCGGCGGCCCTGGGCCTGCCCGAGGGCGGAGAAACGGTCCTCCTCGAACGCCTGCGCCGCACCCACGGCCAGCCCGTCGCCCTCCTGTGCAACTACCTCCCGTCGGGCCTGCTGGAACTGGACGACGCCCGGCTGGAGTCGACCGGCCTGTACCGCGTGATGCGCGCGGCGGGCATCACCCTGCACAGCGCCCGGCAGACCGTCGGCGCCCGCTCGGCCACCGCCGGGGAGGCGTCCCGCCTGGACGAGAAGGAGGGCGCCGCCCTGCTCACCATGCACCGCACCGCCTACGACGACACGGGCCGCGCGGTGGAGTACGCGACCCACGTCTACCGCGCCTCGCGCTACTCGTTCGACTTCCAGCTGCTGGTCAGGTCCTGATCGTCGCCTCGGCGCGCCGTCTCAGTGCGCCGCGTCCAGCCGGGCCCGCTGCTCCGGCGACAGTTCCAGGTCCACCGCCGCCAGGTTCTCCTCCAGTTGCGCCACCGAGGACACCCCGGCCAGCGGCAGGATCGGCAGTTCGTGGCCGAGCTGCCAGGCCAGCACCACCTGGCCGGCGCTCGCCCCGGTCTCCCGGGCGACCTCGTGCAGCACCTTCAGCCGGGCGGGGGTCCCCGGATGGTCGTAGTCCCCGGGCAGCCGCTCCGGTCGGGCGTACGCGCCCTTCAGCAGCGGCGAGTAGGCGACCAGGGCCGGCCGGGGCTCGGCCCGCAGGTAGGTGAGCAGCTCGGCGCCGGCGTGTCCGAGGCTGCCGTCGGGGAAGAGGTCCTCGGGCAGGTCGGCGCGGGGGCGCAGGTAGCTGTGCTGGTACTGGAGCACCTCGTAGCCGGGGAGTCCCGCCGCGGCGGCGAGGGCACGGGCCCGCTCCACCCGCCACACCGCGTGGTTGCTCGCGCCGAGCAGTCCGACCGTGCCCTCGGCGACGAGGCCGGCGAAGCCCTCCACGGTCTCCCGCAGCGGGACGGCGCGGTCCTCGATGTGGGCGTACAGCAGGTCCAGCCGGTCCGTACCGAGCCGCTCCCGGCTGCGCTCGGCCGACTCCCGGATCACCTTCGCCGACAGGCCCTCCGGGTTGTCGGTGTAGCTCGTGCCGGGGGCGAGCGGGCGGGCGCCCAGCTTGGTCGCGACGACGATCTCGTCGCCGACGCCCCGGCTGCGCCGCCAGCGCCCGAGCAGCGCTTCGCTCTGCCCGCCCTGACCGCCGTCGGCCCAGAAGGCGTAGTTGTCGGACGTGTCGATGAAGTTCCCGCCCGCCTCGACGTACCGGTCGAGTACGGCGAAGGACGTCTTCTCGTCCGTCACGGAGCCGAACAGCATCGCGCCGAGCGCGAGCACGCTCACCTCCCGGCGGGTCTGCGGATCGCTGCCGATGGTGCGGTACTTCATGGGGTTTCCCTCCCGTGAGCGCCCCGTGGTCGGGGTACGGAACGGGAGTCTTCGGCTTGAAGCGCACTTCAAGTCAAGGGCTTACGCGGCGGATCGATGAAGAGGCCCCCGGGCGGGGGGCCGGGCGCCGACGTGAGCGCGGCCTACTTGTTCGTGCCCCGGAAGCGGCCGAAGGCCTTCGTCAAGCCGCTGAGCGGCGAGCCCTCCTCGCCTGCCGGCCCCGGCCCAGGCGCGGGCAGCCGGGGTGCGCCGCGGGTCGCCTCGGCGAGTGCGGCCTGCGCGGCCTCGGCCGCCTCCCGGTACAGGTCGCGGGACTCCGTCATGGCGTCGAGCGCGTGGGCGTACCTGGCGACCATGTCCTGGGCGTGGGCCAGTTCCTCTTCCGGGCTGAGCAGGTGCCAACCTCGGCGCAGCCGCGTCAGGGCCTGCTCGGCCTCGGCCGGCAGAGGCCGCGGCAGCGCGGCGAACTCGATGATCCTGCCGAGGAATTCGACCGGTTCCGAGCCGTCCAGGAAGATGCTGCGCACCGTGAAGTGCTCCGGGTCGTAGTCCGGTCCCGGCGGCACCGTGGGCAGGACGACGGCGCCGCCGCGCGGCATCCGCAACTTCAGCTCCCGCTGCAGCGCGAAGTCGGCGATCCGGGCCTGCTCGGGTGTGCCCCGGTGCTCGACCACCCGGTGCCGCAGGCTCGGCGGCAGGAACTCCGCGACCGGCCGCTGCCCCCGCGCGTCCGGTGTCATCGCCTCGTGCACCACGACATGGACGAACCAGCTGTCGCGGGCGCAGTCCCGCAGCCGGCGGCGCACCTCGTCGTCGTCCTTCGGCAGGTGGTTCACCGTCCGCAGGCGTACGCCCGGCACCGTGTCGTGGTCCCACTCGACCTGGCTGCTGTCGGGCCAGAACATGGTGGCGGGCGACGGCCAGCGAGCGTCCCACGCACGCTCCGCCTCGGCGGCGAGGAACCAGGTGACGCCTTCGGTCTCGTCCCCGCGGGCCTGCGGCTCGTAGGTGGTCAGCTGCGCGCGCACCGTGACGTCCTCGGCCACACGCCAGCGGGCCTCGAAGAGGCGGCGGGCCGACGGGCCGGGGTCGGCGGAGGCGTCCCGGGGGTACAGGACGGTGGACCGGACCGCCTCGACGGGGTCGAGCTCCAGGAAGTCGTCCAGACCTCCGGCCGCCTTGAGGGCGATGAGGTTGCGCCGGACGTCGAGTTCGGGCTCGGGACCCGTATGGCGTCCGCGCGCCAGCCATACGGTGTCGGGGACGGTGGGCGGGGGAGTGCTGTTTTTGACCATGGAGTCGTTCTGTGAGTGGCCGGGGGCCCGATCAGTATGTCCGTAGACCGGCGCACCGTCCATGACCTGCGGCACCGCACGGACACGGGCACGGTCACGACTCGGCGAGCCGTGCCCGGCCGCCCGGAGGCGACGCGAACCGGCCGGACGCCGAAAGGGCCGTCGTCGTGTTCGCGGCCCTCCCGGCCCGCAGGTGACCTGGCCGTACCGTGCCCGTGAACGCGTTCGGGTGGGTGGCACCTGCCACCCACCCGATGGGTCGGCACGGCCTCAGGCCTTCTTCAGGGCTTTTTCAGGACTGCGGACGCTTGCCGTGGTTCGCGCTGTTCTTGCCGCGGGCCTTCTTCTTACGACGTCGCTTCGAGGACATCGGACCTCCTCTTTCCGTGCTTTTGATTCACTGTCCACCGGATTGTCACGTCCGGTGATCACAGAGCCCCTTTCCAGTCGGCGCGACGGCAAACACGCCCGATGCGGATGCACACGGATGACCTACGTCTGCACACGGAGGACCTACGTCCCGGCGGTGGCCCGAGACGCTCCGTGTCGTCACCGGTCGAGGAACGCCGGTCCCCACCCGGTCTCCACGCATGACCGAGGGCCGGTTTCGGATTGCTCCGAAACCGGCCCTAGACCTGCGACTCTCACGAGTCGGGACGNNGCTGCGCCACGTCCCGATGCGCCCACGTGTGGTGAACCACGTGATCGCGCGGTCAGCACTTTACCCCACGGCCGGGGCCGGGCCGCAAGCGGTCCGGGCACGGGACAATCGGGGTATGGGCAGCAAGGACGGCATCACCTGGGACCAGGACGACAGGGCGGCCTCCGGGCGCGCGGGCGACGGGCGCGACCGGGACGGTGAGGGGCGGGCGCGCAGCGCGCGGCCCCGGGACGGGCTGGGGCGGCCACTGCCCCACGGGGCGCGGGGGGTACCCCGGCAGCCGGAGGGGGTGGTCCGGCCGCCGCTGGAGAGCGTCGCCGAGGCCCAACGCCTGCTGGACGAGGGGAAGCCGTTCCACGCGCACGAGGTGTTCGAGGACGCCTGGAAGTCAGGGCCCGAGAAGGAGCGGGAGCTGTGGCGGGGGCTCGCCCAGCTCGCCGTCGGGCTCACGCACAC
>NZ_LIQT01000008.1 GCF_001418415.1 Streptomyces hirsutus
CCTCGGGCCCGCCCCCACCGCCACCGCCGGGCGGGGCGGGCAGGGGGGACGGTGGCGGCGGCACGGGATCGTCCGGGCGAGGCCGACGGCCGTGGTGGAGGTCCGTGCCCGGTCTCGGGGTGCTCGTCGCGGCCATGGCGGTGGCCGTGGTCCTCGCCGTGGTGCTCGCCCGAACCGAAGGCGGGTCCGAGGCGGGCGGCGGAGAGATCTTCCTGCAGGCCGCGAACGCGGCCGGCCCCGACCCGTTCACCGAGTCGACGGCCGAGGACGGCTCCGCTCCACCCACGACCTCCGCCCCGCCCACCACCTCCGCCCCGTCCACCGGTTCGGCGTCCGAGTCCTCTCCGGCCACCGCGGTGCGCGGGGTCCGCGGTGGCGAACCCGGCCTGTACGGCGGCACCCGCGACGTCTCCAGCTGCGACGTGGAGCAGCAGATCAAGTACCTCCGGGAGGTTCCGGCGAAGAACGAGGCGTTCGCCTCGGTGGCCGGCGTCGAGTCCTCCGAGGTCCCCTCGTACCTGCGCTCGCTGACCCCGCTGCAACTCCGGCTGGACACCAGGGTCACCAACCACGGATACCGCGACGGCGTCGCCACGGACTACCAGGCCGTCCTCCAGGCGGGCACGGCCGTGCTCGTCGACGACCGCGGCGTCCCCAAGGTCCGCTGCGCCTGCGGCAACCCGCTGACCAAGCCGGTCGAACAGTCCGACCCCCGTTACACCGGCACCCCCTGGCCGGGCTACTCCCCCTCGAAGGTCGTCGTGGTCGACCCCGCTCCGCGGGACATCGAGAAGTTTGTGGTCCGCGACACCGACGGCGGCTGGTTCGAGCGGAAGCAGGGCGACACGGGCGGCAAGGACCACCCCACGAAGCCACCGGAGAGGCAGAGCCCGTCGCCGGGTGACACACCCCCCTCCTCGCCGTCGCCGGACACGTCCCCGTCGGCCCCGCCGGCCACCCCCGACTCCGGGCCGACGACGGGCGAGGACGATACCCCCGGGGAGCCACCGTCGAGCGGTCCCGGGAACAGCGGCCCGACGACCGGCGAGCCGCCGTCCGACCTCCAGTCGCCGCCGCCGGTCGAGTCCGGCACCACGAACGGCGCGCCGAACGGCACCGCCGACAACGGCACGGGCGGTTTCACGGGTGATGCCCCGAGTGGTGCCACCTAGGGATTCATCAGGGGAGCGATCAGCCAAACCGGCCCTGGTCGCGCGCCGTCCTGCGCCCCCGTACCACCAGGGCGTGCCCGCCCAGTCCCAGCAGCCGCTCGGCCGGCAGCTCGCCGATCGTCGTCAGGATCGCCTCGATACGGGCGGTGAGCGGGTCGAACGCCGCGTCGAGCACGGTGCCGCGCTCCTCGCCGTCCTCGGTGAGCACCCTGCGGCCGAGCAGATCGTGATGCGGCGGGGCCACGGCCAGGACGGAGGACGGGGCCGCGATCAGCATGTCCGGGGCGACGGCGTCCAGGGCGTCCCAGGCCAGGGCGGCGTCCCGGCGCAGCCGTCCGCGCCGTACCCGTACGTGGGTGACGGTGCCGGACGCCGCGTCGACCGTCAGCGCCCGTACGACACCCAGACGGACCCCCTCGCCCGGGGTCAGCACCGGAAGCCCGCGCACCCGGGAGAACAGCATCACGGCAGTGCGCCCGTCCGCCGGGCGTGGAACACACCGACCCGTGCCATGAAGTCCGGTAGGTCGTCGGTGACGTAGGTGGTGGCCTGCGCGGGGATGACCAGCGACCGGCCGGAGACGGACACCGCCTCACCGCGCGGCACGTACATCCGGTGCCGCCGGTGCCTCGAACCCGGCACCAGCTCCCGGTGCGCGGCGAACCGGAAGGCGACGATCCGGCCGCTGGTGCCGCCCTCGACCAGGACGTCGAGCACCGTGCCGAGCCGGTCGCCCTCGTCGGTGAGGACCTGCGCGCCGAGCAGCCGCCCGCGCAGGGCGTCGCGGCGGGCCACCGACAGGGGCAGGTCGCACAGCGCCTTCCCGTCACGGACCATGACCGCGTGGTGGCCGAGGGAGTGCACCACCGGCCAGGGCAGGTCCCGGGGCAGCGAGCCCGACAGCAGGGTCCGACCGGTGAGGGTGAAACCCGTGATGCACCCGGCCTCGGCGTCGAGGACGGTGTCCTTGACGTGGGCGACGGCATCGCCGCCCAGCGTCACCACGGGCAGCGTCGACAGGCTCCGCACCGCCAACAGCTCGCTCATCGGTCGCCTTCCCGCTGTCGACCCTGTGCCGTCGTCCCTCCCGCATGTCCCGGAACCCGCCCACGCCTCCACCGGACCGGGTTCCCGCCATCGGGCCGGGTTCCCGCTCTGTGGCGCGGCGAACACCGATCGGGGGGACTGAGCAGCCGAACTCGGGGTACGTGCATCAATGCAGATCGTCCGGCTCGTCCGGCCGGCCCGGCTTCGCAGAGAGAAGCGCATGATCGATCACCTGGACGGGGCAGTGATACCAACTGGTTTCGACGTACCCGTGGAGCCGCTACGGCGGTCAGCACACTTCACCGGCGAGCCGGGGTGCATCGCCGAGGCGCGCGCCTTCGCGTCGCTGTTCCTGGAGCAGCTCAGGAACGAGTGGTGCGCCACGATCGGCAAGCGGACCGACGGCGCGGCACTCCTGGTCGTGAGCGAACTGGTCACCAACGCCGACCGGCACAGCAACGGCCCGTACATCCTGGAGCTGGAGGGTACGGACGAAGCGATCACGGTCGCCGTCTACGACAGCAGCGGCACGCTGCCCCGTATCTACCCCCGCGATCCCGAGCGCATCGGCTGCCACGGCTTGGAGATCGTGCAGGCTCTGGCGCGCGACATCCTCGTGGAACGCGTACCGGTCGGAAAGCGTGTCCGCGCGGTGCTGAGCTTCGAAGCCGGCTGAACCGCACCGGCGGTCGGCGCGGGGCTCGAACGGTCCGCACGCGCCGAACTCCGGCACCCCGACGTGCGTGACGGAAAAGTGCGGCTGTCGCCCACCCCCGCGGGGGTGGGCGACAGCCGCACTTCCGTGTCCTGTGCCGTCAGGCGCAGCCGAGTTCGCCCAGCATGCCCTCGCGCAGACGGCCGATGATCCGCTTGATCAGACGGGAGACGTGCATCTGCGAGCACCCGAGCCGTTCGCCGATCTCCGCCTGGGTGGCCTCCTCCACGAACCGCATCCGGATGATCTCCCGGTCACGGTCACTGAGCTCGGCCATGAGCGGGGCGAGCGCGTGGAAGTCCTCGACGAGCCGCAGCCCTTCCTCCTCCATGCCGATGAAGTCGGCCAGGACGGACTCGCCGTTCTCGGGGCCGTCACCGGTGAGGGCGGCGTCCAGCGACGACGAGTTGTAGCCGTTCGCGGCCAGCCGGCCCTCGTTGACCTGCTCCTCGGTGATGTTCATCAGCGTGGCGAGCTCGGCGACCGTGGGCTCGCGGTCCAGCCTGCTGGCGAGTTCCTCGCGGGCCTTGGCCAGTTCCACCCGCAGCTCCTGGAGCCGGCGCGGCACGTGGACCGCCCAGGTGGTGTCGCGGAAGAAACGCTTGATCTCGCCCACGATGTACGGCAGCGCGAAGGAGGTGAACTCGACCTCGCGCGACAGCTCGAACCGGTCGATCGCCTTGATCAGACCGATCATGCCGGTCTGGACGATGTCCTCCATGTCGTCGCCACGGCCGCGGAACCGTCCGGCCGCGAACCGCACCAGCGACATGTTCATCTCGATCAGGGTGTTGCGCGCGTACTGATACTCGTGCGTGCCCTCTTCCAGTTCCGCCAGACGACGGAAGAACTGACGGGACAGCTCCTTGGCATCGCGCGGAGCGACGGCCCGCGGGTCGACGATCCCCGGCAGGCTTCCGTCACCCGTCCCGGCCTCGGCGTTTCTTTCGACGACCTGCGCCTGCGACCGGATCACGGCGGTCTCCATTACCTCTCCCCACGAAAGTCCGATGGACATGTGCCTTGGTCCTTCGGGGTTGCGACTACCCAGCTCCGTTCCGAACACTCCCCCCGAATTTCGGGAATCTTCGCAGTGACGCGCGGTGCCGCCTCCTTCACTCAGAGCGGAACGCCGCTCCCTTCCCCTCGGGGCGAGGATTCCTACGCTGAAGGGGTGAGAAACCAAGTGCCTCTCGACATCAGTGTCATTCCCCTGCGGCCCGCGCCCGCGCCCGCGCCCGCGCGCCGCGCCGTCGCCCCACCGGCCCCGGCTCCCGTTCCCGCCGCTCCCGCTCCCAAGGAGCCGCTGTGGCGCGACCTGGTCGGCGACGTGCTGCGCCGGGAGCGGCTCGCCCAGGAGCGGACGCTGAAGGACGTCGCCGACACGGCCCGGATCTCCATGCCGTATCTGTCGGAGGTGGAGCGGGGCCGCAAGGAGGCCTCCTCGGAGGTCCTCGCGGCCGCCGCCCAGGCCCTCGGTCTGGGCCTGGGCGACCTGCTGACGCGGGCCCAGGGAGAACTCGTCCGCATCACCAGCCGGTGTGCTCCCGCGGGCCGGAGCACGCCCCGCGCCTCGTACGACGGACTGTGCCTGGCCGCCTGACCCCGGCGCGCCCGTGCCGGATCCGGCGCCTCACACACCCATGAGGCGCCGGCTCAGCACCTCGTCGGCCAGGCCGTACGCCACGGCCTCCTGCGCGGTGAACACCTTGTCGCGGTCCATGTCCGCCCGCAGGGTCGCCACGTCGTGGTGCGTGTGCCGGGACAGGACCTCCTCCACCTGGGCACGGATCCGCAGCATCTCCTTGGCTTGGAGCGACAGATCGGAGACCGTGCCCCGCTGCCCGCCCGTGGCCGGCTGCCCGAGGAGCACACGCGCGTGCTCCAGCACGAACCGGCGCCCCGCGTCCCCGCCGGCCAGGAGCACGGCCGCGGTGGACGCGGCCTGCCCGACGCAGTACGTCGAGATCGGCGCCTGCACGAACGCCATCGTGTCGTAGATCGCCATGAGCGAGGTGTACGAGCCGCCCGGGGAGTTGATGTAGACCGCGATCTCGCTCTCCGGGGCCGACGACTCCAGATGGAGAAGCTGTGCGATGACGACGTTGGCGACCCCGTCGTCGATCTCGGTGCCGAGGAAGATGATCCGCTCGGACAGCAGCCTGCTGAACACGTCGTAGGACCGCTCGCCCTGCGGGGTGCGCTCGACGACGTTCGGAATCGTGTACGTCCCCATCGTCACAGCCCCGTCCTGCGTCGCGTCGCGGCCGGGCGGACGTCGTCGAGCGACTCCACCACCCGGTCCACCATCCCGTACTCCCTGGCTTCCTCGGCCGTGAACCAGCGGTCGCGGTCGCCGTCCCGGGAGACGGTCTCCACCGACTGGCCGGTGTGCTCGGCGGTGATCCGCTCGATCGTCCGCTTGGTGAACTCCAGGTTCTCCGCCTGGATCTCGATGTCGGCGGTGGTGCCGCCGATCCCGGCGGACGGCTGATGCATCATGATCCGCGCGTTGGGCAGGGCGAACCTCTTGCCCGGCGCGCCCACGCTCAGCAGGAACTGGCCCATGCTGGCGGCGAACCCCATGGCGAGCGTCGAGACGTCGTTGGGGATCAGCCGCATCGTGTCGTAGATCGCCAGGCCCGCGTGCACGGACCCGCCGGGGCTGTTGACGTACAGGCTGATGTCGGTGCGCGGGTCCTCCGCGGACAGGATCAGCAGCTGCGCGCACACCCGGTTGGCGGAAACCTCGTCGACCTGAGTCCCGAGCAGGACGATCCGCTGGGCGAGGAGCTGGGCGGCCAGGTGGTCGTCGAACCGGGTCGGAGGGGTGTCGCCCTCCTCGGCCCGGGGCAGCGGGACCGGTGGCCGGCCGGCGCTGAACCCGGCCGCGCGTCCGGCGGCAAGTCCGGTGATGAGTGGGGACATCGGCGCTCCCATGGGTGTCGGTGTGGGGCTGTCCGGTCGTGTGCCGGTGTGCCTGTGCCGTTCGTCGGTACGCGGCCGGTGCGACCGCGTGCCTCCACTCTTGCCCGGCCGCGGTGACCCGCGGGGATTTCTCTGCCCGTGGCAGATTCGCCACGGGCAGAGGCCCCTTCCGGCCCCGAGGCCCCGTACGTAGCACCGTGGTTGCTCCGTCGTCGACCGATGAGTTCCGGGGCCCGGACCGGTCGACACCGGTGACCGCGTTCCCCACCCCGGGAGGTATGCATGACCACCGACGGATTCACCACGTGTCTCTGGTTCGACGGCCGGGCCGAGGAGGCCGCGCACTTCTACGTGTCCGTGTTCAAGGACTCCGGCGTCGGCCGCACCCTCCGGTACACCGAGGCCGGGCCCGGACCCGAGGGCTCCGTCCTCACCGTGGACTTCACGGCCAACGGCCAGAGGTTCGTCGCGCTGAACGGCGGACCCGAGTTCAAGTTCACCGAGGCGATCTCCCTGCAGATCGACTGCGCCGACCAGGGCGAGGTCGACTTCTACTGGGACAAGCTCGTCGAGGGAGGCGGCGAGCACGGGCCCTGCGGCTGGCTCAAGGACCGGTTCGGCGTGTCCTGGCAGGTCGTCCCCACCCGGCTGACCGAGCTGATCGCCGACCCGGACACCCAGAAGGCGGCCCGCGCCATGAAGGCCATGATGTCGATGGGCAAGCTCGACGTCGCCGCCCTGGAGAAGGCCTACGCGGGCGAGTGACCAACGGCGCGCAGCGGGGCGGGCGGTGGAACGGCCCCGCCCCGCTGCCCGAGCCCTCCTCGCGTCCCGCCGGTGCCGCGGCGCCTCGTCCCGTCAGCGCGAGCGGGCGTGCTCCCCGACCACCCGGGTGATCTCCCGCGCCA
Source organism: Streptomyces hirsutus (assembly GCF_001418415.1). GTDB lineage: Bacteria > Actinomycetota > Actinomycetes > Streptomycetales > Streptomycetaceae > Streptomyces > Streptomyces hirsutus. Next base: position 6,771 of record NZ_LIQT01000008.1, read on the forward strand.
TGCGCAGAATGCCGGGCGAACGGACCGGGCAGGGCTTCGGCGTCGACGTCGTGGGCGCCAGACAGAAGTGCAGGTAGTCGTCGTCCCGGTGCAGGGCCGTCCGGTCACGGTCCCGCTGGGTGCAGTACTCGGGATGGGCCCGCTCGTAGGCGTTGCAGGGCAAGTACTGCGACCAGGTGTAGCGCGCCCCCGCCGGGCTCACCGCCTTGCCCCCGTCGGCCAGGAGGCCGCCCGAGGCGGCGGCCCGCTCCTCGTAGAGCGCGTTCACCCGGCGGACCCGGTCGGGGGTGATCGGGTCGGGACCCTGCAACACCCAGACGACGCGCGGCGGTCGGGCCGCGCCGGCCGCGGCGATCTGCTCGGTGAGGCGCCGCGCGTCGGCCGCGTACCGCTCGAGGTACCGCTCGCGGGCGGCGTCGTAGGTGATCCCGTCCATGCAGGGGGTGTAACCCCAGGCGTTGCCCCAGAACTGCAGCACCACGTAGTCCGGCCGCAGGGAGCGCACCAGCGCCGCCGCCTTGTCCGCCGCCGGGACCAGGGACCGCTCGGCCGAACCCTCCAGGTAGTCGCACAGGGTGGTGCCCGAGTAGGGCGCGCTGGTGTACCGCGCGCGCAGACCCCCGCGCAGTTCCCGTCCGAGGACCTCCTGGTTCTCCATCGCGAGGGAGTCGCCGAGGTACAGCACGGTGGGAGGCTTCCCGGATCCGGTGCCGGACGACGACGTGGCCCCGGGGGAGGAGGCCTCGGAGGAAGCCTTCCCGGAGGGAGCCGTTCCCGGGGAGGCCGCGGGCCGCTGGTGCGTGGTGGCCGACGCCTCGGGGACGGCCGGCGGCCCGGCGGACGGCTCGGACGACGGGTCGCCGCACGCCCCGAGCAGCACGGCGGCCAGCGCCACTCCCACCACCCATGGCTTGCGCATACGTGTTCCCCCGCCCGGCCGAAAACGGCACCCCAGGCAAGCACAGCCCGGCCCGGAGGGGAAGACCTGCTTCAGGGCAGATCGTTCGCTGCGGCTCGGACGGCTCGGACGGCTCGGACGGCTCGGACGGCTCGGCGGGCGCGTGCGGGCACGGGTGATTAGCGTGAAGGAAGGACCGACCACTCGTCCGGAGAGGGCACGCCATCATGGCCGTACAGCTCGAGGGAACCCCCTGCTGGGCCGATGCGATGTTCAATGACGTCGAAGGGGCCAAGAGTTTCTACGGAGACGTCCTCGGCTGGACCTTCGGAAAGTCGTCGTCGGAGCTCGGCAACTACACCCAGGCCTACGCCGACGGCAAGGCGGTGGCGGCCGTCGTCCCGCCCATGCCCGGCCAGGAGGGTCAGTCGCAGTGGTGCCTCTATCTCGCGGTCCGGGACGCCGCTGCCACCGCCGTCCGCGTCCGGGACAACGGCGGCGAGGTGCTGATGGAGCCGATGCGGGTCGGCGACTTCGGCACGATGTGCCTGGCCCGCGAGCCCGGTGGCACCGTCTTCGGCCTCTGGCAGGCCGGCACCCACGAGGGCTTCGAGGCGACCGGAGTACCCGGCGCGTACTGCTGGGCGGAGGTCTGCACCCGGAAACCGGAGAAGACCGACGTGTTCTTCCCCGCCGTCTTCTCCTACAGGTCCAGGCAGCTCGAGGACGAGGCGATCGACTTCCGGCTCTACGAACTCGGCCGGGAGACGGTGCTCGGCCGGATGGGGATGGGGGAGGACTTCCCGCCCGAGGTGCCGTCGTACATGAACGTCTACTTCGCCGTCGAGAACTGCGACGAGGCGGCGACCAGGGCCACCGAGCGGGGCGGCACCCTGCACTTCGGGCCGATCACCACTCCCTTCGGGCGGTTCGCCGCCCTGAGCGACCCGCAGGGCGCGAACTTCTCGGTGATCGACGTCACGACCCTGGGGGTCGAGACGCCCGGCGGCACCGACGTGCCGAACGGCTGACCTGATCGCCCGGACCGCGCTGACCACCCGGATCACCCCGGGAAGCGGCCCGGCGGGCTCTCCCGGGCAGGCGCACCGCGTGGCCTGGCGCCCCGCCCGGCCATGGCATGATCGGGCGCATGCGTGAACGTGTTGTGGCCGCGTGCGACGGGGCCTCCAAGGGCAACCCCGGACCCGCCGCCTGGGCCTGGGTGATCGCCGACGCCTCCGAGACCCCGGTCCGCTGGCAGGCGGGCGCACTCGGCAGAGCCACCAACAACGTCGCCGAACTCACCGCGCTGGAGCGGCTGCTGGCGGCGACCGACTCCGACGTGCCGCTCGAGGTCCGGATGGACTCGCAGTACGCGATGAAGGCGGTCACCACCTGGCTGCCCGGCTGGAAGCGCAACGGCTGGCGGACGGCGGCGGGCAAACCGGTCGCCAACCAGGAACTCGTCGTCAGCATCGACGGACTCCTGCAGGGCCGCTCGGTCGAGTTCCGCTACGTCCCCGCCCACCAGGCCGACGGAGACCGCCTCAACGACTTCGCCGACCGCGCCGCCAGCCAGGCGGCCGTCGTCCAGCAGGACGCGGGCAGCGACGCGGGCTCGCCCGAGCCGCCGCCCTCCCCGGACACCCCGCCCGCCGGTGCCGCCAAGCGCAGGTCCACCGGGGCGAAGACGGCGTCCCGTCCGCGCGGCGGTTCCTCGAACCGCACGATCAAGGCGAAGTTCCCGGGCCGCTGCCTTTGCGGCCGGTCCTACGCGGCGGGCGAGCCCATCGCCAAGAACGACAGCGGCTGGGGCCACCCCGCTTGCCGCACGGCCGAGAGCGCCTGAGCATGGCCGAGGCCGGTCCCGCGAGCAGCGGGACCGCCGGCCGGCCCCGCTCCCCGGCCAGGGCGCGGCCCGCTG
>NZ_LIQT01000080.1 GCF_001418415.1 Streptomyces hirsutus
GGCTGCCCGCCATCGCCGCGATGGGCTTCGACGTCGTCTACCTGCCCCCCATCCACCCCATCGGCACCACCCACCGCAAGGGACGCAACAACACCCTCACCCCCGCCCCCGACGACGTCGGCGTGCCCTGGGCCATCGGCTCCCCCCAGGGCGGCCACGACACCGTCCACCCCCGCCTGGGCACCCTGGAGGACTTCACCTGGTTCGTCCGCCAGGCCGCCCGCCACGGACTCGAGATCGCCCTGGACTTCGCCCTGCAGTGCTCCCCCGACCACCCCTGGGTCCACAAACACCCCCAGTGGTTCCACCACCGCCCCGACAACACCATCGCCCACGCCGAGAACCCGCCCAAGAAGTACCAGGACATCTACCCGATCGCCTTCGACGCCGACCCCGAGGGCCTGCACACCGAGACCTGCCGCATCCTGCGCCACTGGATGAACACCGGCGTGCGCATCTTCCGGGTCGACAACCCCCACACCAAACCCGTCGCGTTCTGGGAACGCGTCATCGCCGACATCAACCGCACCGACCCCGACGTCATCTTCCTGGCCGAGGCCTTCACCCGCCCCGCGATGATGCACACCCTGGCCCAGATCGGCTTCCAGCAGTCCTACACCTACTTCACCTGGCGCACCACCAAACAGGAACTGACCGACCACCTCACCGAACTGTCGGGGGACGCCGCCTGCTACATGCGGCCCAACCTGTTCACCAACACCCCCGACATCCTGCACGCCTACCTCCAGCACGGCGGACGCCCCGCCTTCGAGGTCCGCGCCGTCCTGGCCGCCACCCTCTCCCCCGCCTGGGGCCTCTACAGCGGCTACGAACTCTGCGAGAACACCCCCCTGCGGGAGGGCTCCGAGGAGTACCTGAACTCCGAGAAGTACCAGCTCACCCCCCGCGACTGGGACACCGCCGAGCGGCACGGCCGCACCATCGCCCCCCTCATCACCCGCCTCAACACCATCCGCCGGGAGCACCCCGCGCTGCAGGCGCTCAGAAACCTCCGTTTCCACCACACCGACAACGACGCGGTCATCGCGTACAGCAAGCGCAGCGGAGCGGATGCCGTGCTGGTGGTCGCCAACCTCGACCCCCACCGCACCCAGGAGGCCACGGTCTCGTTGGACATGCCGCAACTCGGCCTGGACCGGCACGAGTCGGTGCCGATGCACGACGAACTCACCGGCGAGACCTACCGCTGGGGAGGTACCAACTACGTGCGTCTGGAGCCGGGGCGGACTCCTGCGCACGTCCTGCACGTCCGGCGTCCGCCCGCCGCACAGCGAACCGGAGGGTCAGGAGCGTCATGACTGTCAACGAACCAGTGCTGGACACCTTCGAGGACACTCCGGTCAGGGACCGGGACCCCGATTGGTTCAAGCGTGCCGTCTTCTACGAGGTCCTCGTCCGCTCCTTCCAGGACAGCAACGGCGACGGCATCGGCGACCTGAAGGGACTGACCGCCAAACTCGACTATCTGCAGTGGCTCGGCGTCGACTGCCTCTGGCTGCCCCCGTTCTTCAAGTCACCGCTGCGCGACGGCGGTTACGACGTCGCCGACTACACCGCCGTGCTGCCCGAGTTCGGCGACCTCGCCGACTTCGTGGAGTTCGTGGACGCCGCCCATCAACGGGGCATGCGCGTGATCATCGACTTCGTCATGAACCACACCAGCGACCAGCACCCGTGGTTCCAGGAGTCCCGCTTGGACCCGGACGGCCCCTACGGCGACTTCTACATGTGGGCGGACGACGACAAGGGCTATCCGGACGCGCGGATCATCTTCGTCGACACCGAGGCCTCCAACTGGACGTACGACCCGGTCCGCGGGCAGTACTACTTCCATCGGTTCTTCTCGCACCAGCCGGACCTGAACTACGAGAACCCGCGGGTCCAGGAGGAGATCCTGGCGGCCCTGCGCTTCTGGCTGGATCTGGGCATCGACGGTTTCCGGCTGGACGCGGTGCCGTACCTCTACGCGGCCGAGGGCACCAACTGCGAGAACCTGCCCGCCTCGCACGCCTTCCTGAAGCGGGTGCGCAAGGAGATCGACACCCAGTACCCGGACACCGTCCTGCTGGCGGAGGCGAACCAGTGGCCGGAGGACGTCGTCGACTACTTCGGCGACTACGCCGCCGGCGGCGACGAGTGCCACATGGCGTTCCACTTCCCGGTGATGCCCCGCATCTTCATGGCCGTGCGGCGCGAGTCGCGCTACCCCGTCTCCGAGATCCTCGCCAAGACCCCGGCCATCCCCTCGGGCTGCCAGTGGGGCATCTTCCTGCGCAACCACGACGAGCTGACCCTGGAGATGGTCACCGACGAGGAACGCGACTACATGTGGGCCGAGTACGCCAAGGACCCCCGCATGCGCGCCAACATCGGCATCCGCCGCCGCCTGGCCCCGCTGCTGGACAACGACCGCAACCAGATCGAGCTCTTCAACGCCCTGCTGCTGTCGCTGCCCGGCTCGCCGATCCTCTACTACGGCGACGAGATCGGCATGGGCGACAACATCTGGCTCGGCGACCGCGACGCGGTGCGCACCCCGATGCAGTGGACCCCCGACCGCAACGCCGGCTTCTCGTCGTCCGATCCCGGACAGCTCTATCTCCCGGCGATCATGGATCCGGTCCACGGCTACCAGGTCACCAACGTCGAGGCGTCCATGGCGTCGCCGTCGTCACTGCTGCACTGGACCCGCCGAATGATCGAGATCCGCAAGCAGAACCACGCCTTCGGCCTGGGCACCTACACCGAACTGCCCTCCTCCAACCCCGCCGTCCTCGCCTTCCTGCGCGAGCACGAGGACGACCTGGTGCTCTGCGTCAACAACTTCTCCCGCTTCTCCCAGCCCACCGAGCTCGATCTGAGCGCCTTCGAGGGACGCCACCCGGTCGAGCTGTTCGGCGGGGTGCGCTTCCCGGCCGTGGGCGAACTGCCGTATCTGCTGACCCTGGGGGGCCACGGCTTCTACTGGTTCCGGCTCACCCGAGCCGCGGCCCGCACCCGCATCGGCCGGCGACTGTGACCGTGCGCCGACGAGAGGAGGCGTCACCATGACGAGGACCGCATTCCTGCGTCCGCGAAGCGCGGCCGCCGAACCCATGGAGTCGTTCGCCGGGCTGCTGCGCGAGTGGCTGCCGGAGCAGCGCTGGTTCGCCGGCAAGGACCGGCCCGTCACCGACCTCCATGTGCTATCGATGACGGAGCTGTTCCCCGGCTGTCTGCATCTGCTGGTCCACGCCGGCCACGGCGGCGTGCCCTCTCCCGGCAACACGCCCTGGGCCGGGGACTGCTACCAGCTCCTCCTCGGCGTACGGGAGCACCCGTCGCCGCGTCTGGGCCGGGCGGTCATCGGCAGGGTGCAGGACGGGCCACTGGCCGGGCGTACGGTCTACGACGCGCTCCACGACCCGCGGTCGGCGCAGCTGCTGCTGGAACGGCTGCGGCACCCCGGAGCGGTGGGCCCGCTGCGGTTCGAAGGCGACGCGGCCCGGCGGGTACCGACCGGGCTGGTGCCGCGGCTGCTGGACGCCGAGCAGTCCAACTCCTCGCTGGTGTACGGCGACGAGTTCATCCTGAAGGTCTTCCGGCGGATCCAGCCCGGGGTCAACCCGGATCTGGAGGTGCCGGGCGCCCTGGCACGGCAGGGCTGCCACCGGGTACCCGCTCCGGTGGCCTGGCTGCGCACCACACATCCGTTCAAGGCGACACTCGGCGTCCTCCAGCCGTTCCTGCGCGATGCCTCCGACGGCTGGACGCTGGCCCTGGCGGCGCTGGCCGCCGGCGACGACTTCACCGCGCAGTCGCACGCCCTCGGCCGGGTCACCGCGGACGTGCATCTGGCGCTCGGCGCGGCCTTCCCCGTCGGCGGCCCCGGGAAGAACGGGCTGACGGCGGAGGGGATGACCGAACGTCTGACGGCCGCCGCGCACTCCGTGCCCGTGCTCCAGCCGTTCGTCCCCGGTCTGAAGGCGGCGTTCTCCGCGCTCGCCACCTGCGATCCCGGGCCGCCCGCCCAGCGCATCCACGGCGACCTGCACCTCGGGCAGGTACTGCGGGCCGGACGTGACTGGTTCGTCATCGACTTCGAGGGCGAGCCGTCCCGGCCGCTCTCCGAACGGCGCAGCGCCCACTCCCCCCTGCGGGACATCGCCGGGATGCTGCGCTCGTTCGACTACGCCGCCCGCCAGCGCCGCCCCTGGCGCCCGGAGTGGGCGCGCCGCTGTCGCGAGGCCTACTGCGCGGGCTACGCGGCCCGCGCCGGCTGGGACCCGCGCAAGAAGCACGGCCTGCTCCGCGCCTATGAGACGGACCGGGCCGTGTACGAGGTGCTGTACGAGGCCCGGCACCGACCCGACTGGCTGCCCGTACCCATGGCGGCGATCGAGCGCCTCGCCGTGAGAGGAGACTGAGCCGTGGCCCTGCACGACACACCGCTTCCCGAGTCGGCCGGGTCCGCCCCGTCCGCCCCGTCCGCCCCAAAGACATACCGGACCGCACCTGCCCTCGATCCCGTCGACCGGGGGCGCCTGCTGGCGGGCGCCCACCACGATCCGCACGCGCTGCTCGGCGCCCACCCGGTGCCGGGCGGCATCGCCTTCCGGGCCCTGCGACCGTTCGCGCGCACGGTGAGTGTGGTCACCGGCGGCGAGCGCACCCCGCTCACCTCGGAGGGCGACGGCCTCTTCTCCGGGGTGCTGCCGCTGGACGCGGTCCCCGCGTACACGCTGGCCGTGGCGTACGGCGACGAGGACGCCGCCGAGGTGCACGATCCGTACCGGATGCTGCCCTCGCTCGGTGAACTGGATCTGCATCTGATCGGCGAGGGGCGCCACGAGGAGCTGTGGACGGCGCTCGGCGCGCACCCCATGACCCACCAGGGGGTGACCGGCACCCGCTTCACCGTGTGGGCGCCCAACGCTCAGGGTGTCCGGGTCGCGGGCGATTTCACCTGCTGGGACGGCACGGCGTTCCCGATGCGCTCGCTCGGCTCGTCCGGCGTATGGGAGTTGTTCCTGCCGGGGATCGGCGAGGGTGCCCGCTACAAGTTCGAGGTGCACTCCCGGTACGGCGGTCGGGCCCTCAAGGCCGACCCGATGGCGCGCCTCGCGGAGGAACCGCCGAACACCGCGTCGATCGTGACGGCCTCGCACCACACGTGGGACGACGCCGCGTGGATGAAGCGCCGCGCCCAGGTGTCCGTGCACGAGGCGCCGTTCTCGGTGTACGAGGTCCATCTGCCTTCCTGGCGTCCGGGGCTGACGTATCGCGAGCTTGCCGAGGTGCTGCCGGCCTACGTCAAGGACCTCGGCTTCACCCATGTCGAGCTGATGCCGGTCGCCGAGCATCCCTACGGCCCGTCCTGGGGCTACCAGGTCACCGGTTTCTACGCGCCCACGGCCCGTCTCGGCACCCCGGACGACTTCAAGTACCTGGTCGACGCCCTGCACCGGGCCGGGATCGGGGTGATCATGGACTGGGTGCCGGCCCACTTCCCGAAGGACGACTGGGCGCTGGCCCGGTTCGACGGGGACCCGCTGTACGAACCGGGGGACGCCCGGCGGGCGGAGCACCCGGACTGGGGGACGTACACGTTCGACTTCGCCCGGACCGAGGTGCGCAACTTCCTGGTCGCCAACGCCGTGTACTGGTGCCAGGAGTTCCACATCGACGGGCTGCGCGTCGACGCCGTCGCCTCGATGCTCTACCTGGACTACTCGCGCGACTCCGGGCAGTGGGAGCCCAACGTGTACGGCGGCCGGGAGGACCTGGCGGCGATGGCGTTCCTCCAGGAGATGAACGCGACCGTGTACCGGCGGTGCCCGGGAGTGGTGACGATCGCGGAGGAGTCGACCGCGTGGGGCGGGGTGACCCGGCCCACCGACACCGGCGGCCTGGGGTTCGGGCTGAAGTGGAACATGGGCTGGATGCACGACTCGCTGCAGTACATGAGCCACGAGCCGGTCCACCGCAAGTACCACCACCACGAGATGACGTTCTCGATGGTGTACGCCTACAGCGAGAACTACGTCCTGCCGATCTCCCACGACGAGGTCGTGCACGGCAAGCAGGCCCTCGTGTCGAAGATGCCCGGCGACTGGTGGCAGCGGCGGGCGAACACCCGGGCCTACCTCGGCTTCATGTGGGCCCACCCCGGCAAGCAACTGCTTTTCATGGGGCAGGAGTTCGCGCAGGGCGCCGAGTGGTCCGAGGAGCACGGCCCGGAGTGGTGGCTGCTGGACGACGCGTACCACTCCGCGGGCGACCACCGCGGCGTACAGGACCTGGTGCGCGACCTCAACGCCCGCTACCGGGCGACGGACGCGCTGTGGCAGCGGGACACCGATCCGGCCGGGTTCCGCTGGGTGTCGGTGGACGCGGCCGAGGACAACGTGCTCGCGTTCCTGCGGTACGACGCCGGGGGCCGGCCGCTGCTCTCGGTGTCGAACTTCTCCCCCGTCGTCCGGCACGGCCACCGGCTCGTGGTGCCCGAGGACGTGGTCGCCTGGCGGGAGGTCCTCAACACGGACGCGGCCCGCTACGGCGGCGGTGACGTCACCAACCCGGATCCGGTCAAGCCCGAGGACGGCGGTCTCCGGATCACCCTCCCGCCCCTCGCGACGGTGTGGCTGGTGCCGCACGACCTGTGAGACCCGGCGGCCTTCCCTCCCCCGCACCGTACCCGCGCCCGGACGGCAACCGGCGCGGGTGCGGTGCGTCCCGGCAGAACGCCGGGACGCAAGGCGTGGGAGGGAAAGCGGGAGAGGGATACGGGCGGAATGCACGGGCAGGCCCGGGCCGTCGGGGCGGCGTGATCATCAGTGTGGCCACAGTTCCGGCGATCCGGCCCCGGAACGCTCCGGCTCGGCTACATTCAGGCACCGCCGATGACTCCGCTCGTCGGCCGAGTCACAGCCCGTACATGTCAGGAGCAGTGCATGCGCGACCTCGCTCTCGCTCCCCAGGCCGCCTCCCCCCTGACGGGCGGCCTCGCGGACAGCCTCTTCGAGACGGCGGCCGAGAGCCCGGATCTGCCGATGCTCGCCCGCCGCGCCGATCCGGCCGCCGCGTCCTGGGAGGAGGTCACCGCGCGGGAGTTCCGCGACCAGGTCGTCGACCTGGCCAAGGGGCTGGTCGCCTCCGGGCTGTCCCCGGGCAACCGTGTGGCGATCATGGCGCGGACCCGTTACGAGTGGACGGTCCTGTGCTACGCGCTGTGGACCGTGGGCGCCGAGGTCGTCCCCATCTATCCGACCTCGTCGCGGGAGCAGGTGGAGTGGATCCTCAGGGACTCCGGATGCGTTGCCGTGGTGGTCGAGGACGAGCAGGGCGTGATGACCGTCGGGTCCGTGTGCGCCGCGCTGCCGGGGCTGCGGCACGTCTGGCAGCTGGACTCGGGTGCGCTGGACCAGCTGGTGGCGCGCGGCAAGTACATACCGCCGGCCACGGTCGACTCGCTGCGCCGGATCGTACTGCCGGACTCCACGGCCGTGATCGCCTACACGTCCGGCACCTCGGGGCAGGCGATGGGGTGCGCGTTGAGCCACCGCAACCTGGCCGCCCCCTGCGACACCCTGCTGAAGGGCTGGGCCCACACGGCCGCGGAGCCGGGCGAGCAGGCGGTCGTCCTCGCCTTCCTCCCGTTCTCCCACGTGTACGGGCTGATGATCCAGGGTCTGTGCGTGCGGGGCGGCCTGCTGATGGGGCACGAGCCCGATCTCGGCGCGGAGGCCCTGTCCTCGGCCCTGCGGACCCTGAGGCCCACCTATCTGTACGCGGTCCCCTCACTGCTGGAGAAGATCTACAAGAACTTCCTGCGCGCCTCGCAGCAGGCGGGCCGCGGGGCCCTGTTCGAGCGGGCCGCCGACACGGCCCGTGACTTCGCCGCCGCCGTGGAGCGGCAGCGGCTGGGCCGGGGCTCGGGGCCCGGCCTCGACCTGCGGCTGCAGCACGCCCTGTACGAGCGGACGGTGTACCGCAGGCTGCGGGCCGCACTGGGCGGCCGGGTGCGCAGGGCCACCTCGGGCGGCTCGACGCTCAGCCGCGATCTGTCCCTCTTCTACGAGGGCATCGGCATCTACGTCCACGACGGCTACGGGCTCACCGAGACCAGCGGCGGAGTGACGATGCAGCCGCTCGGCCGGGAGAAGTCCGGCACCGTCGGGCAGGCGCTGCCGGGCAGCGAGATCCGGGTCGCCGAGGACGGGGAGATCCTGGTGCGCGGGCCGTCGGTGTTCCAGGGCTACCCGGGCGACGAGGCCGCCACCCTGGCCGCGCTGGCCGGTGGCTGGCTGGCCACGGGGGACATCGGCCGGCTGGACTCGGAGGGCTATCTGACGATCACCGGCCGCAAGAAGGACATCATCATCACCAGCAGCGGCAAAAGCGTCGCTCCCGCGGCCCTGGAGCAGCGGCTGCGGATGCACCCGCTCGTCCACCAGGCCGTCGTGGTGGGCGACGACCGGCCCTGTGTGGGGGCTCTGATCACGCTGGACCCGGATTTCCTCACGCACTGGCGCGGGGCTCTCTCGCTGCCGGGCGACGCGCCCATGCGCGAGGCCCGGGAGGAGAACGCGTTGCGTGAGGAGATCGCGAGGGCGGTCACCGCGGCGAACAGCAGCGTGTCACGTCCGGAGTCGATCCGGGTGTTCCGGGTGCTGCCCGAGCCGTTCGACGTGACCAACGGGCTGCTGACGCCGTCGATGAAACTGCGCCGGGACGAGATCGTGCGGCACTACGCCCTGGAGATCGACGCGATGTACCACTCCCGTTCCCGTCCGGAGCGGGAGCCGCTGCCGGAGGAGCCGTCGGTCTGGGACGACTCGGACAACGTCTTCCGCTGACCGCCGGGGGTGACGTGCCCGTCACCCCCGGCTCCCATGGATACGGGCGCGTAGGGTCCGGCGGCCCGGGAACCCACAGACCAGGAGAACGAAGGAACACACACGGCACATGAATGACTGGCCCGTGGTAGCCGGGGCAGGGAAGGCGACATGGCATCCGAGCCGCACAGGGACAGGTCACTGGCCGCAGAGGAGATCACGGAACGCGTCGTCGGCTTCCCCGGGGAGCTGCACGACGTCACCGACGCACGCCTGGTGGCGGAGGAGTTCCTCCTCGACCTGGCCCGTGTCTCCCCGCCGACGGCCCCGGAACACTGGGACGACATCCTCCTGGTGGTCACGGAACTCGCCGCCAACGCGGTCCAGTACGCGCCGGGACCGTTCCGGCTGCGGCTGCGCAGGACGTTCGACGGAGTGCACGTGGTGATGCACGACACGAGCACCACCGAGCCCGCGCCCCGGCCCTTCAGGCCGAGCCGCGGCGGGGGCGGGATCGGCTGGCATCTGATCCACACGCTCTGCGATCAGGTCAGCGTGGTCGTCACCGCCGACGGCAAGGACATCCATGTGTTCCTGCCCTGGTGACGGCCCCTGCCCCGGTGACGCCCGCGCCGGGCTCCGTACGGACCCCGGCCGGCGTCCGTACGGAGATCACCGGCCGGCGTCCGGTGCGGGAATCACCGGGCGACGGTCATCCGGCCTGGGTGCCGGGAGCCTGCCCGGGCGGGGGCCCGGGCCGCGTCAGCGCCCAGTAGTAGTCGCCGACCGTCCTGAGGTAGCCCGGGTCCATCGTCTCGCTGTCGGTCCTGAACCGGGGCGCGGCCTTCACCTCGGACCTGGTGCAGGACACGGTGATCTTCCGGTCGCCGGTGTCGACGGCGGCGACGACGCCGACCGGTACGAGGAGACTCCGGCCGAACACCCAGACGCCCGTGTCGACGACCAGGTGCCGCATGGCGTGATGGTCGGCCTGCCGGTCCACATGGCCGATGGTGCTGCCGTCGCTCGCGACGACGGTGTAACCCGTGAGGTCCGGATCCTGCCCCTGGGCGGGACCCAGCTCCGGCGCGTACGACCAGATGCTGTCCGTGGGCACGCTGCTCCTTTCCTCCCCTGTGATGACGATCCCGGAGCGGGCGGGACCCGCTCTCCGGCTCCGTCCGTCTCCACAGCAGCCAACTACCCGCCTGGAGCGGGCGCATTCGGCCGGCGAAGACACAAAACCCGCACAGGTCCAGTCCTGTTCCGAAGATCCCGCCTACCGGACCTGCACGCATGCACCGGCATGACCTGGTGATCCCGGGGTAGGCGGCCGCACGTGCGGCCGGACCCGGCCGTCGGCTCGACGTGGGAGGTATGTGTGTCCATGGCCCTGAACCCGCTGTCCGTGGAGGTGACCGTGGTCCGGGAGGATGTCGCCCTGTTCACGGTGCAGGGCGACCTGGACGCCGACACCGGGACCGAATTCCAGCACCACCTGGCCAACCAGCTCCATCACGGACGCCGGCACTTCCTGCTGGACCTGACGGGGGTCCCCTTCATGGACTCGTCCGGGATGAACATCATCCTGCGCGTCTACCAGGAAGCCCGGGAGCTGCCGGGCAGCGTGCACATCATCTCCCCCACGCCCGCGGTGCGCCGCATCCTGGACCTGACCGGCGTGAGCATCACGGTCCCGGTGTCCCTGAGCGCCGAGGAGGCGCTGGAGCGGGTCGACGGCACGCCCGGTGCGTCACAGCAGCCGGAAACGGGACGGCCGGAGTCCTGAGCCGAACCCGGGGAGGTCCGGTGCACCGTCACGTCGGACCTCCGCGGCTCTCGCGCGGGCGCAGGTGTCCGGCGCGCGGCGCCCGCCACCTGCGCGGGGCCCGACTCCGGCACGGGATGCCGTACAGGTCCGGAGCGTCGTTAGAGTGGTCGTCCGGCCAGGTCTCGGCACCCTTTCGTGACCCGGCGCGGTATCGGTGCGGAGACGACGACGAGGAAACGACGAGGAGACACAGGTGCCTGAGCACGAAGCGGGCGGACCGCTGGGAACGCCGACGCTCGAGGTCAGGGACTTCCTGCGGCGCAGGCGCGAGCAGATCGCGCAGCGATGGGCGGACGAACCCCTGTTCCGTGCGGTGTTCACCCTTTCACGCGACGAAGCGGTCGAGGCCGGCAAGGCAGTGGTCGACGCCCTGGCCCAAGTCGCCGACGCGCAGCGGGTGGAGGACTCGGACGCCGCCGGATTCACCGGTGTGCGGGAGCAGTTGGGGCGGATGAGCGCGTCCCGTTCCCGGGCGGGGCTGTCCATCACGCAGGTGTCGAACGAACTGGCCTCGCTGTGGCCGCCGGTCGACAAGCTCCTCACCTCCGAACTGGAGGAGAGGCCGGCCGAGGAGCTGCGGGCCTGCACGACCGCGCTGAGCACGCTCATGGGTACCCTGCGCGTGGTGGCCGTGCAGACGGCGCTGAGCGAGGGACAGGCGCTCATCGACCGGCAGCGGCTGCAGCTGCTGGAGGTGGCGACGCCGGTCATCAGGCTGTGGGACGGGATCGTCGCGGTACCGCTGATCGGGACGCTCGACAGCGCCCGCAGCCAGGTGGTGATGGAGACACTGCTGAACGCGGTGGTCGACCAGCACGCGCGGTTCGCGATCCTCGACATCACCGGGGTGCCGACGGTCGACTCACTGGTGGCGCAGCACCTGATGAAGACGGTCGCGGCGGCCCGGCTGATGGGCGCGGAGTGCGTCATCTCCGGTATCCGCCCGGCGATCGCGCAGACCATGGTCCACCTGGGCCTCGACCTCGGTTCCGTACTCACCCGGGCGAGCCTCGCCGACGCGCTGGGCTACTGCCTGAACGAGCTGGGAGTCGCTGTCTCGGGTCCCGCGGACGGCAGTGCGGTCCGCCGGTGAACGAGGCGTACTCCCGCCCCGAAGCGGGACAAGTTCCGGTGCTGAGACTTGGCGACATTCTGTTGGTGACCCTCCAGGGCGACCTGCACGACAGTACGGCTCAGCAGCTGCAGCAGGACCTGTCGGAGACCATTGTGAGCGCCGGGGTCACGGGGGTGGTGATCGACATCTCCGGCGTGGAGATCGTCGATTCCTTTCTCGGGCGGGTGCTGGCCGAGATCGCGGCGCAGGCGTCCCTGCTCGCCGCGCGGACCGTGGTGGCCGGAATGCGGCCCGCGGTCGCCATCACCCTGGTGGAACTGGGCCTGACACTGCCGGGGCTGCGTACCGCGCTCGACGCCCAGGCCGCGATGGCACTGCTCGAGCAGCCCGTCGTGCGGTCGCACGCGGGCGGTATGCGCCGGGAGCGTGCGTGATGTACACCGCCTCGGAGATCGAGGCCTGCCTGCCCATCCGTTCGGACATGGACCTGGTGTGGGTGCGCCAGCATGTGCGGCAGGCGGCCGCCCTGCTCGGCTTCGGCCTGGTGGACCAGACGAAGCTGGTCACCGCGGCCAGCGAGCTGGCGCGCAACACCCTGGTGCACGGCGGGGGCGGACAGCTGGACGTCACCCCGGTGACCGCCGGATTCGGCCACGGGCTGCGGCTGACGTTCAGTGACACCGGGCCGGGCATCGCCGACCTCGAGCGGGCGCTCAGTGACGGCTTCACGTCCGGCGACGGGCTGGGCATGGGTCTGGGCGGTGCCCGGCGCCTTGTGCACGAGTTCGAGGTCGAGAGTGCGGAGGGGTCGGGAACCACGGTGCGGGTGACCTCGTGGGTGAGCCGGCCGCCCCGGGCGCGGGAGGAGCGCTGATGCCCCGCGTCTGGGACGTGCCGGTGCGGGACTCCACCCGCGTACGGGACGTCCGCGTCGCCGCCGAGGAGGCGGCGGCCCTGGCCGGTCTCGACGAGCGGGGCACCTCGGCCGTGTCCCTGGTGGCCACGGAGCTCGCCACCAATCTCCTCAAGCACGCGCGGGACGGTGAGGTACTCGTCGACGTGGTGGAGCCGCCGGTGCTGCGCGAGGGCGGGCAGGCACGGGTCGTACAGATCGCGGCGATCGACCACGGGCCCGGGATCTCCGATGTGGCCGGGGCGCTGCGGGACGGTTTCAGCACGACCCGCTCGCTGGGCGCGGGCCTCGGCACCTGCCGGCGGCTCTCGGACGACTTCGGCCTGCACAGCGTCCTCGGCCGGGGCACGGTGGCGGTGGCCCGCGTGGGGCACGGCACGCCTCCGGTGCCCGGCGGGGACGGCCGGGACGACGGTCCGCGGGTGCCGGTGATCCGTGCCGGCGGAGTCAACGTCCCCTACGCCGGAGCCGAGCACTCGGGGGACGCCTGGACCTGGGTCAGGTCCGGGGACCGGCACACACTGATGCTGGCCGACGGGCTGGGCCACGGCCCCGAGGCGGCCCGCGCCTCCACCGCCGCGGTGGACGTGGTGCGCGGCCGGCCCCATCTCGGTCCTGCCGAGATGCTGCGCCTGCTGCACGCGGAGCTGGGCGCCACCCGGGGCGCGGCCGTCGCGGTGGCCCAGCTGGACGCCCGGTCCGGACGGCTGCGGTTCGCCGGGATCGGCAACATCGGGGCCCGGATGCGTGAGGGCGACCGGTGGCGGGCCCTGCTCTCCAAGCCCGGCATCGTCGGGGCTCACCGGCCCGGCACCGTCCGCGAGGACGAGTTCGCGTGGTCCACCGACAGCGTGCTGTTCCTGCACACCGACGGCCTGCCCAGCCGTTGGACCCCGCCATCGGATCCGGGTACGGCGGCGGCCGACCCGGCCGTGACGGCCGCCCTGGTGATCCGTGACGCGGGCAGCGCCGCCCGTCCGGTGCGGGACGACACCGCGGTGGCCGTCATGACCTCCTCTCCACCGGACCGTCCATGACCGACACACGGCAGATCGACGGCGTGACCGATGCGGCAGCCGCGCGTGCGGCTGCCGCGCGGCTCGCCGCACGCCACGGGGTCCCGGCCCTCGAACGGGCCCGCCTGGCCGCAACGCTCGGCGCCCGGCTGCGGCAGTGCCTCGCCGAGGGCGGCACCTGGCGGCTCACCCTGGGCGTACGGGGCGCGGACAGCGGCGGGGGCGCGCTGCACGCCGTACTGGAGCCCTCTCCGGACGCTTCCTCCGCCGGAGAAGGAACACGCTGGGAGACGACGGTCCCGTTGCCCGCGGCGGACCGGCCGGGCGGCACCGGCGACAGCGACAGCGACAGCGACAGCGACAGCGACATGGTGCCCGGCGACGATCCGGCGGCCCTGTCCCAGGCGCTGATGAGCGCCGACGCGGACACCGCCCTGGTGCTCGACCGGCTCGCCGAGCAGGAGGCTCTGGTCGCCTTCCACCGGGACGAGCTGCACCAGACCAACCAGGGCGTCCTGGCCCTGCACGCCGAGCTCGACGCGGCGGGCCGCGCCCAGCGGGAGGCCTTCGCCGCCGAGCGCCGGGCGCGCAACGAGGCGGAGAACGCCCGCCGCCGGCTGACCTTCCTGGCGGACGCCAGCGCCGTGCTGAACACCTCGCTGAACCACGGCGAGATCGTGCGCCGGCTGCCCGAGCTGCTGGTGCCGCGGTACGCGGCCGAGGTCGGCATCTGGCTGTTCGACGAGGAGGACGATCCGCACCACCCCATGACCCGTCCGGCCGCGACGGTGCGCGCGGCCCGCACCGGTCGGCCGCAGTACGCCGCCGACCATCCGGGAGGGCTGCGCGGCGTGGACGACCTGCCGCCCTCCGTCCTCCACCCCGACCGTCCCCTGCTGTGCGTCCCGCTGCTGACGCATCGGGCGCCGCTCGGCGTGCTCACGCTGTCGCCGCCCGGCGAACGCTGGGATCCGGACGACGCGGTGATGCTGATCGAGCTCACCCGCAGGGCCGGTATCGCCATCGACAACGCCCGCCGCTTCGAGCACAACCGGGACATCGCGGAGACGTTGCAGCGCGCCCTGCTCACCGAACTGCCCACGACGCCGGGGCTGAGTCTGGCCGCACGGTATCTGCCGGCCACCCACGGCATGAACATCGGCGGCGACTGGTACGACGCCTTCCACCGGCCGGACGGGAGTCTGATCACGGTCATCGGCGACGTGACCGGGCACGGGCTGCACGCGGCGGTCATGATGAGCCAGTTGCGCACCGCGCTGCGCGCCTACGCCGTCGACGACGGCAGTCCCGGCCTGCTGCTGACCCGGCTGCACAAGTTCCTGCACCGGCTCCAGCCGAATCTGTACGCCACGGCGGTCATCGCCCGGTTCCATCCGGACGAGTCCACGCTGACGTGGGCCGCCGCGGGGCATCCGCCGCCGGTGCTGCGGCTGCCCGACGGGCGGGTGCGGACCCTGGACGCCAAGCCGGGCGCGATGCTCGGCATCCCGCTGGAGCAGGAGATCGCCGACCACACCGAGCAGGTGGCGCCCGGCTCGACGCTGACGCTCTACACGGACGGGCTGGTCGAGCGCCGTGCCGAGGGCATCGATCCGGGCATCGAGCGGCTCTCGGCCGCGCTCGGCTCGTTCGGCCCCGCGGAGCTCGACACGGACCTGGAGGGCGCGGCGGACCGGATCCTGAAACCTCTCCTCAGCGACTCCGAGCGCGACGACGACGTCTGTCTGCTGCTCTGCCATCTGCAGGGCTGATCACCGCTCGCCGGTCTCCTCTGTCAGGTCGCCGGCGGCGTCCGGGTGTGCCCGTCCGGTGGCCGGGCACCCACCGTACGGGGCGCGGGAACCCGCGGCCCCGCCCGCACCACGGTTCTCCCGGTGCGTGCCGGCGCCGGTGCGGGCATCGTGGTGCTGAACGTGTGCGCGTGCCGGATCTGCGTCCGGACCCGCCCCGGAGCGCTGCCGCGATCGGGATGCGTTGCGATCGAGGAGGTGCGGGGCAGCGGTCCACGGGCAGGCGAAGGGTCGTCGGCGTTCGAGGCAGACCGTGTGGAGCCGCAGAAAGGGATGGACACCGTGACACGACCCAGGATCCTGGTGGTGGGCGCAGGATTCGCCGGAGTGGAGTGCGTTCGCCGACTGGAGCGGAAGCTCTCCCCCGACGATGCCCGGATCACCCTGGTGACGCCGATCTCCTACCAGCTCTATCTGCCGCTCCTCCCCCAGGTCGCCTCCGGTGTGCTGACCCCGCAGTCGGTCGCCGTGTCGCTGCGCCGCAGCGCGAAGTACCGCACCCGGATCATCCCGGGCGGTGCCATCGGCGTGGATCCGAAGGCCAAGGTCTGCGTCGTCCGCAGCATCACCGGCCGGATCGTCAACGAGCCGTACGACTACATCGTGCTGACCCCCGGCAGCGTCACCCGTACCTTCGACATCCCCGGGCTCACGGAGCACGCGTTCGGCATGAAGACACTGGCCGAGGCCGCCTACATCCGCGACCACGTCATCGCCCAGCTCGATCTCGCCGACGCGAGCGAGGATCCGGCCGAGCGGGCCTCGCGGCTGCAGTTCGTGGTGGTCGGCGGCGGCTACGCGGGCACCGAGACCGCCGCCTGTCTGCAGCGGCTGACCCATGCCGCCGTCGAGCGCTACCCACGGCTGGACCCGGGCCTGATCAAGTGGCATCTGATCGACATCGCACCGAAGCTCATGCCCGAACTGGGCGAGAAGCTCGGGCGCAGCGCGCAGGAGATCCTCACCCGGCGCGGTATCGAGATCTCGCTGGGCGTCTCCATCGCGAAGGCGGGACCGACGGAGGTCACCTTCACCGACGGCCGGGTGGTGCCCACCCGCACCCTCATCTGGACGGCCGGCGTGGTCGCCAGCCCGCTGATCGCCACGCTCGGCGCGGAAACCGTACGCGGGCGGCTCGCGGTCACCGCGGACATGTGCCTGCCGGGCGCGGACGGGGTGTTCGCCCTCGGTGACGCCGCGGCGGTGCCCGACCACGCCAAGGGGGTGGAGGGCGCGGTGTGCCCGCCGACCGCGCAGCACGCCCTACGGCAGGGCAAGCAGGTGGCCGACAACGTCATCGCGACGCTGACCGGCCGCCCGCTTCGGCCGTACCACCACAAGGACCTCGGGCTGGTCGTGGACCTCGGCGGCACCGACGCCGTCTCCAGGCCGCTCGGCGTGGAGCTGCGGGGCCTGCCCGCTCAGGTGGCGGCCCGCGGGTACCACTGGTCGGCACTGCGCACCAATGTCGCCAAGACGAGGGTCATGACCAACTGGCTGCTGAACTCGATCGCCGGCGACGATTTCGTACGGACCGGCTTCCAGGCCCGCCAGCCCGCCAAGCTGCGGGACTTCGAGTACACGGACGTCTATCTGACCCCGGAGCAGGTGCGGGCGCACGTCGAGGAGGCGGGCCTGCCGGCACGCTGACCCGGTCCCCGCCGCCGCTCCGCCTTTTCGCGGGCCGTGCCCGGCCGGTCTTCCGGCCGATGGAGCCACCCGGCAGGTCAATGACGGCACATGCCATGCTTGCATCCTGATCAACGCGAGCGACGGGGAGTGTGCGGCGGCGTGAAGGCGGCGGGGCGCTCGGTACGGACACGGCTGGGGGACCGCCTGGCGGCGTCCGATCCCGGGATGCTGCGGATGACGGCCGGGCTCCGGATGGTGGGCTCCCTCGCGCTGACGCTGGCCGTGCTCGCCGTGACGGGGGCCGGTGTCACCCAACTGGTGGCGGGGGCGATGACCGCGGCGGTCGCCAACTTCGCCATCCGGGAGAAGCGGCGCGGGGCCCAGGCCGTCACGCTCGCCCTCGGTCTGCCGGTGGCGATGGTGTCCGTGTCGCTGGCCGCGGTGCTGAGCGAGCGGACCACTGCCGATGACCTCTTCTTCGTCGTCCTCATCTTCTGCGCGATGTACGCCCGCCGGTTCGGCGACCGCGGGACCGGGCTCGGGCTGATCGGCTTCCAGGTCTATTTCGTGTCCCTGTTCATCGGCGCGTCCGTCGACGGACTGCCGGGGATCTGGGCCGCCCTGGCCGTCGCGTTCGGATGCAGTGCCGTCCTTCGGTTCGCCGTCGTCCCGGTGACCCCGGCCGGGCTCCTCCTGCGGTTGCGGGAAGCCTTCCGTGCCCGGCTGGCGCAGCTCGTGACGGCGCAGCTGGCACTGCTCGACGCCGACGGCGACGGGGTGGACGAGGCTCTGGCGGACGTCCGCGCGGGCACGGCCCGGCTGCACGAGACGGCCCTGATGATCCAGAGCCGGCTGGAGCGGGGCACCCCCGACGCGTCGTCGGCACGGCTGGTGCAGCGCCGGATCGCGGAGGCCGAGGTCTCCGCCGAGCGGCTCGGCCTGCTGCTGCTCACCGCCCGCAGCGCCGAGCGCGCGGACACGCTGACCCTGCATCTTCCGGGGGCGCCCGCCCCGGAGGCCGGCCGTATGCCCCCGCCCGACGAGGCCACCGCGGCGCTGCGCCGCGATCTGCTCTCCCTGCGCACCCAGGTTCTGCACGCCGGGCCCGGGGTGGGGGGAACGTCGATCGCGCATGTACGCAACCGGCTGCTCTCCTACCGGGACGAGGAGAACCTGCCGGCCTGCTCCCCGGCCCTCCAGGACGTGTTCCGGGCCATCGGCGAGACGTCCCGCGCGGTGATGGGCCTGCGGATCGCCCTGGACGGCCCGCAGGACGAGTCGGACGACACCCCCTCGACGGCCCGCTCCCGGGAGGAGCTGGACGCCGAGGACGCCGCGATCGAAGCCGTCGAGGAGAACGAGCCCGCCGAGGAGGCCAAGGGGCTGCGACGGCCCACCACCCGGGCCGCCGTCCAGGTCGCCGTGGGTTCGTCGCTGGCCATCGCCGGTGGTGAGCTGCTGTCCTCCCAGGGCTGGCACTGGGCGGTCCTGACCTGCTGGCTCGTCTTCATCAACACCGAGTCGACGGGCGAGATCCTGGTCAAGAGCTACCGGCGGCTGCTGGGGACGGTGCTCGGCGTCGTCGCCGGCATCGTGCTGGCGGGACTGGTGGGCGGGCACACCTGGACCGCGTTCGCCCTGATGCTGGTGCTGATCTTCGCGATGGCGTACACGGCCCCGCTCTCGTACACGCTGATGTCGTTCTTCGTGACCGCGATGGTGGGGCTGCTGTACACGCTGCTGCACACCTACAGCTGGGAGGTGCTGGTCCTGCGCGTGGCCGAGACCGCGCTGGGCGCCGCCTGCGGGGTGTTCGCCGCGTTCCTGGTGCTGCCGGTGCGTACGGACCGGCGGACGAACGAGTTGCTGGGCGCCGTGCTGGAACGGCTCACCGAGGTCACCGAGGCCGCCGTCGACCAGCTCAGCGGCGGGCCCGCCGTCGATCTGCTGGACCGGGCGCGGGAGCTGGACGAGGCGCTGGGCGAGCTGCGCGCCGCGACCAAGCCGCTCACTCATCCGGTCACTCCGCTGCGGGGCCGGCGCGACACCGCGCGGTACGTCGTCGCGCTCCTGGAGACCTGTGCGTACCAGGCGCGTTCGCTGGCGGCGACGGCCGAGCTGTTGCCGGCCCATCCCTCGATCGCGGCGGATCCCCGGCTGCGCGGGGCGGCGGCGCGTACCGTGCGCAACATCGCGACGATCGCTGCCCGGGTCGCGGGCGAGGACGCCACGGCCGGGATCGAGACGGGGCCGAGCTTCGCCTCGCTGCTGGGCGGTTCCGGCGGCGACGGCGCGTCGCGCTACGGCCGGATCACCGGCCGGGTGCTGCGGCATCTGGAGCGGCTGGACGAGGCGGTGGTGGGCCTCGCCCGCCCGCTGGACGTCCCGCTGGCGAGCGACGGCCGAAAGGCGACGGCCGAGCGCTGAGGGCCGCGTGCTCGGAGGACCCAAGCGGCAGATCCGGTCGTCGCGGGCAGCGGGTGGCGGGTTCGGGAGGCGGTGACCGCCGGGGCAGAGGTCGGTGACCGCTCGGCTCAGAAGTCGGTGGGAAGACCGCTGGCCTCGGCGATGCCGCGCAGTTCGTCGTTCTGCCGGTGGCGCTGCCTGATGTAGTCGGCGATCTCGTCGAGGCGGGACGGATCGGCCGCGGTCGTCGCGTCGGTGACCACCCTGACCGGTCCGCTCTCGTCGACCTCCAGCTCGACCACCTCGTTGTCCATGCGGCCGGTGACGGCCGTGGCGATGACGAGGGCGGCCTCGTCGCGGACCTCCTGGGGCAGTTCCTCGTCACCGCCGTCCAGGGCGAGGTCGAGACCGGACAGCCGGTGCTCCTCGATCGCCCGGAGGACCGGCTCCACCACGCGGAGGAGCAGGCGGTAGTCCTCGGTGTCCATCCGGATGCTCAGGAGGTCGAGGTAGACGTCCACGGGCCGGCCGTCCTCCGGCGGAATCTCGGATTCACTCATCGGCTCCGCGCTCCCCTCATGCGGCCGCCCAGGGCGTCGGCGCGTACCCGGGCGCAGCTCCGGCTGATCAGCCGGGAGACGTGCATCTGGGAGATTCCCAGCTGGGCGGCTATGCGGCTCTGTGTCATGTCCTCGAAGAAGCGCATGTACAGGATGGTGCGCTCGCGTTCCGGCAGGCGGCGCAGGCCCTCCTTGGCGGACTCACGGTCGACCACGATGTCGTAGGACGCGTCCGAGGCGCCCAGGGTGTCGGCCAGGCTGTAGCCGTCGTCGTCGGGCGACATCTCCGCGTCCAGCGACAGGGTGCTGAAGCTCTCCAGCGCCTCCAGCCCGGCCGTGACCTCCTCCTCGGTCAGTCCCGTGTGCCGGGCGATGTCCGCCGGGGCGGGTTCGGGACTGCCGGGCGTCTGGGTGAGGTCCCGCCGGGCGATCCGTACCTTGTTCCGCAGTTCCTGCACGCGGCGGGGCACCCGCAGGGCCCACATCCGGTCCCGGAAGTGCCGCTTGACCTCGCCGGTGATGGTCGGGACGGCGTAGCTCTCGAAGGCTCCGCGGTCCGGGTCGAAGCGGTCCACCGCCTTCACCAGGCCCAGTGCGGCCACCTGGCGCAGGTCCTCGACGGATTCGCCGCGGTCGCGGAAGCGGCCGGCGATGCGGTGGGCCATGGGCAGCCACGCGGTGACCAGCTCGTCGCGTACGGCCTCCCGCTCGGGACCGTCCTCCAGGGAGGTCAGCCGGGTGAACAGGGCGGCGGTGTCGGGGGCGTCGTCGTGCCTCCGGCGGGTTCCTGCGGTCGTGGGGGCGAGGGTGTCGGGGCGGTCGGTGGACGTTTCTATGAGCATGCGGTTTCGCTCCCGAACAGTTGTTGTCATGGGCGATCTACCGTGGGGCGGCCGCTGTGAGGACGTCCGGAGTGGGTACCACAGCAGCCATGCCTCTTCCGGCGGCGCGCCGTCGGTCCGAGGCACGACCCTCCGACTGCCCGGTGCCCGGTGGCGCAAACTCCGCTTCCCCGCACAAATCCGGGAAAAGGTTCCGGCGGCAGGTCAGGGCAGGGGGACCAGCGCGCTGATGCACTTGCCGCCCGCGGGCAGGTCCCGGACGCGGATGTCGCGGGACAGCCGGCAGACGATGGGCCAGCCGTGACCGCCAGGCGTGAGGCGTCCCTGCGGGCCGGCCGCCGGCCGGGCGACGGGCAGGTCCGTACTGCGGTCGCTCACCGACACCCGTACGCCGGGGCCGGCGACGTCGACCCTGACGTCGGTGACGCCGCCGCCGTGCAGGATCGCGTTCGTGGTGAGTTCGGAGGCGACGAGCAGGGCGTCCGCGAGGGCGGCGGTGTCGCACGGGGTGTGCGTGGCGCGGCAGCGTTCGCACACCGCCCGCTGCACGGCCTCACGCACCTGGGCCGGCCGGTAGGGGCGCTGGAGTGCGGCCCGGACGGTGCCGGGAGGTTCCGTGGACGGCCCTTCCGTGGTGAGCGGTTCCATGGCGGGTGGCTCCGTGTCGGCTGAAAACATGTGCTCCTGGCACATTGGTCGGCTCCCTGCTCTATGAGAAAGGTCACCCCCTTTCGGCTGACCCCTCATGGCACCGGCAAACCTTTCGGCCCGTTCCGGAACGGCTGCCGTCTCCACGGTGCGCCGGGGCGGCCGGCCGGCTCGACGGATGCGGCGACCGCCGCCCGGAGTGAAACAGGTCACGCGACCCGATTCCGGCGGCACGAGCCCCGAAAAATGGTTTATCGTTCACGCATACGTGGTGACGGAGTAGACGACCGTCCTCCCTGACCACCTTTTGCGGCCCTGGCTGGTTTCCCCCGTCCAGCCAGGGCTTTCAACTTCCCGGACCACGGCCTCCGCCGTCGCCGAGGTGCCCCGGGCGGCGGCAGCGGCTCCAATGGACAGAGGACCGTCCGATGGCCCGGCGAGGAGCCCCGCCCCATGACCAAAGCGATCAAACTCCTGACCGCCCTGCCTCCGCCGCAGCGGGAGCGCATGATGGCGCTCGCGCGAGAGGTGTCCTTTCCCGAGGACACCAGGATCTTCGAGCCGGGAACCACCGCCGATCGCTTCTGGGTCATCCGCTCCGGGGCGGTGTCGCTCGATCAGCGGGTGAACCAGTTCCAGCGGGTCACGGTCGCCACGCTCGGCGCGGGCGACCTGCTGGGCTGGTCCTGGCTCTTCCCGCCCCACGAGTGGGACTTCGGCGCCGAAGCCTTCAGCCGGGTCCGCGCCTACGAGTTCGACGCGGAGGCCGTCCTGCGGCTGTGCGAGGAGGATCCGGCGCTCGGGCTGACGCTGGTGCGCTGCGTCGCCGAGATCCTCGCGCACCGGCTGGAGGCGACGCGGGTACGGCTGATGGAACAGCCGGCGACGCGTACCCGCAAAGTCCTCTGAAGCCCGCTCCGGCGGGTCCTGCCGGAGCAGGGCGCGCTCGTCTCACACCCGGTAACGGCGCAGCGCCGGTATCGCGGCGGCCAGGGCGAGCATCACCACGACGACCAGGAGCCCGCCGCCCGCCACGGCCGTACGGGGGCCGAGGGAGGAACCGGCGGTGCCGTGCAGGACGTCGGCGAGCCGGGGACCGCCCGCGACGACGACCGTGAAGACGCCCTGCATCCGGCCGCGCATCTCGTCGGTCGCGGCGGAGAGCAGGATCGCCCCGCGGAAGACCATCGAAACCATGTCCGCGACGCCGGCGACGGCGAGGAAGGCCACGGCGATCCACAGGCTGTCGCTGAGCCCGAACCCCGTGATGGCGACGCCCCACACCACCACGGACCCGATGACCATCCAGCCGTGCCGCCGGGCCCGGGAGAACGTGCCGGAGAGAAGTCCGCCCAGCACCGCGCCGATCGGGATCGCGGCGAACAGCATCCCCAGCGCGATCCCTTCACCGTAGGGGGCGTACGTCTCGGCGGCGAGCTGCGGGAACAGGGCACGGGGCATGCCGAGGACCATGGCGACGATGTCGGCGAGGAAGGACAGCAGCAGCACCGCGTGCCCGGCGATGTAGCGGAACCCGTCCACGATCTCCCGGATGCCCGCGCGCCGCGCCACCGCGGCCCCGAGCGGTGGCAGGGCGGGCAGCCGGTACACCGCCCAGACGGTGACGCACAGCGCCAGCGCGTCGATCAGATACAGCTCCGCCAGCCCGACGACCGGGATGAGCGCGCCCGCGAGCAGCGGTCCCGCGATCTGGCCGGTCTGCATGACGGTGGAGCCCAGGGCGTTGGCGGCGGGCAGTTCGTCCTCGGGGACCAGGCGGGCGATGGAGGCGCTGCGGGCCGGGGCGTTCAGCCCCCAGAACGCCTGCTGCACCGCGAGCAGGATCATGAGCACGGCCACGGAGTCCAGCCCGGCGGCGGCCTGCGCCCAGAAGAGCACCGAGGTGACGGCGATTCCGGTGTTGGTGATCAGCAGGAGGGTGCGGCGGTCCATGGCGTCGGCGATCGCGCCGCCCCACAGCGCGAAGACGATCAGCGGCAGCAGTCCCGCCAGGCTCGCGGCGCCGACCCAGGCGGAGGAGCCGGTGATGTCGTAGATCTGTTTGGGCACGGCGACGGCGGTGAGCTGGCTGCCGACCGCGGTGACGATGGTGGACGTCCACAGCCGGCGGTAGGCCGGGCGGCGCAGGGGCCGGGTGTCCATGGCCCAGCGGCGCAGGCCGCGTGGCCGGGACGGTGCGGACGGTTCCGTCGGCACCGCCCCGGCCACGGCCGGCTCGGGTGGGCCGGGTGGCGCGGACGCGGCCGGTCCGGACACGGCCCGCTCGGGGGCGGGCCCCTCGGCCCGGGGTTCGGTGCTGTTCTCGCTGGGGTCCACGACCGTCCCGGTTGGTGACTACATCTTGTTTCCGGGGATCACTATGGCAGCACCCGCGGCGGCACTCGCCCGCCGCCTCAGCTTCCGGCGATGAGCGTGCAGCCGAGGACGATCATGGTGGCGGCGACCAGGCCGTCCAGGACCCGCCAGGCGGCGGGCCGGGCGAGGAAGCGGCTCAGCAGCCGGGCGCCGAAGCCGAGGACGGCGAACCAGCAGAGGCTGGCCAGCACCGCGCCGAGCCCGAACGTCCAGCGCAGCGGCCCGTGGTCGGCGGCCACGGAGCCCAGCAGGAACACGGTGTCGAGGTAGACGTGCGGGTTGAGCCAGGTCATCGCCAGGCAGGTGAGTACGGCCCGGCGGCGCGAGGTCACGGCCTCGCCCTCCGTCTCGAGCCCGGCCCCGGCCGGCCGGATCGCCCGCCGCGCGGCCAGGACGCCGTAGCCGAGCAGGAACACTCCGCCGATCCAGCCGACCGCGGTCAGCGCGCCGGGCCAGGCCACGACCAGTGCGCCGACCCCGCCGACACCCAGGGTGATGAGCAGCGCGTCGGACACCGCGCAGATGCCCACAACGGCGAGCACCGCCTCGCGGCGGACGCCCTGGCGCAGGACGAAGGCGTTCTGGGCGCCGATGGCGACGATCAGGGAGAGGCCGGTGCCGAATCCGGCGGCGGCGGTGGTCAGGGCGGCGGTCATGCACAGGACGCTAGAGGCCTCGCCCTGCCGCAGTACAGCTAATGATTCTTACGTACCCTTAGCCGATGTGATGGACGACCTTCCGCTGGACCAGGTACGGACCCTGCTCGCCGTGGTGGACGAGGGCACCTTCGACGCGGCGGCCGCGGCCCTGCATGTGACGCCCTCCGCGGTGAGCCAGCGGGTGAAGGCGCTGGAGCAGCGCACCGGGCGGGTGCTGCTGCTGCGGACCCGCCCGGTGCGGCCGACCGAGTCGGGCGAGGTGCTGGTGCGGCTGGCCCGCCAGGTGGCGCGGCTGGAGCGGGACGCGTACGCGGAGCTGGGGCTGAGCTCGGCCGGGGAGCCGACCCGGGTGTCGGTGGCGGTGAACGCGGACTCACTGGCGACCTGGTTCCTCGGGGCTCTCACCCGCGTCCCGGCCGAGCTGTGCCTCCGCTTCGAACTGCGCCGCGAGGACGAGTCCCACACCGCCGCGCTGCTGCGGGAGGGAGCGGTGATGGCCGCGGTGACTTCCTCGCCGGACGCGGTGCCCGGCTGCTCCGTACGACTGCTGGGGCGGATGCGCTATCTTCCCGCGGCCAGCCCGGAGTTCGCCGCGCGGTACCTCGCCGGGCCGCTGGAGGAGACGCTGCCGCGGGCGCCCGTGGTGACCTTCGACCGGCGGGACGACTTCCAGGATGCCTTCGTCCGCCGGCTCACCCGCGGCCGCACCGGGGCGAGTACCGGCCGGCACCTCATTCCGACCTCGGAAGGGTTCGCCGAGGCGGTCGCCGCGGGTCTGGGCTGGGGCATGGTCCCCGAAACGCAGGCCGACCCCCTGCTGCGGGCCGGCCGGCTCACCGTCTTCGCCCCGGACCGCGCGGCCGACGCGCCCCTGTACTGGCAGCAGTGGAAGCTGGACTCCCCGGCCCTGGCGGCGGTGGCCGAGGCGGTGGCGGCAACTGCGGTGACTGCACTGCGGAGTTGAGAAGTCGGTACCGTGCGCCCCTCGCCGGCCGGCCGACGGATCCCAGGGTGACGCGCCTCACCGAAGCCGCTGTTTCATCCCGTGCCGGCAGGTGACCCGTAACGGAGTACGGCACCCCAAGGGTGCGTATCCACTGCGAATCAGGTGATTTTCCATGGACGACTGGCGGACCCGCGCGGCCTGCCGGGACGAGGATCCCGACCTCTTCTTCCCGATCGGGACCTCCGGCCCGGCCCTTTTCCAGACGGAGCAGGCGAAGGGGGTGTGCCGACGCTGCCCTGTCCAGCAGCAGTGCCTGGACTGGGCGTTGGACACAGGGCAGTCCCTCGGGGTGTGGGGCGGCACGAGCGAGACGGAGCGGCGCGCGCTGAAGCGGCGCCTGAAGGCGCGCCGCGCCTGAGGCGGGCCCGCGTTCCGCCCTGCCCGTCCGCCCTGCCCGTCCGGCCTGCCCGCCGTGCCCGGCCCGGTGGGCGGCGTTAGGCTCGCCGGGAGAGCGCGGGAAGGGACCGATCATGAGCGTGCGTGTGCGCCGTGTCTACGAACCACCCGAGCCGGACGACGGGATCCGTGTCCTGGTCGACCGGCTGTGGCCGCGTGGCCTGGCCAAGGACCTGGCCCGCGTGGACGAGTGGCCCAAGGGCCTGACGCCGTCGACGGACCTGCGCCGCTGGTACCACACGGGCGAGCGGCCGTACGAGGAGTTCCGCGGGCGCTACGAGAAGGAGCTCGCCACTCCCGAGGCTGCCGAACTCCTCGAACACGTAAGGGATCTGGCCACGCGGGGCCGGGTGACTCTGGTGACCGCGGCCCGGGAGCCGGAGACCAGCCACGCGGAGGTGCTGGCCCGCCTCCTCGACGACCGGCACGGCTGAATCCTCCGACCGCTCCGGCGTGTCCGAGGCGCCGGAGCGGCGGGCGGCAGCCGTGTCACACGGCCCGCCCCGAACCGGCTACGCCGTCTGCCGCGCGGCCGCCCGGCCCGCCGCGCGGCCCGAGAAGAGGCAGCCGCCGAGGAAAGTGCCCTCCAGGGCGTTGTAGCCGTGGACGCCTCCGCCGCCGAAGCCCGCGACCTCGCCCGCCGCGTACAGTCCCCCGATCGGCCTGCCCTCGCCGTCCAGCGCGCGGGAGTCGAGGTCGGTCTGGATGCCGCCGAGGGTCTTGCGGGTGAGGATGTGCAGCTTGACGCCGATCAGCGGGCCGGCCGCGGGGTCGAGGATGCGGTGCGGGGTGGCCACGCGGCCGAGGCGGTCGCCTATGTAGCGGCGGGCGTTGCGGATGCCCTGCACCTGGGCGTCCTTGCTGAAGGAGTGGTCGAGCTGCCGGTCGCGGGCCTCGATCTGGCGCCGGACGGCGGCCGCGTCGAGGAGCGGCTTGTCGGTGAGGGCGTTCATCCGCTCGACGAGCTGCTCCAGGGCCGGGGCGGTCACGAAGTCCGCGCCCTCGCGCAGGAAGGCGTCGACCGGGCCGGGGGCGCCCTTGCCCAGGACGCGCTCGCGCAGGAACCCGGTCCGGTCCTTGGCGGTGATGTCGGGATTCTGCTCGGACCCCGACAGCGCGAACTCCTTCTCGATGATCTTCTGGGTGAGAATGAACCAGGAGTGGTCGTGGCCGGCGATGTCCTCGGTGGTGCGCAGGTGCTCGAGCGTGCCCAGGGTGTCGTAACCGGGGAGGCAGGGCTCGGGCAGCCGGCGGCCGAGGGCGTCGAACCACATCGAGGACGGTCCGGGAAGGATGCGGATGCCGTGACCGTGCCAGACCGGGTCCCAGTTCCGTACGCCCTCGGTGTAGTGCCACATCCGGTCCCGGTTGACCAGGCGCGCGCCCGCGCGCTCGCTGATGCCGAGCATCCGCCCGTCCACGTGGGCGGGGACCCCGGTGACCATCTTCCGGGGCGGGGTGCCGAGCCGCTCGGGCCAGTGACGGCGGACGATGTCGTGGTCGGCGCCGATGCCGCCACTGGTGACGATCACGGCCTGGGCGGTGAGTTCGAAGTCACCGATCGCCTCGCGGCTGGAGGCGACACCGCGCGGGGCGTCGTCCGGGGCCAGGACGACGCCCCGCACTCCGCTCACGGCGCCGTCCTGGACGACCAGTTCGTCGACCCGGTGCCGGTGGTGGAAGGTGAGCAGACCGTCGCGCGAGGCCTGCCGGGCATGGCCGACGAAGGGTTCGACGACGCCGGTACCGGTGCCCCAGGCGATGTGGAAGCGGGGCACGCTGTTGCCGTGCCCGTCCGCGCGGAGGTCACCGCGTTCGGCCCAGCCGACGGTGGGCAGGAAGGAGATGCCGTGCCCGGTCAGCCAGGACCGCTTCTCCCCCGCCGCCCACTCGACGTAGGCGCGCGCCCAGCGCACCGCCCAGGTGTCCTCGTCCTCGAGCCGGTCGAACCCGGCGCTGCCCTGCCAGTCGCTCCAGGCCAGGTCGAAGGAGTCCTTGACGCCGAGGCGCCGCTGCTCCGGGGAGCCGACGAGGAACAGCCCGCCGAAGGACCAGAACGCCTGTCCGCCGAGGTTGGCGGCGTTCTCCTGGTCGACGAGGGCGACCCTGCGGCCCCGGCTGGTCAGTTCGTGGGCCGCGACCAGGCCCGCGAGACCCGCTCCGACGACGATGACGTCGGCATCCATGGCGAGAAGTCCCTTCCTCATCCGCGTCGGTGCGCGGCCGATTCGGCGCTGCCGTCGGTCAGCAGCGCCGTCAGCAGTTGCTTCAGCCAGGCGCGGGCGTGCTCCACGTCCCCGTCCAGCAGCAGTTGGGTGGTGACTCCGTCGTACGCGGCGACCACGGCGTGCGCGGCGCCCTCGACGGTGCCGAGAACGGCGGGCAGTGCGGTGTGGCCTCGGGCCCGGTCCAGGTGGTCCGCGATGGCGCGGCGCAGCCTGGCGCGGTGTTCCAGCAGGGTGCGGGAGACGTCGGGGTCGCGGGCGGCGCGCACCAGGAAGTCGGTCTTCACCAGCAGCCAGTCCCGGTCGAGCAGCAGCACCTCGGTGACGCGGTCCACGGTGGCGGGCACGTCGAGGTCGGGGCCGCCACCGGCGAGGGCTGCGGAGACCTGCGCGGCGATGAGTTCGGCGCGCTCCGTGTACAGGGCGAAGAACAACTCGTCCAGGGTGGCGAAGTTCGAGTAGAAGGCACCCCTGCTGTATCCGGCGGCCTCGCAGACCTCCTCGATCGAGACGTGTCCGAAGCCCTTGGCCGCGAACACGGCGAACGCCGCCCGGAGAAGGTCGGCGCGCGTGCGGACGCGGCGTCTGGTCACCCGCCCGGCCCCGCGCCCCGTGCTGCCGTCCCCGGTCACCCCGCCACCTCCGTTCGATACGCGAACGTATCCGATACACCGATGTATCCATAGCCCTCGGCGACGGGAACTTCCCGATCCCGGCCGAACAC
>NZ_LIQT01000081.1 GCF_001418415.1 Streptomyces hirsutus
GCCCGCCTGCGCAGGCGGGCACGGCCTGTGGTGCCGCAGCGCGCCCCGGGGGCCCACGGCCGCGCCCTCCCGTGGCCCCCGCAACGGTCGGCCACCTGCCGGTGCGGCTCGGGCCGCACGTACGGGGAGCGCCACGGCACGACGGCGGTGCGACGGGGGACATGGACCCGGACTTGGATGACGAGGACGGGTTTTCGAGAGGGACGACGAGGTCCCGGACCTGGAGGCGGGCCGTGCGCCCCTCTCCTGTCGGGCGAGGGGCGCACAGGGCGGCCCGGGGCGGTGGAGTCCGGCCGCTTCCGGTCCTACTTGGCCAGGAAGGCGAGCAGGGCGTCGGTGACCTCCTGGGCGTGGGTCCACAGCAGGCCGTGCGGGGCGCCGTCGACGACGACGTACTCGGCCTGCGGGAGGGCCCGGCGGAACGGCTCCCCGGTGGCCTCGATCGGCAGGATGCGGTCGGCGGTGCCGTGCAGGATCAGCGCCGGGACGTCGACCTTGGGAATGTCGGCGCGGAAGTCGGTGGTCCAGGTCGCCACGCAGGCCAGCGAGGCGTGCCAGGAGGAGCCGGCGGCGACGTTCCAGCTGTTGCGGACGGCCTCCTCGCTGATCCGGGTGCCGAGGTTCTCGTCCAGGTTTTGAAGCGCTCTCCTCCCTTCACAAACTCAGGGAGGAGATTCCCGCTTACCTTGCGGCAGCGGGCTTGACGCCACGGGGACGCCTGACGACTGCCCTCCCGGCAGCCGGGACGAGCGCGAGGCCCGTCCGGTACAGATGCAGGACGTTGCGGGCCGCGTTGTGGTCGGCGTTGCCTTCCCAGCCGCAGTCGGGGTTCTTGCACACGAACACGGCCTGGGACTCCCGGCTGCCGGGCGTGATGAAGCCGCACGCGGAGCAACGCAGGGAGGTGTTCGGGGCGGGGACCTTGTGCAAGGTGCCGCCGTGCCGGGCGGTCTTGTACGTCAGCATCGTCACGGTGCGGCCCCATGCCTCTTGGTTGATGGAGCGGTTCAGGCCGGATTTCTGCGCGACATTCTTCCCGGGTTCCTCAATGGTTCCCCTGGCGGACTTGACCATGTTCGTGATGGTGAGTTGTTCGACCACGACCGTGCCGTAGGTGCGGGCGAGGTTCGTTGTGGTCTGGTGTTGCCAGTCAACGGCGCGGCGCGTGGCTCTTGCGCGGAGCTGCTTGATCTGGTCGTAGGTTTTTTGCAGTCGGTTGGAGCTGCGCTCCTTCGGCCTGCGGAAGGATGTGCGGTGTGCGGCCCGTTGTTCCAGGCGGAGCAGCTTGGCCTTCTCGTCCGGGTTCAGCCATTTGTCCCGGTCGGCGGTGCCGTCGGGCAGGCGGGGCGGGCGGCCGTGGTTTTGGTGGTTGCCGTCGGACAGGGCCAGGGGCAGGTTCACCCCGGCGTCGATGCCGACCTCGCCGCCGCCATGTGGTGCGGGCCTGGGCTCCAGGCTCTGGACGCGGAAGGCGATATGCCAGCCGAGGGCGTCCTTGACCAGCCGGGCGCCGGTGATCCGGTTCTCCTTGTTCGCCGCCTTGCCCACCGGGAGATCACGGGTCCAGCGGAACCGAACGCGGCCGACCTTGGGGATGTTGGCCATGCCCCACCGTCGGTGCACCCGCTTGATCTGGAGGTCCCGGCCCTGCGGGATGTCCACAGACATGACGGTGCGGATGCGGGCCTTGAAGGTCGGTGCGTCGGCCCGCCCGTCCCAGCAGTTCTTCCACGCCTGGAAGTACGTTTTGAGGACCGCCTGTGCGGCCTGTGCGGGCAGCACCGCGTACCAGTCGATCTCCTTACGCGCCTGACGCAACGTCTGGTCCATGCGGGACAGCGACCTCTGGCACTTCGGCGTCATGGTCCACAGGTCATGGAGCTGATTCCACATCGCCCGCGCCGCATGAGCCTGATCGTCCACAAGCCGAGCCTGCGCAGGCGTCAGCGCCAGCCGGGCGCGATGCCCGTACTGCCACCCCTTCAGCGCACGCTCCGTGTTCACGCGATCACTGTACCATTTGGTTTATGTCACCACGCTGGAATCCAAACCCTGATGTACGCACCGGCCGTCACGTCGTGTACAACCTGCATGCCCATTTGGTCTTCGTCACCAAGTACCGGCGAGAGGCGTTCACCGACGCCATGCTGACCAGGTGCGAGGAGATCATGCGGGAGGTCTGTACCGATTTCGAGGCCGAACTGAAGCAGTTCGACGGCGAAGAGGATCACGTGCACCTCCTGGTGCACTACCCGCCGAAGGTCCAGCTCTCCAAGCTGGTCAACTCCCTCAAGGGCGTCTCCGCCCGCCTGCTGCGCAAGGAGTACAACGCTCACGTCCGCCGGTATCTGTGGGGCGGCCACTTCTGGTCCGGCTCCTACTTCGCCGGATCCTGCGGCGGGGCACCGCTGACCGTCGTACGCCAGTACATCGAGAATCAGCAGCGTCCCACGGCCGATGACAACACTGCGGCCCCGTACAAACAGCGCGGGTCGGAGCAGTCCGGAGATGGCCTTCACCCCCGTCCTGAAGGGCGGAGCACTAGCCAAGATCAAAGGTAGAAGTCGTTGAAGAGCGCGGTGAAGCAGGCATAGCGGTCGGCGGTGACGGCCTGCGCGATGCCCTCGAAGACGGCGCCGTCGACGCCCCCGGGGTTGTCGTCGGTCTGGAGCAGGAACGGCTCCAGGGAGGCGAGGAAGGCGGCCTTGGCGAACCGGGCGGAGCCGTACGTGCCCAGGTAGCGGCCGACTTCGCCGGTGCCCATGGAGAAGCCGACGAGGACGGTGTCACGCAGGTCGAGGGTCTCCAGGACGGTGTTCAGGTCGGCGGCGAAGGTGTCGTAGCCGGTGGCGGGCTGGCCGGACCGGCCGAAGCCGCGGCGGTCGTAGGTGACGACGCGGTAGCCGGCCGACAGAAGGGCGGCGGACTGCTTCTCCCCGGTGAGCAAGCCGACGGTCAAGACCCCCGTCGCCGGCGCCTTCGACGGGTACTACCACCTGTACAGCCGGGCCGTGTCCGAGTGCCGGCCTCAGGGGTCCGTCAGTCGAGGGACGCGCTGTACATACAGCCCGTTCGGCGGATCTCCTCCAGCGGGTAAGGGGTCTCCCTGCTCTCGCGCTCGAACGTGCGGAAAAAGTCCGCCATCACCGCGGTGAGCGGTGCGTGTCGGGCGAG
The DNA here is from genome assembly GCF_001418415.1 of Streptomyces hirsutus. Lineage (GTDB taxonomy): Bacteria > Actinomycetota > Actinomycetes > Streptomycetales > Streptomycetaceae > Streptomyces > Streptomyces hirsutus. The sequence goes on from NZ_LIQT01000081.1 coordinate 3,175, forward strand.
GATCGCCGCGGCCTCCTCTGGGATTTCCCTGGGACGTTCGCCTTGCGCATAAGCGCGTACCTGCGCCTCGCGGTCGTCCCTCCGGTATCCGTACAGGGCGGTGACCAGCCAGTTCACCAGATAGCTGACCGAGTAGCAGCGGTCGTAGGTCCGATGCCGGTCGAAGAAGCCGGCCCCCTCCGGCGACAGCTCGAACCGGGAGGAGACCGCAAGCCCGTAGTCGGCGAAGAAAAGACGTCGGCCGTCGGTCAGGATGTTCTCGAAGTGGACGTCGAAGTGCAGGAGGCCACGGCTGTTCATGAACGAGGTCCCGGCTTCCAGGTCCCTCTCCACCATGACGCAGGCCCGGTCGGCGGCCTCCCCGCCTGCGTCCATCCGCTCACCCAGCCACTGGTGCAGATTCTGCGGGATGTACTCCAGGAACAGCGCGACGCTCGCCGAGGACTGCTGAAGCGCCTCGATCCGACGGCGCACCTCCGGTCCACCGCCCCAGTAGGCAACAGCCCGTTCGACGTCGGCCAGTTCCTCGGGCAGGGGCGTGGAATCCGGCAACACCCGCCAGTGGTACATCAGGGGGAAGCCCTCGTACTCCCCCGCGAGCACCCAGTTCGTCGTCATGGTGTGCACGGCGAGTTCCCTCCAGGCCCCGAAGCCCGGCGCGCCGATGGTGCCGATGCCGTACTGGCAGAAGGCCGGCAGCTCGAACACGTTCGCCGTGGAGCGGACGTTGTCCGGTTGCCTCTCCAGATCGGTGAGGGGCACCCGCTTCACGAAGACCGGTGTTCCGGCGACCTCCAGCAGGGCCGACTTGCCGCCGATACCGGACCCGATCGGCGTGGCGACATCCACGAGCTCGCGCAGGGCGCGATCACTGCACAGGGCCAGGGTGGTGGAGACGGCACCATGGGCGGCGCGACGCGCATCAGGCGACCTGTCAGGACACTTCAGGGCTTCCTCCCCTGATCGCCGGCCTCAGACCTCCGATGGCTACACGCTCCTGCCGAGCGCGACCGCAGCTCTGCGGTGTGGCCTCCGGAGCGGGTGAAGGGCGTCCGAGATTCGTGCGTGAGGACAGACCCGAACACCCTCTTGACGGCACTGTACGGGAAGAGCGACGACGGGATCAGGGCAACGCGATGCCCTTGCAGGCCAACCCTGTTCAGCGACTCCTAACTCGTCTGCCTGGCCGTGGCCCAGACACTTCTCGGCCACCGCTCGAAGTCCCGGGAGGCTTCGACGAGGTGGTCGAAGAGGGCGGCGTGGTCGGGCTTGACCTTGTTCTGCCGGTAGTCCTGGAAGGGGATGACGACGGTCAGGCGTCCACAGGCGGCAAGGACCGCTTCGGCGAAGAGGGAGTCGACGTACGGCTTGAGCAGGTCGTCCAAAGCGGTGCAGACCAGAGGGGTGCTGTCCTCGGTCAGGTCCATGTGCCCGGTCACCGCGATGGCCGTCACGGTCGTCGCTCTCCTTCTCAGGTCGACAGCAGGTCGCGGATCCTATCGCGGGCCGAGAAGCAGACGCCTTCCATGCTCCCTCTAATGCGTCTGAGTAGGACCCTTCTTCTCCCAATACCTACGGTGGTAGCGGAGGTGCTCCTGGTGAACTCGATGGCCGTCCTTCACGGTGAGCTTCGACAAGAGCTTCGCACCCGATACATCTGCACGCGCGATGACAGACCAGTCCTCGCCTATCGCAATCGCGCCAATGTCAAGCCGCACGTGGCAATTAGGACAGAGGCACATAATGTTGGGCTCGACGTCGGGGCCATGATGAGGCTTCCCCAAAGGCCGTATGTGGGCGCCCTCGCTGTACGGCTCACCATCCGGCCCGACCAGTCGGAGGCCACACAGCTGGCACACCCCCTCGTAGAGCTGCTTGATCCGCTCTGCGGCAGCCGTATCCCGGACCAGGCGACGCACCCGCATGCTGCGCGATCGCGGGAACTTCTCCGCGTACTGCTGCTCGTCGCCCTGCTGGTCTTGCTCGTCATCGAGCTCTGCCAACACATCAGCAACAAGACGTTCGAGCGGGGTCTGCACCTGCTCACGCCCCAGCAAGCGGCGTAGATCGAACTGACAAATGTCAATCGGTGACCCGTCAGGGGCCGGACGCTTGGAAGTAGTCGTACGAACACCCGTGATCATGTATAGGCCGTCATACCTATAGGAGTCGAACGGTGAGTACCGCGGGTCCCCCTCGTATCCTCGGATCACGCGTATGGGGTGTCCCCGCTCGTAGCTGAGCCGGAGCGCAGCGTTGTCCACGTACGACCACGACTGGCTTCGGAGCAGCCTGCCGCTGGGCTCCTTGTCCTCGTTCTTCGAAGCCCCGGTGTACCGAATCCAGTCCCAGTGGTCCTCGTCGTCCTCGTAGCCTCCGTGCAGGACGATCGCGTCTCCGACCTTGCGGCCGTCTTGGTCCTCGAGCCAGGAGATGCCCCTCTGGTTCGTTTGGTGCAGTTTCGCCCGCATCACGTTTAGTCGCCGATGGAAGACCGCGCCCACAGGAACACCGTCTATATGCCCGATGACTCGTTCGATTTCCACCCGCCCATACTTGAACGAGAGTGATCAATTTTGTCAACTGTATTTAAAATAAGCCGTGTTGAAGCATGAGGGTTTGCACTCTCGGACCACCTCTGCCCGGATTGTCAGAGCTCTCTGTTACACATGAGCCCGTTGCCCCGAGCACTCGAAGGAGCCCATGTGTCCGAGCTGGAGGATCTGACCCACCCCGCGCCAGGCCTGTACGAGCAACTGATCACGCTCCGCTTCGAGCAGAAGTTGAAGGAGCTCTCCCAACTCGGCTGGCATCCGGTGAGCGACGCAGTAGGTCCTGAGTCGGTCCCTCATCTACTTGCACGGCACGTCTCTCACACTGTGCGTCGCGTCCTGCAGAACTTGCCCGTTGAGGATCGCGTGTACGCGGCCAACCACATCTTGGAGTCCATCAGCACGCTCAACGGAGCTCAGGAGTGGGTGGACCTCGTCGCAGACGGCCCTCGGCAGCTCCTAGCGATCACACAGCAGGAAGCACCTGGAGTTTTCGCCGTGCGCCCCGGCATCCCGCTCTCTGACACCGCGCTCCTGACGAACTCCCCCGAGGACCCAAGCCTCGGATTTGAATTGCGCGCGGAGCTCGCTACTGCCGACCGCGTGGACCTCCTGTGCGCCTTCGTTAAATGGCACGGGCTGCGCGTCATCGAGCGGTCCTTGCGGGCGGCCCGGGAGCGCGGTGTGCCGATACGGGTTCTGACCACCACGTACATGGGGGCCACCGAGCGTCGAGCCCTGGACCGCCTGGTCGAAGACTTCCATGCCGAGGTGAAGGTCAACTACGAAACGCGGTCGACCCGGCTTCACGCTAAGGCGTGGCTGTTCCAGCGAAACAGCGGCTATCACACGGCGTACGTCGGCAGCTCGAATCTGTCGAAGGCCGCGCTCCTCGACGGCCTCGAGTGGAACGTACGCCTGTCCTCCGTGGCCACGCCCGAGGTGATGCGGAAGTTCGAGGCGACGTTCGAGTCGTATTGGAACGACCCGTCCTTCGAGACGTACGAACCCCACACCGACGGCAGTCGCCTTCAGGAAGCACTGACAATGGCCGGTGGTCCTTCCTCAGCAGACCGCCCCATCACGCTGTCCGGCCTCGAGGTACGGCCGTACCCCCATCAGCGCGACATGCTCGAGCGCCTTGCCGTCGAGCGCGAGCTGCACGATCGGCACCGCAACCTCCTGGTGGCGGCCACGGGTACGGGCAAGACGGTCATGGCCGCGCTGGACTACAAGCATCTCCGCCGGAGGCACGAGCGCGACCTGCGCCTCCTCTTCGTCGCCCACCGCAAGGAGATCCTGCAGCAGTCCATGCGGACTTACCAGGACGTCCTACTCGACGCGAACTTCGGAGAGCCCCTGCACAGCGGGGAGATCCCGGAGCGCTGGACGCATGTCTTCGCAAGCGTGCAGTCGCTCAACGCGAGGGCGCTTGATCGCCTCGCCCCCGACCACTTCGACGTCATCGTGATCGATGAGTTCCATCACGGAACCTCGCCGACGTACCGGAAGATCATTGACCACTTCCAGCCGCTGGAACTGCTCGGTCTGACGGCCACCCCCGAACGCATGGATGGCAAGAACGTCCAGGACGAGTTCTTCGACGGCCGAATCGCCGCCGAGATGCGCCTGTGGGAGGCGCTGGACAACAACCTCCTCTGCCCCTTCCACTACTTCGGCATCAGCGACAACACCGACCTGAGCGCCGTGGAGTGGAAGCGGGGAGCCTATGACGTGAGCTCGCTCAGCAACGTCCTGACGGGTAACACGGTCCGCGCTGGCCTCGTCGTGAAGGCCATCGAGGAGAAGGTGGCGGACCCCAGCCGTATGCGGGCGTTGGGGTTCTGCGTCTCCGTCGCTCATGCGCACTTTATGGCGGAGTCCTTCCGTTCCGCCGGTTTCAACGCCGTCGCCGTGTCCGGGGAGACGCCAGCTGATCAGCGGCGACAGGCGCTCGCGGACCTGAAGTCCGGTGATCTACAGGTGGTTTTCTCGGTCGACCTCTTCAACGAAGGTGTCGACATCCCCGATGTCGACACCCTGCTCCTCCTCCGTCCCACCTCAAGCGCGACCGTGTTCCTCCAGCAGCTCGGCCGTGGTCTCCGGCGCTCCGACAACAAGGCGGTGCTGACCGTCCTGGACTTCATCAGCCAGCACCGCAAGGAGTTCCGTTTCGAGAACCAGTTCCGTGCCCTGACGAACCTGACACGCAAGCGGCTGCTGGACCACATCGAGCATGACTTCCCGCAGCTCCCCTCCGGCTGCGAGATCATGCTCGAGGAGAAGGCCAAGCGCACGATTATCGCCAACATCAAGGATCAGCTCAGCGTCAACGTGACCACGCTGGCGCGTGAAGTGGCCGAGTACGCAGAGCCCCGTCTCAGCCGTTACCTGGAGGAAAGCGGGCGGGAGCTTAAGGAGATGTACCGGGGGAACGGGAACTCGTGGACCAGGCTGCTCCGTCGCGCCGGATTGATGGACCGCGAGGCACCCGAGGGAGAGCCTGAGCTCCTCAAACGGATACCTGCCTTCCTCCACGTCGATGACCCGCTGCGCGTGGCCGAGTACACGCGCATGCTCGAAGACGACGCCCCTGCCTACAACGACCTCGATGAGCAGGGAAAAGCGTACGCACGCATGCTCTTCTTCCAGCTGTGGCCGCTGGGCGGTGTCACGAGGAAGGGCTTCGCGCACTACGACGCCGGGTTCGCCATCCTTCGAAAGCAGCATGCTTTCCGCAGCGAGCTGCGCCAAGTGCTGGCGTACAACCTCGCGCACACCGAGCACGTGCCCATCCCCCTCCTCGGGGCGTCCGGAGACCGGGGTGTTCCGCTGGCCGTGCACGCCTCCTACACCCGTGAAGAGATCCTTCCCGCTCTCGGCCAGTCCGACATCGGGGGCTTCATGCCGGGCGACTTCCGGGAAGGAGTGAGGTGGTGCGAGTCCGTGAAGACCGACGCGCTCCTCATCACCCTCGAAAAGGACGAGAAGGATTTCTCCCCGCAGACCCGCTACCGGGACTTCGCATTGAGCGAGACGCGGTTCCACTGGGAGTCCCAGAACCAGACCTCGGAGACGTCCCCGACGGGGCTGAGATACCAGCGTCACGTCGCTCAGGGCAGCCAGGTGCTGCTGTTCGTCCGCCGCTACAAGACCACCGACATAGGCGGTGCTCAGCCGTGGATGCTGTTGGGGCCTGCCGAGTACGAGAGGCACGAGGGCAGTAAGCCGATGGCCGTCACCTGGAAGGTGAGACATCCCATCCCTGCGGACGTGTTGTCGTATGCCAAGGCGGTGGCTGCGGGCTGACCTTCACCGAAGAGCGCGAGCCGCATCCAGTCCGGCCTCGAAGCGCGTCTGAGCGCGGTCGAGGATGTCGTCGGCGTCATGGCCGTGAGCCTGAAGCCAGTGCAGGAGGTCGGCGATGACGTCGATGGCGGTCGCCTCGGCCGCCATGGAGCTCAGCCGGCTTCGCCGGGACGTGGTGCAGGGCTCGCTCTCTCCGTAAAAGCTGAGCACCTTCGCGGCTCTCGCTCCCCGCGCGCCGCCCGTATGCCCCTCGGGCACGGCCGGTACGGCGACGAGTTCGCACCATGTCACCTTGCAGTCGCCGTGCAGTTCGACGCCCCAGCGATCCGCGAGGGCGTCGACCAGCGCCATACCTCGTCCTCCTTCGGCGTCGTCACTGGATTCCAGGAGGGTGGGAAGCGCGCGGGCGTCGGGGTCGCGCACCTCGATGCGGAGACGGGTTCCGTTGAGGAGGACGGCGAGATGGGCCGGGGTCCCTCGACCGATGTGCGTGATCACGTTTGCGACGAGCTCGCTGACACACAGTTGGGCCGAGTCGATGAACTCTTGGAAGCCCCAGGCTTCCAGATGCGTCCGCACGAGGCTGCGCAAGGCTGAGACCTCTTCCGGCTCCGCGAGGAAGGGAAGCCCCCAAGATGTCAGGGACTTGTAGGCGACATGCTCCACGGTTCAACTCCTACCTGGGCCACGATGGTTACACGCTGAAGCTCATTCCACACCGAGAGTTGCATTGAAACTCTCAAAATGGAACTCTCATCACGCGTTGGTGGGAGCACGGAAGCGCACTGAGCGCCCCCGCGCACACGCCGTCTTGCCCCGGCGTCCCACACCTGTGGACGCTCTGAAGTGATCGAATCGAAGGGCTACTTCTATGCCAGTTGGACCGACGACCCGCAGGCGCCAGCTGGGCGCCGACCTGCGCCGACTGCGTGAGCGCAAGGGCCTGACGCTCGAGGAAGCAGGCGCCCGGGTAGGCATCTCAAAGGCAACGCTCAGTCGCTACGAGACGAAGGAGGGCACGGTCAAGTGGCCCGCCGTGGAAGCCCTTTGCCGGGAGTACGAAGCCTCAGACGAGGAACGGCTCGCCCTCATCGAGCTAGCGAAGGGCGCGAAGATCCAGGGGTGGTGGCGCTCACTGGCAGACCCCATCCCCGAGTCCATGAACCTGATGCTCACACTTGAGGACGAAGTCGTACGCGAGGACCACTATGCGTGCATGTACATCCCGGGCCTCCTCCAGACACGTCCTTATGCAGAAGCCGTTCACCGGGCGTCGGAGGCGCACTGCCCGGAGCGGGAGGTACAGCACATGGTCGACATCCGCATGAAGCGGCAGGAACTGTTGGACCGCCAGGAACCGCCGCACATCTGGTGCGTGATTGACGAGGCAGCACTCCGACGGCAGGTCGGTGGCCGCGAGGTGATGCGGGGGCAGCTGGAACACCTGCTCGCGATGACGCAGCGTCCGCACATCACCGTGCAGGTCCTGCCCTTCGCCCGTGGCGCTCACGCGGCGGCCGTCGGCAGTTTCGCCGTCCTACGCGGTCAGGCTCCTGAACTGGACGTGGTGTACGTGGATCTCCTCGGCGGTGGGCTGTTCATGGAGAAGCCACAGGAACTGGAGCGTTATAGGTTGGCGTTCGAATACCTCAGCGCACAGGCACTCGACCTCGAGTCCTCCGCCGATCTCATCGATCGGATCAGCAAGGAGTCCTGATGACGACACCGTCAGAGCCCAACTGGTTCAAGTCCTCCTACAGCGGCGGCAGCGGCACCGAGTGCGTGGAATGCGCCTGCTCCGCCGACGGCACTCTCATACGTGACTCGAAACGGGCGGAAGGCCCGGTGGTTCGTGTGCGGGCTGGTGCGTGGAGTGCGTTCGTGGGGTCCCTGACCCGCAATCCTCCCAGGTAGAGCCACAGTTCCCGTGGGACAGTGCCTTCGGGTGCGGGTGGTGGGGATCAGCGCGGTGTCGACTCTCCGTTGCTCACGGCCGTGGAACGCTCCGGGTTCGGTGGTGGGGGTCGCCTGAGGCGGCCTGGTGGTTCTCTCCGCGTCCGACATTGGAAACCGGCCACGGTTCTCACGGTTCGGAACCGACGAGCCGCTCGCGAAGCCGCAGAGGGCCGTGGAAGGCTGGTGGCGCATGGGGAACAACACATCGTGGGCGGGGTCGGAGTTCCGGACGACGAGCGGCCCGGTGCGCGGCCGGCGGCCGGTCGACGGTGTGGTGGCCGTCCTCGGTGTGCCGTACGCCGCCGCGCCCTTCGGCCCCCGCCGTTTCCGCGAGCCTCAGCCCGTTCACGGCTGGAGCGGACCGCGGGACTGCACGGTTTTCGGGCCCGTCGCGCCGCAGTCGGCGGAGTTGCCCGGTTCGCCGAGGTGGCGCGAGGAGGACGAGGACGTTCTCACCGTCAACGTGTGGGTACGGCGGCAGCCGGACGGAGGGCCGCTGCCGGTGCTGTTCTGGATCCACGGCGGCGCGTACACCTTCGGCTCCTCCGCCCAGCCCGACTTCGACGGCACCGCGCTCGCCCGTGCCGGGGTGGTCGTGGTGAGTTGCAACTACCGGGTCGGTTTCGAGGGCTTCGGCCACGTACCGGGTTTCCCCGACAACCGCGGGCTGCTCGACCAGGTGGCCGCTCTGCGCTGGGTTCGGGAGAACATCGCCGCGTTCGGTGGTGATCCCGGCAACGTCACGGTCGCCGGGCACTCCGCGGGCGCGGGATCGGTCGCCTGCCTGATGGCCGTGGAGCAGGCGCGCGGGTTGTTCCGCAGGGCCGTCGCCCACAGCGTGCCCCACGGCTTCCTCACCGTCGAGGCCGCCGCGACGACCTCTTCGAGGATCGCGGCCGAGGCCGGGGCCGAACGGGTCCGGTCGGCGCGGGTTCACCGGCGAACATCCATCCCATGTCGTCAGCGAGGTCCGGTAGATCCGCGCGAAGGACTTCGCGATGCCCTCGCCGGTGAGATACCGCTCGATGGCCACGGTGTACGACGCCGGCGGCGCGACCCGGGCGCGTGGCAGCCGAAGCGCGCACTCGGCTCCGAGTTCGGTCACTGGTTCGATAGTCATGCCCGCCCCACCCTTCCGATGCTGCCGCAGTAAATGCGTACACCTCGCCTCGGCGGCCGGGGCAGCCCGCCGCAGGTCGCGGTGATCACCGTAGGGGCTCCGCCGCAGTAAATCCGGCATTCGCTGCGGCAGACTTGTCCCGGACACTTCTCGGACAGGGCCCTGGCCAGGCCGGACAGTCCATGCCCTGTCCGGGACAGCTTTCTCCACTTTCCTCATTCTTCGTCCTTGCCATTCTTGAGGCCGTCAGTTGGGGGCGCTCCAGCTGAATCCGTAAGCGGCTGAGAAGGAGTACATCGTGCGTATTCGTTCCGCTCTTGGTGTCGGACTCGGGGGAGCTGTCCTCGCTCTCGGTTCCGTAGCCGTTCCCGCACAGGCCGTTGAGGCGGCACCGCAAGGCGCGCTGGCCCTTCCTTCGTGGTGCACCAACGGTGAGCCGTGGGATGTGGACGGCAGGACGTACGGGGTTCGTTGTGACGTGACCTTCGCCTACTACGCGAAGGTCACCTGCACGAATGGCAAGAGCACGAAGATTGCGAGGGGGGTCCAGACGAACGACAACCGTTGGTCGTACGCCTACTGCACTTCATACGGGAGCAACTGGCGGGTTGTTCCGGGTACGGGAGGGCCCGTTAGGGCTTGATGACTCCCAGATCCCCCCGACTCCGGAGTGGACCGGACACGTACGCAGGCGGCATGGCGACTCGTTGTCACTCCGGTGACGGCCTCGCCCGCACACCCAAGGTACAGGCCTGGCGTGGGTCCTCTTGGTGAGGGAGTGATTGCAGGAGGGGCGCCCGCAGGCACAGGAGGTGGCTTCCGGCGCCCCTTTCGGCTGCACGTCTCACGCTCATACGCTGACGGGACGGCCCTGGGAAGCCGGTGATGTATGGGTGGCACCTCATGGATGGGTCGGATTTCCGGACGACGAGGGGTGGGGGGCGGGTTCGGTGGTGGGTGCGCGTCCGGCGTCGGCGTGTCACTCCGGCTCGATGATGAACACCTGGCCGTTGGCGTCCTGCACGGTGCACCGCTGGGCCACGGCCACCGCGCCCGCCTTGTCGGAGCCCTGGGAGCCGTCGGGGTCCTCGGCGCTCTCGCGGATGCCGACGCACAGGGGTTCCGCGTCCTGGGCCGGCCTGAACCGCCAGTGGTCCGTGCCGCCGCCGGGGGCACGCTCGATGCGGAACCGTTGGGCGGTGCTGCCGCCCTGGCAGGCCTTCCAGGGCCAGGGTTCGAGCATCCCGTGGAACGGTCCCCCGTCGAGGACGGTGAGGCAGCCGGGGCCGTGGTCCGGGTGGTCCCACTTGATGATGTACAGGCCGTCGGACTCCCGTTGGAGATACGTGCGCGGCGGCACCGCCTCCGTGCAGGGCCGCTGCACGGCGACCGTCTTGGTGTCGCCGTCCACCCGGGCCTCCCCGTCGGTCAGGCACAACGTCGGCGCCCCGACCGGCCGTACCCGCGACCACCCGGGAGTCGGCCCGGCCGCGCCACCGCCCTTGGAGTCCCCCGTCCGTTCGTCGTCCGGCAGCAGAACCACCGCCGCGATGACGAGCAGGACGACCGTCCCGAGCGAGGCCAGCGCGACGAGTGGGGCGAGCGGGACGGTACGTGTACGACCGCCACCGGCAGCCTCGCCCTCCGGGACACGGCCCGTCCCCGGGACACGATCGGCGTCCAGGACGCCATCAGGCTCCGGCGCGTGGCCGGCCCCGGAGGCCTCCGGCATCTCCGCGCCCGTGAGGCGCTCGCACTCCGCGAGCCGTTGCCGGGCGGCGAGCCACTCGGCCACGTCCTCCTCGGGGCCGCAGGCCCGTACCAGCGCCGCGACGACCTCGGCCCTCGGCAGTACGTCCCGGCGCAGGACGTCCGCGAGGGTGCTGCGCGCGAGCACGTCGCCGCGTTCGGCGGCCCGCTCCTCCAACTGCCGGTAGGTCAGACCGCTGTGCTCCTTGAGCCGCCGCAGCAGTCCGACGTACTCGGCCGAAGTCCGCGCCTCACCGGGCTCCAAGCCGCCTAAGATCGCCATTCCGTCATTGTCGTCACGCGTCTCACACCCGGCAATCCCCGTCCCGGCCACGTCGGACGTTCCTCCTTCGCCGTTCCGGACAGCCTTCCGACCGGCCCGGACAGTCCGGCCCTTGTCCCGGACAGCGCAAACCGTTGCCGGACAAGATCCCGCGGCCCAGGCTCGGTTGGTGTCACCGCAGGCCGGACCCACGGGGGTGGACCGGCCTCGGGAGACCTACCCGAACGACTTTGCGGGGAGAACGGATGACGAAGTCCTCAAGGTTCAAAGCCCGACTCGCGACCGTGGCCTTGGCCGTCGGCATGGGCGTCGCGGTCAGCACCGTGCCCGCTCAGGCGGTCCCGATTGCGACGGCGCCCGGCCCGGGAGGCCGGTCAGTCGTGGAGTTCGGCGCGGATGCGGCGTGAGGGCTGGAAGGTGTAGAGGTCGAGGATGCCGGGCGGGTCGGCGAGGCCGGGGCCGCCGTTGCCGACCCAGGTGGTGATGTCGGTGGTGGCGTCGGGGTCGTTAACCAGGCCGAGCCAGACGGGGGCGCCGCCGTTCTTGCGGCCTTCGGCGGAGGGCTGGACGACGATGACGTTGGCGCGTTCGCACGCGCCCAGGCAGCCGGTGACCCGTACGGTCGCGGCGCCGTCCACGGCCTGGCGCAGGTCGCGCAGTTGGGCTGTGTGATCGAGGCCGGGGATCTTGGGGGTGCCGCAGCAGCAGCCGCGGCAGACCGTGATGGTGGGCCGTGCCGCCCCCGTCGCGGGGGCGGCACGGCGGGTGCGTTTGCTCATGCGGTGTCCTTGGCAGGGTTGGTCCAGGCTGCCTCGCGCAGCAGGCGCAGGCCGTTGAGGCCGACGATGACGGTGGAGCCCTCGTGTCCGGCGACGCCGAGGGGAAGCGGGAGGGTGCCGATCAGGTCCCAGGCGACCAGGGCGGTGATGAACACCCCGGCGATGGCCAGGTTCTGGACGACCAGGCGGCGGGCGGTGCGCGAGAGGTTCACGACGGTGGGGAGGGTGGCCAGCTCGTCGCGGACCACGACGGCGTCGGCGGTCTCCAGGGCGAGGTCGGAGCCGGCCTTGCCCATGGCGATCCCCGAATGGGCGGCGGCCAGCGCGGGTGCGTCGTTGACGCCGTCGCCGACGACGAGCACCGTGCGGCCCTGCTCCTGCCATTCCCGCACGGCGGTGACCTTGTCCTGTGGCAGCAGCCCGGCGCGGACGTCGGTGATGCCGACCTCGGCGGCCAGGTGCCGGGCGGCGCGCTCGTTGTCGCCGGTCAGCAGCACCGGGGGGCGGCCGGTCAGGCGGGTGAGGGCGGCGACGGTGGCGGCTGCGTCCGGCCGCAGCCGGTCGGCGATGCCCAGCACCCCCACCGGTGCGCCGTCGCACAGCACCGCCACCGCGGTACGCCCGGCGTCCTCCAGCTCCCGCACCACCTTCTGGTGGGCCGGGTCGGCGTCGGCGGGCAGCAGCCGGGCCGGGGAGCCGACCCGGACGGTGTGGCCGGCGATGGTGGCGGTGACGCCCTGACCGGGGACGGAGGTGAAGTCGCCCGCGTCGGCCAGGACCAGAGCGCGTTCGCGGGCGGCGTCCACGACGGCGCGTGCCAGCGGGTGCTCGCTGGGGTGCTCGGCCGAGGCGGCGAGGGCGAGCACCTCGTCCTCGGCCAGGGCGCTGCCGGGCAGCGGGCGGATGTCGGTGACGCGGGGGGTGCCCTCGGTCAGGGTGCCGGTCTTGTCGAACGCGACGGCGTCGATCTGCCCGAGGCGTTCCATCACGACGGCGGACTTGACGAGCACACCGTGGCGTCCGGCGTTGGCGATCGCGGACAGCAGCGGCGGCATCGTGGAGAGCACCACCGCACAGGGCGAGGCGACGATCATGAACGTCATCGCCCGCAGCAGAGCCGACCGCAGCTCGTCGCCGAAGGCGAGCGGGATCGCGAAGACGGCCAGGGTCGCGATGACCATGCCGATCGAATAACGCTGCTCGATCTTCTCGATGAACAGCTGCGTGGGGGCCTTGGTCCCGGAGGCTTCCTCGACCATCTTCACGATCCGGGCGATCACCGAGTCCGCCGGGTCCCGTTCGACCCGCACGCGCAGGGCGCCGGTGCCGTTGACGGTGCCGGCGAACACCTCGTCCCCGGACTGCTTCGCCACCGGCAGCGGCTCGCCGGTGATGGTCGCCTGGTCGACCTCGCCGGCTCCGTCGAGGACCTGTCCGTCGGCGCCGACCCGTTCACCGGGCCGCACCAGGATCGTGTCCCCGACCGTCAGTTGTGCGGCGTCGACGCTCTCCTCCGTGCCGTCGGGCAGGAGCCTGGTCGCGGTGGAGGGGGCGAGGTCGAGCAGGCCGCGCACGGAGTCCGCGGTGCGGGCGGTCGCGATGGCCTCCAGGGCGCCGGAGGTGGCGAAGATGACGATCAGCAGCGCACCGTCCAGGACCTGGCCGATCGCGGCGGCGCCGAGCGCCGCCACGACCATCAGCAGGTCCACGTCCAGCGTCTTGTCCTTCAGGGCTTTCAGGCCTTCCCAGCCCGGCTCCCAGCCGCCGGCGACGTAGGTCGCGGCGAACAGCGTCCCCCACAGCCACCCCGGGGCACCCAGCAGGTACAGCGGCAGGGCGAGCAGGAACAGCACCAGCGCAGCCAGCGCCCACCGGGCCTCCGGCAGCGCCAGGACGCGCGTGCGGCGCCGCGGCAGGGCGGGACGCGGCCCGGCGGCGGCCGGCGCGGGCCGCTGATCCAGGGCAGAGGGCATGACAAAACAACCCTTCACGGGCGGGCGGGGAAACGACCACCACCGTACAGGAATACCTGAACAGGTCTTCAGGTGTCATCGCTAGAATGGGCGCCATGGGTCACGGAGCCGACGACCGGAACAACGCCACCCCGCGCGAGCGGCTGGACGCGGCGGGGGCAACCGACGTCGCCGCGACCCTCCAGGCCCTGGCCACCCCCTCACGCCTGTACATCCTGGCCCGGCTCCAGGAAGGCCCCTGCTCGGTCGGCGACCTCGCCGACTCCGTCGGCATGGAAGCCTCCGCCTGCTCCCACCAGCTGCGCCTGCTGCGCAACCTGGGACTGGTCTCCGGCGAGCGTCACGGCCGCTCCATCGTCTACTCGCTGTACGACAACCACGTCGCCGAACTCCTGGAGCAAGCCCTCTTCCACGTGGAGCACCTGCGGCTCGGCCTGCGCGACGCCCCCACCTCCGCGGCAGCGCCGGCCACGACCCGGCGATAACCGGAGAGACCCGCTCCTCCGGTGTACGCGTCACCCTCGTCGCCCCCGAACACAAGCGGCTCGGCCGCGGCATCGAAGGGACAGCACCTCTCACCCGCCACCGTGACGCGGATGCCGCACGAACGCGACGAACAGGCCGCCGCAGTCGCAGCGCCGTAGACGGCCTGCCAGGTGTTCAGGATCATCTCGTGGCGGGTTTCTGGCGTATCCGGGTCATGCCCCTTCACGATCGATGCCGGTGAGAACCGATGCCGCTCAACAGCTGTGCGGTCGACCCGCGATGCGGAGAACGGGGCCGCGGTTCGACGCTCCGGCGCCCCGCCCCACGAAAAGGGGCTGAGGAGCGGACCCGGCCCGTGCTTTCATGAACGCCATGGTGTCTGCTGAGCGCTTGCTCGCCTTCGCGGCCATGTCGTTCCTGCTGATCGTGATCCCCGGGCCCAGTGTGCTGTTCGTGATCGGGCGGGCGTTGGCGCAGGGGCGGCGCGCCGCACTGACCACGGTGGTGGGAAACACGTTGGGCGCCTACGTGCTCGTCGTGGCCGTGGCTCTCGGGATCGGGTCGATCGTGGAGCGCTCCGTTCTCGTCTTCACGCTGCTGAAACTGGCCGGTGCCGCCTATCTGGTGTACCTGGGTGTCACAGCGTGGCGGCAACGCGGCTCGCTGCAGGCCGCGTTCACCGGTGACAAGGCCACGCAAGGCGGCCTGCGGACGTTGTGGGAGGGGTTCGCCGTCGGGGTGGCCAACCCCAAGACCATGGTGTTCTTCGCCGCCGTGCTGCCGCAGTTCGTCGACCGCGCCCAGGGACACGTCGTGGTGCAGATGCTGCTGCTCGGGCTGGTCTTCAACATCATCGCGGTGGCCTGCGACAGTCTGTGGGGACTGGTCGCGGCGACCGGGCGGGACTGGTTCGCCCGCTCACCTCAACGGCTCTCCCTGGTCGGAGGGGTCGGCGGGCTCACGATGATCGGCCTCGGTGTCACCGTGGCCGCGACGGGACGCAAGGACTGATCCGGCACCGGAGAGGCGACCGGGTCGGCCGGCGGCGCGTTCGGCCCGGCGAGCCGGGCTCAGTCCTCCGTGGCCGCGTCCACGAATCCCATTCTGCGATTCATGGCGATCGCGTTCGCGTTCGCCGGGTGGTGGAAGGTCAGGACCGTGCTCGCTCCCTGCTCCCTGACGAAGGCCATCCCGAAGGTCTTCATGGCGATCGAGATGCCGCGGCCCCGGTAGCCGGCCCGTACGCCGGTCATCTCGTTGAAGAGGAAGCCCTCCTGGACCGACGTGGCCGCCAGGCCGATCCAGTCGTCGCCGTCCAGGGCGATCACGATGCCGCGGGGGTCGTAACCGTCGGCCTCGAAGCGCCGCTCGACGTACTCCTCGAAGGAGTAGAACTCACCGCGCTCGGGGATGTCGGCGGAGCACTCCTTGTTCAGTGCGTACAGCGCACGGCGGTGTTCCGGTGTGTCGCCCAGTTCGGCGAGCGTGGTCAGGCGGATGCCGTCCGCGCGGCACCGCGTCACGTACGTCTCGAAGTGGGGCGCGTCGAATGCCGCAACGTCCAGTTCGAGCTTCACCCATGGGCCGGTCATGTCCCCTCCACCGTGTCTTCTCTCCCCCCGGTCGCCTTCACCGTGCGACGGCCTCCTCATCCTGCTGCTTGATCGGTTCGAGGGGAAGATCGCCGGGCTCCGGTGGAAATTCCGTGCGGTGCCGGCCGGGAAGGGCACAGACTCGTGCCATGGCTGACATGGGGGCGTTCCGGGAAGCGGTCACTGGATGGGCGGCCGGTGGGTCCGGTGAGTCCGCGCGCGAGCTGGCGGCGCGGCTGCCCGTCCGGGCGGTCGTCCTGCTCGAAGGGCCGAGCGATGCGGCGGCCGTCGACGCGCTGGCCGAGCGTCGCGGGCGGGATCTGGAGGGGGAAGGGGTCTGCGTCCTGCCGATGGGCGGTGCGATGAGTGTCGGGCGCTTCGCCCGGCTCCTCGGGCCACCCCCCGGCCTGGGCCTGCGCCTCACGGGACTGTGCGACGTGAGGGAACGTGACTTCTACGCCCGCGCCTTGGAGGAGGCGGCGGCCGGTGCGGCGCAGGCACAAGAGCAGATACCAGGGCAGGCACCAGGGCAGGTGCAGCGGTTCTTCGTCTGCGCGGCGGATCTGGAGGACGAGCTGATCCGCGCGCTGGGCGTGGCACGGGTGGAGGAGCTCGTCCGGGCGGAGGGCGACCTGCGCGCCCTGCAGACCTTCCTGCGCCAGCCCGCACAGCAGGGCCGCACCGCCCAGCAGCAACTGCGGCGCTTCCTCGGCACGAAGAAGGGGCGCAAGATCCGCTACGGCCGCGTCCTCGTCGAGGCCCTCGAACCCGATCGCGTACCCGCCCCGCTCGATGGCCTGCTCACCAGCCTCTGATCCCTGGGGGCAGGGCAGGGCAGGCGTGATCACGTGGTGGAGGGGGGAGGACGACGTCGAATGCCGGTCGGGACGTGGGAGGCGACGGAGGGTGGGCCGTTGAAGGAGCGGATCGGGTACGTCGCGTGGGTCGTGGGTGTGGCGCAGTTCTTCGTCGTCCAGGGGATCGTCGAGTCGGCTTGGGTGCGGCCGGCCTACAGCTGGGCGCGGAACAACATCAGCGACCTCGGCAACGTGCACTGCGGCCTGCGGACCTGGCCCGAGTCGCGGTACATCTGCTCCCCCGAACACGGCCTGATGAACGGTTCGTTCATCGCGCTGGGTGTCCTGCTCGTCGTCGGGTTCGTCCTGACCGGTGGGGCCGGTGGGGTGGG